>DASUZD010000291.1:0-35463 GCA_036377055.1 Gaiellaceae bacterium | reverse complement strand
CACGTCGGTCGGCCCGGGCAGCCCGATCTGGGTGTCCGACAACCACGCCGGCGTGACGACGCTGTATGACGGAGCGGGCAACCCGCAACCGCGCGTGGTCGCGATTCCGGCACCGCCCTCCGCCGGCAGCGGCGCGGTCGGGGCGCCGACCGGGCAGGCGTTCAACACCTTCGACCCGAGCTCGTCCGACTTCGTGGTCTCGAAGAACGGCGTCTCCGGCCCTGCCTTCTTCCTGTTCGCGACCGAGGACGGAACCATCGCCGGCTGGAACCCGAACGTCGACAACGCGCACGCGGTCATCGCGGTCGACCGATCGACCGCAACCGACGCCGCCGGCGACGTCGGCGCAAACTACAAGGGCCTCGCTCTCGTCACGACGCCGAGCGGCAAGTTCGTCTACGCGACCAGCTTCCGCTTCGGGACGGTCGACGTCTTCGACAGCCACTTCAACCTCGTCAACAGCTTCACCGACCCCACGATCCCCGCCGGGTTCGCGCCCTTCGGGATCCACAACATCGGCGGCAAGCTCTACGTCACCTTCGCCAAGCAGGGCCCCGGCAAAGCTGATGATGCCGCCAGGCCCGGCAACGGCTTCGTGGACGTCTTCGCCCCGAACGGCGACCTGCTCCAGCGGCTCGTCAGCCGCGGCAGGCTCGACTCACCCTGGGCCGTCACGCTGGCGCCCCCAACCTTCGGCGCTTTCGGCGGCGACATCCTCGTCGGCAACTTCGGCAACGGACGGATCGACGTCTACGACCCGACAAGCGGCGAGCTCCAGGGCGAGCTCAGCAGGCCCGGCGGCGGCCCGATCGTGATCGACGGACTGTGGGGACTGCGCTTCGCCCCCGCGACCCCGGGCGCCGGCCCGAACACGCTCTTCTTCACGGCCGGACTCAACGACGAAGCGGACGGGCTCTTCGGAGCCATCGTCCCCCACCAATAGGAGGAATTCGATGAGGCACTGGATCAGGCTCTCGACCGCTCTTGCCGTAGCGGCCGCGCTCGCCTCGATCGCCGCCGCGTTCGCGTTCGCGAACGCCACGACGGCGCGCGGAACGACGGTCGCGGTCGCGAGGTCGCGGCTCGGACGGATCTTGGTCGACGGCAAGGGAATCACGCTGTACGACTTCGTCAAGGACAAGCGCGGCGCGAGCAGCTGCTACGGCGCCTGCGCCGCGCTGTGGCCGCCCCTCCTCACCAACGGAAAGCCGCATGCCGGCAGCGGCGTACGCGCCTCGCTGCTCGGAACGACGAAGCGGAAGGACGGCAAGCTCGAGGTCACTTACAACCACCACCCGCTCTACTACTTCGTCACCGACCGGAAGCCCGGCCAGACGACCGGCCAGGGCGTGAATCAGTTCGGCGGCCCCTGGTGGGTGCTCTCGCCCGCGGGCAAGGAGATCCACCGTGGCTAGCGTGCCGGGGCAGACCGCGCGCCGGCCTCCCGAGGGCCGGCACGTAGCGCTGCCGGCCCTACCGGCTCGGCCGACTCGACCCACCGAGGTAGCGGGCGAGGCGGCCCGTTATCTCGGTGCCGTCTCGATTCTGCTGGTCGGCGCCGTCCACGCGCAGCAGTACTACGGCGCGTACTTCTCGGTGGTGCCGACAATCGGCACGCTCTTCCTGCTCAGCTTCCTCGGGTCGGGAGTGGTAGGGACCGTGCTGCTCGCGCCGGTCAGACGGTTGGGGCGGAACGTCGGTGACTTGATCCTCGTCCTGGCCGCCCTCGGCGCGATCGGGATAGCGGTCGGCTCGCTAGCGAGCCTGCTCGTGAGCGAGTACATGCCGCTCTTCGCCTTCATGGAGTCCGGCTATCGGCTGGCGATCGTGCTGGCGCTGCTCTTCGACGCCTTGACGACCGTCTCTCTGGGCCTGTTCGTGCTGATCGTTGCGCGCAGCCGCGCAGCTCACCGACCCGTCACGACCGAAAGGAAACCTCGATGAGCAAGACGCCCTCACTCCGGCGATTCGCGCTCAGCGCAATCGCTGCCACGGCTGTCCTCGTCGTCGCCGCTTATGGTGGCGTCGCTTCGGCGACGCGCACACCGAACGGAGCGCTGGTCGGGCTCCGCAAGACAACGCTCGGCCCGGTCCTGGTCGACGCTCGTGGTCGCACGCTCTATCTGTTCGAGAAAGACCGCACAGGCAAGAGCGCGTGCGAGAAGGCCTGCGTGAAGTACTGGCCGCCGCTCGTCAGCCGAGCCACGCCCCGCGCGGGCAAGGGAGTGCACGGGTCGATGCTCGGCCTCACCAGGCGACAGGACGGGCGGCGGCAGGTGACCTATGCAGGGCACCCGCTGTACTCGTTCGTGGGCGACAAGACCGCCGGCCAGACGAGCGGCGAGGGCCTGACCAACTTCGGCGCCGAGTGGTACGCGCTCGCGGCGAACGGCCGCTCGGTCGAGCCCAGTCAGCCGAGCAGCGGAGGCTACGGCTCCGGCGGCTACGGCTCCGGCGGCTGGTAGCCGCGTACGGAGTCGAGGATGACACCGGCAAGATCCGTCCCCGACGCGCCCGGCCGACCCCTCCCAGCGCGCTGCGCCACGCGAACGGCTGCCGTGCGGAAGCCGCCGGTGTCCGACCGCGCCACGCGGGTGCGAGCGAGCTCGCACCCGCGTGGCGCGGCACTGGACGTCCCATGAGTCGAGCGGGTCGACGGCGACCTCCGGCGCCCGTTCGTCGGCAGGGACGCGCCCTGCGCCCGACGACCCGCTCGAGCGCCGTGCGCATAGCGGCGGCCGTCCTGTCCGCCGCCGCCGTCGCCCTCGGCCTCGTGCTCTGGCAGATCGCCGGAGGGAGCGGCCGGGCTTCCCGGCCGGCGCTTCCGCTTGCCCCTCTCTCGTCGCTGCCGGCGCTCTCGTCGGCGCCCGACCCAGGCCCACTCGGGCCCGAGGGCGTGCCGATCCCCGGCCCTCCTTCGCTTGCCCGCCCCAGCGCTCCCGCGCCCGGCCGCAGCGTCGACGGGATCTCGGCTGCCGCGGCAGAGCAACTCGTCTTTCACATCCACGCGCACTTGACGGTCTTCGTGGCCGGTTCGCCCCGCCAGATCCCCTACGGGGTCGGCATCGCTCCGCCGCTCGAGGTCGAAGCGACGGCGAGCGGCTCGTTTGCCCTCGGCGGCTCCGCCTTCTTCTGGCTGCACACGCACGCGGCCGACGGGATCATCCACATCGAATCACCGATCGAGCGCATTTACACGCTCGGCAACTTCTTCGACATCTGGAGCGAGCCGCTGGGTCCCCAGCGTGTCGGCCCGGCGACCGGCCGCGTGACCGCGTTCTTCGACGGCCGCCACTACCTCGGCAACCCACGCGACATCCCGCTTCTCGCGCATGCCCAGATCCAACTCGACGTCGGTCGACCGCTGGTCGCGCCGGAGTCGATCCGTTTTCCACGAGGCCTCTGATGGGCCGCGCGCACGCTCGAGCGGTCCTGCTACGTTGGACGTGCGGCGTTCGCGACGACGCCGCCCGAGGCCAAGGACGCCTCTTCCGTGCAGCCGACCGGCTGCGACTTTTCGGGAGGAGAGGCGATGGCCCACACCAGACTCGTAAACGGCGCCACGATGGGGGCTCGCGGTCGGCACTCGCCGATCAACAAGCGCCTGATCCTCGTCGCAATCGGACTCGCGATCGTTCTCCTCGCCCTCGGCGGCTGGGCAGCCCAGGCGCTCGGGGTGGGGCGGTGATCGCACCCATTCCCTCCCCAAGGAGACTGACATGGCTTCAGCAGCATCCAGACATACCAGCGGCAAGACCTCGGCCCAAGCAAGCGAGAGCTCGGCGGGCTCGAACGGCAGGCACTCCGACGCCGTCCGCGAGCTGCTCGTGCACGCCACTCGCATCCAGCTCGCCACGCTCACCTCGCTGAGCAAGTTCTTCGTCGGCTGGGCACAAGCCGCCGACCGCTACGCCCAGGCGGTCAGCGACGAGCTGCTCAGCCGCGCGCACGGCGAGACCGCGTCCCGCGAGCTGCTCGGCCGCCTGGCGACGGTCAGCAGCCGGCACCTGCGCGAGGTCACCGCACTGCCCGCGGACGCGGTCAGCCACTTCAACAGCGAGCTCAGCAGGCAGACGAAGCCCCAGCAGAAGCAGCGGGTGCGCAGGCAGGCCGCGTGACCCACGCAACGCCCGCCTTGCGTTGGATCGCGATGATCTTCGCACTGACCATCGTCTCGCTCGGCGTCTACGCGCTCTTTGTCGCATCTCCCGCCGGCGCCACGACACCCCGTGTGCTCGCAATCCGCTTCGGGCCCGACCTCGAGGTCAACCCGGTCACGAAGGACTACGTGAACCACCAGCTCGACGTGGCGGAGAAGCACTACGACGCCGCGGTGATCGAACTCGACACGCCCGGCGGCCTGTCGAGCTCGCTGCGCTCGATCTACCAGAAGGAGCTCTCGCTCAAGATCCCCGTGATCGTCTACGTGTCGCCGAACGGCGCCCGGGCCGCCTCGGCGGGCGTCTGGATCGCAGAGGCGGGCGACGTGCTCGCGCTCTCGCCCGTCTCGAACATCGGCTCCTCGACCCCGATCAACTCGAACGGCGGGAACATCGGCTCCGACCTGCGGCGCAAGGTGATCAACGACGCGGCCGCCTCGCTTCGCTCGCTCGCCGCGGCGCACAAGCGCAACACCGCCTGGCCGGTGCTCGCCGTCACGAAGGCGTCGAACCTGACCGCGCAGCAGGCGCTGCACATGCACGTGATCGACACGATCGCGCCCAGCCTGCCCACGCTGCTCCGTCAGCTCGACGGCTACCAGACCAAGGATCCGCAGCGCCCGTTCACGCTCCACCTGGCCGGCGCCCAGATCACCACCGTCTCGCCCGGCTTCTTCACCCGGTTCCTCAACACGCTGATCGACCCGAACCTGATCGCGATCCTCTTCCTGGCCGGGATCGCCGGGCTCGTCTTCGAGGTCCTGCACCCGGGCGTCGTCCTACCGGGGGCGATCGGAGCCGTCTCGCTGACCATCGCCCTGTTCGGGTTCTCGATCCTCCCGGTCAGCTGGGCGGGCCTCGCCCTGGTCGTGCTCGGCGTCGCGCTGCTCGTGATCGACCTCCACGCCACGACGCACGGCGCGCTGACGATCGCCGGCCTGATCTGCCTCGGCATCGGACTGCCCCTGCTCTTCGCCAACGCGCCCGCGCCGTACCACATCGACACCGCCCTCGTTGTCGGGATCGGGCTTGCGATCGCCGCCTTCTGGATCTTCGTCACCAGCAAGGGAATCGCGGCCCGACGGCAGCCCGTGAAGACCGGGCCGCAGACGCTCGTCGGCACCAGCGGCGAGGTTCGGGAGAGCGGCCTCGTCTTCGCCGACGGCGAGCTCTGGCGAGCGCACACGAGCGACGGATCGCAGTTGCGCCCGGGCGAGCGGGTCGAAGTGGAAGCGCTCGACGGGCTCGAGCTGACCGTCACTCACCTCCGCACCAAGGCGGACGCCCTACACCAAAGCCATCACTGAAAGGATCAGCCATGTTTATCCGAATCCTTCGCGAGTACGAGCGTGGCGTCGTCTTCCGCCTCGGGCGCCTGCTCGAGCCGCCGAAAGGCCCCGGCGTCGTCTTCCTGATCCCGATCGTCGATCGGATCGTCAAGGTCGGCCTGCGGACGATCACGCTCAACATCCCGCCGCAGGAAGTGATCACCAAGGACAACGTCCCCGCGCGCGTCAACGCGGTCGCCTACTTCCGCATCGTCGACCCCAAGGCCGCGATCGTGAACATCGAGAACTTCATGGTCGCGACCACCCAGATCGCGCAGACAACGCTGCGCTCGGTGCTCGGCCAGCACGTGCTCGACGAGCTTCTGTCCGAGCGGGAAAAGATCAACGCGATCCTGCAGGGGATCATCGACGAGCAGACCGCGCCGTGGGGGATCAAGGTCTCGATCGTCGAGGTCAAGGACGTCGAGATCCCCGCCAGCATGCAACGAGCAATGGCGCGGCAAGCCGAAGCAGAGCGCGAGCGGCGCGCCAAGATCATCAACGCCGAAGGCGAGTTCCAGGCGAGCGAACGCCTGAAGGACGCGGCGCTCGTGATCGAGGGACACCCAACCGCGCTGCAGCTCCGCTACCTGCAGACGCTGCTCGAGCTCGGCGCCTCGCAGTCGACGACGATCGTCTTCCCGGCGCCGATCGACATGATCAAGCCGTTCATCGAAAAGCTCGCCGAGCCGCGCAAGATTAGTCCCCCCGCCGAGCCCGAACACAGGGAGGCCGCTTGAGAGCAGCGCGGACGCAAGAAACAAACTGGTGACGCGTGCGAAACCGCCATGACCCGGTATCGCGGCCGATGCAGCAGGCGGCGGGACGCGTTCTGCTCACCGGGGCTACCGGCTATATCGGTGGCCGGCTGCTCCGGAGGCTCGAGGCGTCGGGGCGACCGGTGCGCTGCATGGTGCGGAGACCCGAGGCTCTTTCGGGACGGGTGGCTGCGCAAACGGAGATCGTTCACGGAGACATCCTTGAGCCCGACTCTCTGCACGAGGCGCTCGCCGGTGTCACGGTCGCCTACTACCTCATTCATTCGATGGCCGCGCCGGGGCCGTTCGCGGGCGCCGATCGGCACGGCGCGGAGGACTTCGCAGCCGCCGCACGCGAAAGCGGCGTAAGCCGGATCGTCTACCTCGGCGGCCTCGGCGCAGAGCACGATGTCTCCACTCACCTCGAGAGCCGACACGAGGTCGGGCGGATCCTGCGCGAGTCGGGCGTCCAGACGATCGAGTTTCGCGCCTCCGTCGTCATCGGCTCGGGGAGCGCCTCCTTCGAGATCGTGCGCTCGCTCGTCGACCGCTCGCCTGTCCTGCCGATCCCGCGCTGGGTCCGCTCACGCACGCAGCCGATCGCAGTCGAGGACGTCCTCGCGTACCTGCTTGCCGCTCTCGACCTCGAGCTCGAGGAGAGCCGGCTCTTCGAGATCGGCGGCCCCGACCGCGTCGCCTATGCCGACCTGATGCGAGAGTATGCGCGGCAGGCAGGTCTGCGGCGCGCCCTGATTCGTGTCCCTCTCGCGACGCCGCGCATCTCCGGGCTCTGGTTGACCGTCGTAACGCCGGTGTACGCGAGCATCGGCCGGGAACTGATCGAGAGCCTGCGCAACGACACCCTCGTTGCCGACGGATCGGCCCGCGAGCTGTTTCCGATCTGCCCGCGAGGCTTCCGCGAGGCGATCGAGCGCGCGCTCGCGAACGAGGACCGGGAGTTCGCCGAGACCCGATGGTCGGATGCCTTGTCGGCCCACCGAGGGCGAAACTGGGGCGGGGTGACGCTCGGCCGGCGGGCCGTCGCATCGCGCACGATCAGTGTCGCGGCGTCGCCGGAGCAGACGTTCGCGCCCATCCAGCGAATCGGCGGCAAGACCGGCTGGTACTACGCAAACGGCTTCTGGCGGTTACGCGGCCTCCTGGACAAGCTCGTCGGCGGCGTCGGTCTCCGCCGCGGGCGTCGGGATCCCGTTCGGCTGGCGGTGGGGGACACGCTCGACTTCTGGCGGGTCGAGGCTTTCGAACAGGATCGGCTCCTGCGGCTCTCAGCCGAGATGAAGACCCCTGGGCGCATCTGGCTGCAGTTCGAGGTGGACGGCGACCAAGCCGGAACGACACTGCGCCAGACAGCGATCTTCGATCCCCACGGACTCGCAGGACTCGCGTACTGGTACACGCTCTACCCGGTTCACCACCTGATCTTCGAGGGGATGCTGCGAAGGATTGGACAGGCCGTGATCGCGAGCGCGAGAAGCTCAGTCGCCGGCGCCGTACGAGATCAGCGAGGCCTCGTGTAGACAGTCGCACGGCTTCGGCACAAGAAAATCGGACGTCATCGGAATGCGCCGTCAGCTGCATGAGCGCCCGCATTCCCCGGCTCGAGGAGAGCACACGTCCCGGCAGAACATCGGCGTGGTCAACGACCACGTCGATGGGTGCTTCCGCGCGAGCGACTAACCGGGGCGCCGAGGGGCTAGGGCAGGGCGCCGGTATCGAGCCAGGATCGGAAACGCCGCACGTCTTCGTCGGCCCACGCGCCGTCGCAAGGCATCTGACCGGCGGCGAGCGCCGCATAGATCGCCTCCCCGTGCGTCCGGGCGTCCTCGTACGAAGCCAGGTCGAAGGCGAATTTCATCGACCGGATGTCGCGTTCCCTGAAGAGCGAACGGATGTCCCTGGCGAAGCTCAATTGCTCTGCCATCAGCTCTCCACCTCCGTACCGAGTGAGCGCGTCTCGCTCCAATCGAGGATGAGCTTCCGTTCGGCGAAGAACCAGCGCCCGTCGATCTTGGCGAAGGTGTCGAGGTAGCGGAGGGAGGCGATCATGATCTTGCGTGTCCCGTCTTCGGTGAAGACGTGGTGGGCGATCGTGTAGCTCTCGCCAGTCGCGCGGGTCCCGTCGATTGTGACCGTGCTCTGGCCGTTGAAGTGCGTTGTCACCTCGTAGCGGTTGAGATCTTCGAAGACGGGTGTGAGCGCTTCGCGTCCTTGCAGGACGTACGTCGGCTCGCTGCCCTCGCCGTCCATGTAGACGGCGAAGCGGGTGTCGTCGGTGAAGAGCGCCTTCTGCCCTTCGGCGTCGCGGCGGTCGGCGCAGTGCGCGTACGCGTCGAAGAGCTCGCGCAAGGCGAGCCGGTCGGCGGCTTCGGCCGGAGTGAGCTTCGTGTGGGCGGTCATCGCTAGACGCTGCTCAGAGTCGGATCAGGTTGAGGCCGGCGAGCGGGTGGTGGATCTGCTGCATCGCGCCGCCTGTCGCCAGTTCGCCGAGGTCAATGGCGGCGAAGCGCCTGCGTCTTCGAACACCCTGATCACCTCGGCTTTCGCGTCGGCGTGGTCGCCGGAGACGAAGATCACTCGCTGGCCGCCGGCCTGGCGCGGATCGGAGGCGAGCACGTCGGCGCCGAGCGTGTTGGCCGCCTTCACGACGCGCGCGCCGGCGACGAGGTCGGCGACGATCTCGCTCGACGTTCTCCCGTTTAGGTCGTCGGCGGCCCAGTCGTTGGTCGCGTCGATGACGATCCGACCGCTCGACTCGACGCCTCGCACCGCCTCAGGCACTCGGTCCCAGGGCACGGCGATGACGACGATGCCGGCCGCCGCTGCCAGCTCGACCGTTCCCGCCGACACGCCGTCGCCGAGCTCCGAGACCACCGACGCCAGCGATTCCGGGCCGCGCCTCGAGGCGATCACGACGCGGCGGCCGGCGCGCAGCGCGGTCCGCGCCATCGCCTGGCCGAGCCGCCCGGCGCCGATGATTCCCACCGAGTCGGTCACCGCTGCCCGTCGTATTCGGACGCGAACAGGTAGCTCACCGCAAGGCTCCGATACGGCCGCCAGCGATCCGACACCTCGGCCACTTCGTCGTCGGTCGGAAGGTGGTCGAAGCCGTACGCTCGCTGGATCGCGCGCCGGAGTGCGAGGTCGCCGGAGAGGAAGACGTCGGGCCGATCGAGCGCGACGAGCAGGAATCCGCGCGCGGTCCACAGCCCGATCCCTCCTACCTCGGTCAGGGTTGCCTCGACCTCCTCGTCGGTCATCCGCGCGAGCGCCTCGTCGCTCAGGCGTCCGTCGACGAACCGCTCGGCGAGCGCTCGGAGCGTCTGGCCCTTGCGCGCTGAGAAGCCGCTCTCGCGCAGCACCTGCGGATCCGCGGCGAGCAGCTCCTTCGCCGACGGCATGTGGCCGCCGAATCGCTCCTCGAGGTGCCGGATGATCGCTCGGGTCGAGGCGACCGACAGCTGCTGGCCCGCGACCTGGAAGACGAGCGTCCCGAAGGCGTCGAAGGGAGGAAGCTCCTCCGTCCAGGCCCGTGGCCGGAAGTCGGGCCGCTCGTCGATCAGGCGCGCGAGCACCGGGTCCGCCTTGTGCAGGAACTCACGCGCCTTCGGATCGGCGAGCGGGGCTCGCTTGCGGGGTCGGCTTTCGACGCTCATGCTTCCGCAGTCCGTCTTGCCCTTCGCCCGAGTGTCACGAGGCGCGCGAGGGCGCCACAGTAGGGAGCACCGGGACAGCGGGCGAACGCAAGCGCGGCGGTCTCCGCGGGCGCGTCCTCGACCCTACGAGGTCGCCGCGGCAGGAAGGCCACTGCTGCGACGAGGCCGGCCGCGCAGAGCGCCGCGGCGACGACGAAGCCGCCCTTGAAGCCGTGGGTCAGCGCGACCGGCAGCCCCGAGCCCGAGTCGAGAGCGCTCGTGATCCGGCTCGTCGAGACCGCGGAGAGGACGGCCAGGCCGAGCGAGCCGCCGACCTGCTGCGTCGTGTTGAGCAGCCCCGACGCCAGCCCGGACTCGGCCGGCGAGACCCCGGTGGTCGCCGCGATCGTAACCGGGACGAACGTGAGCCCGAGCCCGACTCCCAGGACGAGCAGCGCCGGTAGGAGGTGGCTGGCGTAGTCTCCGTGACCGGAGATGCGGGTGAGGAGCACGAATCCCACGGTCGTAATGGCGAGGCCGGTCACCAGCACGGGTTTCGGCGTGAAGCGGTCGACCAGACGCGCGGCGTTTGTCGAGGAGGCGATCAGGACAGCGCTGAACGGCAAGTAGGAGACGCCGGTCTTGAGGGCACTGAAGCCGAGCACCTGCTGCAGGTAGAGGGTGCAGAAGTAGAACATTCCGAACAGCGCTGCCGCCGTGAGCAAGTACGTCACGTCGGATGCCGCCAAGTTGCGGTTCGAGAAGATTCGCAAGGGGACCAGGGGATCGTCGCTGCGACGCTCGATCCAGAGGAAGGCGGTGATGAGGGCGACGGCGATGGCGAAGCCAACCAGGGTCCGCGCCGAGCTCCAGCCCCAACTGTTGGCCTTGATCAGGGTGAAGACGAGTCCCATCGTCCCGAGCGTGATCGCCACGGCGCCTTGCACGTCGTACCCGCGCGAGCGGGCCTCGGACCGGCTCTCCGGAACGAACCGCGGAGCGAGTGCGACCAGCACGGCCCCGATCGGGACGTTGACGAAGAAGACCCAGCGCCAGCTCAGCAGGTCCACGATCACGCCACCGAGGAGGATCCCGACGGCCCCACCTGCGCCCGCGATCGCGCCCCAGACCGAGAGTGCACGGTTTCGCTCCTTCCCCTCGGCGAAGGTGGTGAGGATGATCGAGAGGGCGGCCGGTGAGACCAAAGCTCCGCCGAGCCCCTGAGCGCCGCGGGCGACCAACAGCATGGCCTCGGACTGCGAGAGCCCGCAGATCAGCGAGGCGCCGGCGAAGAGCGTGATCCCGGTGAGGAAGAGCCTCCGCCGCCCGAGCCGATCGGCCGCCCGGCCGCCGAGCAGCAGGAACCCGCCGAAGATCAGCGTGTAGGCGTTCAGGATCCAGGACAGGTTCTGTTCCGAGAAGCCGAGGTCGACCTTGATCGTCGGCAGGGTCACGTTCACGATCGTCGCGTCGAGGACGACCATGAACTGCGCTGCCGCGACGACCGCGAGCACGGCGTTCGGGTTGACCCGGGCGGCGGGGCGCGCCGCGGCTTCGGCAACGCCGGCTTGCTCGGGAGTGGGGCTATCGACGCTCATCCCCGGAGCCTCCCTGTCCTCAACTCTGAGCGGTCAAGATCGTATGCAACAGGGCGATCCTTCCATCGCGCACCAGGGCTACGTCGATCCCGCTGACCGCAGGTGGCCGCCCCGGGATTCCCATGTGGAAGGCGAGAAGCCCAAGATCCCGACTCACGTACACCGGCCCGGCGGCGGTGAACACGAAGTCCGGGACGCCCTCCAGCAGTTTCTGCGCTTGCGCGTTCATGGCCTCCTGCCCTTCGAACGTCCCCTCGGGATCCGTCCACTTGACGTCCTCCGTGTAGTTGCGGGCGATTGCCTCCATGCGACGCTCTGGGTCGCGGACGTTGAACACCGCGAAGAGGTTCTCGACCGTCAGTTCATGGACCCGGGCGGGGTCGGTCGGCGCGAACGCGGTCATGCGGCCTGGGGCGAGCTCTTCGGTCGGTGGCCGAGCAGCCCCCAGCCGGCGCCGGCGACGCCGAGGCCGACGAGGATCGCGAAGACGAGGACGGTGTTCGGCGCGCTTGCACCTTGGTCGAGCGCCACTCCCGCGCCGATGACGGGGACGGAGAGCCCGATGAAGCACGCGATGAGCAACTCCGCGGTCATCGCGATACGGTTCTCGGGCGCCGTCCCGTCGAGCACGAGCCCTGTCGTCCCTTTGTAGACGGCGCCGGCGCCTGCTCCGATCAGACCACCGCTGACGAGGAACAGAGCGAGGCTCGGGGTCGAGAGGCGCACAGAGGTCACGAGGAGCACGAGACCGACGAGCATCGAGACGGTGCCCAACGCGAGCACGCGCGACGCCCGCAGGTTCGCGGTCAGGAGCTGGGACAGCACTCCGGCCGTGAAGACGATGAACAACGTCGCTCCCGCAAGCGCGTGCGAGGTGTGGTGGAAGGTGGTGGCGAGGAACAGCCCGGCGAGTCCCGCAAAGAGCCCGTTGGCCGCGAAGGCGGCCATGGTCGCCGCGCCTGCGGGTGCGGGGAGCCGGACCGAGAACGGAGCTCGAGCCGCGGCCGGCGCACCCGTCTCCGGCGCCGCCGCGAGGCCGACCAACGCGACCGCTCCGAGCGCGATCCAGACGAGGTACGGCAGCGTGAGCGGATGGCTCACCCAAGCCGCGAGGAAGCCGGCGACGAGAGGACCGATGCCGAGCGCGCCGACGTTCACCGATGTGCCGATCGTCCGGGCGAGGCCCGGCGAGGCGTTCGGATCGGCGCGGAGACGGAGCTCGATGAGGTACGTGATCGCCGTTCCGGCGGCCGTCCCGACCGCGAAGCCGGTGAGCGTGCGTCCGATGAGCAGGCCCGGCAGCGCCTTCCACGCGGCGAGCACGCCCGCGGCCACCATCATCGTCGCCACCGCTGCGAGCATCGCGCCGCGGCGGCCGATCCGCCCGGCGATGTACGGGACGGCGATCAGCGCGGCGATCGTGCCCGCCGCCCAAATCGCGTAGACGATGGTGATCGTGAGCGCCGACAGGCCGTCGCGCACCCGGTACAGGCCGTAGAGCGGGCTCGGCAGCGTCGCGAACGCCATCACGATCAGGAAGGCGAACGCAACAGCCCAGAAACCCGAGCGCCTGGTCACCAGACCTTCATCCCGCCGTCGATGACGACGTCGATCCCCGTGATGTACGAGCTCTCGTCGGAGGCGAGGAAGAGCGCGAGATTCGCGACGTCCTCCGGCTCACCGAGACGGCCGAGGAGCGTCCTGTCGACCATCTCCTGCGCGAACCCGCCTGCGCTGTCCTCGAGATGGGCTCGGTTCGCGCCACTCTGGATCAGGCCGGGGGAGATCGAGTTGACGCGAATACCGTGTCCGCTTCCCTCCATCGCGAGCTGCCGCGTCATCCCGATGATCGCCGCCTTGTTCGTCGTGTGCGACAGCGAGGCCAGGCTCTTGAAGCTGAGCTGTCCGTTCAGCGAGGCCATGTTCACGACCACGCCACGGCTGGCGATCAGGTGAGGCCAGGCAGCACGGGTCGGGTAGAAGATCAGGTCTACCTCGTCGCGGCGGGCCGCGTCCCAGTCCTCGTCCGTGACGTCCTCGACCCGTCCGAAGTGCGACCTGCCCGCGAGGTTGAAGAGCACGTCGATCCGGCCGAACGTCTGAGTCGCGAGATCGACGAGCGCCGCGCAGTCGGCTGGGTCGGTCAGCTTGCACGGCTGCATGGAGACCATGTCCCCACCGGCGGCCCGTACCAGCTCGACGGTCTCCTCCGCCGGGTCGACCGTGACGTCGCAGCCAACGACCGACGCGCCCTCGCGGGCAAAGGTCAGGGCGGTCGCGCGGCCCATGCTTCCGCCCGTCCCCGTGACGACGCACACCTTCTCGGCGAGTCTTCCCGGCAACTCAGACCGCCGCCGCGAGAAAGGCCGAGGCCGCCTGCTTCTCTTCTTCGGCGACGCCGACCTTGTCGGTGTGATTGCCGACCTCGTTGAAGTACCAGTAGATGACCCCGAGGGCGGGCTCGCGGAGCGGGCTCGCCCAGTCGCGGAACGTCTCGGTCACGACGGCCAGCGCGGTGGTCGGCACGGCGCCGGCGTGCGCGAGGCGTTCGATGCTCGTGCGGTGCGCAACCTGTGAGCGGCCCCCTACGGCGTCGGTGACATACAGCACGTCGTAACCGTTCTTCAGCGCCTCCACGGTGAAGAACGCGAGACAGATCTCGGTGTGCAGGGCGCCGACAATCAGCCGCTTGCGCCCGGTCGCCGCCACCGCCTCCCTGAAGGCCTCGTCCTCGAACGCGTTCATCGAGGTGCGGTCGATCGGCTCGACCCCGTCGAGCTCCTCGAGAAGGGACGGGACCGTAGGACCGTTGAACCCGAACCCGACGCCGACCGTCGAAAGCACAATCGGCATGCCGAACGCCTTCGCCGTCTTCGCCAGCAGCCTGGCGTGGAGCTCGACCATGTCCGCGTTCGTCTCGGAACGGATCACCTCGACCATCGCGGGCTGGTAATCGATCAGCACGAGCGCGCAGTCGTCGGCCTTCCAGACGCCTAGATCCTTGGTCATCTTCGGTCTCCTTTGCTTACGGGTGGACCTGGGCGCCGTAGCCGAGGTCGAGACGGATCGACTGCATCACCTGGAACGCCACGTCCTCCGTGAACACGTCGGCGGCCGCGAGGACGCCGGTGTACTTCTCGATCACGGGCGCGGCCGTCGTTGCGGCGCACTCGTCGAGGTAGCCCTTCAGCGCCGCCCAGAAGTTCTCGCCGTACTTCACGAAGTAGGGCGTCGGGTCGACGGTGTCGATCGCGTTCCGGGAGCTCTCGGCGAGGTCCTCCATGTACTGCTGGTGGAGGGCGAGGTCGTCCCGCGTGCCGAGCCGGCCCATGTGGCCCCCAATGAAGTGCTTCCACGGATAGGCGAGCGCAATGGCCGGCGCCTCGATGTAGCCGGGGATGTCCTCGCTCAGATTGGACTGGTAGATCGGCACCCAGCCCGGATTGACGATGTCGACCAGCATCAGTGCGTCGTGCTCGGGCAGGTGGATGACGATGTTGTCGGGCGAGTGGTTGGGGCCGTGGTAGGCGAGCTCGATCCGCTCGCCGCCGATCTCGAGGCTGCGCTTGTCCTGGAACGTCTCCTCGTTCGGAGGCCTCGCCGGGTCGTCGTCCCGCAGCAGGAGCTTCCGCGTCTCCGAGTGCCCGATGCGGGTCGCGTTCTTGTCGAATAGCGATGCCGCCCCGACGTGGTCGGAGTGGTGGTGCGAGTAGATGAGGTAGTTGACCTTGTTGCTGACGCCGTTTGCGGCGGCGATCTCGTCGATCGCGCGCTGGATGTTGTTCCCGAGCGTCGGCGGGGCGTCGAGCACGACGACGCCGTCCGAGGTCGTCAGGAACGCCGACATGTAGGTGCCATCGGTGACGTAGTAGAGGTTCCGCTCCACGCGGCCGACGTAGTAGCCCTGCTCGTTGAGGGGTGGGCCGTGAGCCGCTTCCGGGAGCGCAGCGTAGTCGGGAAGGGCCGCCGTGTCGATTGTCGTGTCGGCCGTGCTCACGCCGGCACCTCCGTCTCTCCGAGGACTCTGCGAGCCTGATCGAGGTCGAGGAGCTCGCCGTTCAGACCGAACTGGTGGAGATCACCACCGGGCATCTCGATCCGGATGGCGGCGGCCGCGCCGCCGGCCTTTAGCGGATCGAAGCCGGCTGCGCGGATCAGCCGCTCGATCGTTTCCGCCGCGATGTCGTCGTCGGTCGCGTAGAACAGCGCCACTCGCTGCGGCTCGCGGTTCGCGCTGCTTGCGAGCGAGTCGGCGCCGAGCGTGCCGAACGCCTTGACGTAATGCGCCGTCGCGGGGAGGAGGTCGAGCACGATCGAGCCCGCAGACTGATCGTCGGGCAGCGTCCGGATCATCTGCCCGTTCTCGTCGAAGCCGAGCGGGTTCGAGGGGTCGACGACGACCTTGTGCTCGAACAGGTGGGCTCGTGCGGGCACGAGCTCCTTGGTCTGGTCGAGCCAGGTCGCGAGCACGACGACGTCTGAGCTCTCGATCGCATCCTCCACCGAGGCAGCGCTCGCAGTTGGGCTGAGCTCGTTTGCCAGTGTCTTTGCGTGCGCTTCGTCCGCGGCGGCCAGGACGACGAGCTCGTCGCCGGCTGTGAGGTGCCGGGCAAGTGCGCTCCCGAGATTGCCGACGCCGATGATTGCGGTTGTCAACGTGACTCCTTTCCGACTTGTGGCGAGCAGCGACGCTAGCCCCGGCGGTCGCCGATCGCTTACGTGGAGTCACTGCACTTCGTCAGGAGTGCGGAGCGGCTTCGAGCGCGTCCCGCAGCTGCGCGCGGGACGTAATGCCTAGCTTCGGGAAGAGTCGATACAGGTGTGACTCGACGGTCCGGTGCGAGAGATAGAGCTGCTCTCCGATTTCGCGGTTAGAGAGGCCGTCCGCAGCGAGCTGGGCGATCTGGAGCTCTTGCGGCGACAACTGAGCCCACGCTCCGGGATCGCGGCGGCGGACCGTCTCGCCGGAGGCCCGCAGCTCTCGGCGAGCCCGCTCCGCGTAGCGCAGCAGGCCGAGCGCGTCGAACGTCTCGGCTGCTTCACGAAGCGGCGCTCGTGACTGCGTCATGCGCCGATGCCTCCGCAGCCAGGCCCCATAGGCGAGCTGCGCGCGGGCGACGTAGAACGGCCACTCCGCCTGGCCGGCGGCGATCGCGGTGCGGAAGTGCCTTTCCGCGACCGCGTCAGGGGACAGGATTGCCGCTGCGTACGCGACCTGCACCTCCAGATGAGTGGCGCGCGTCTCCGCGGCGACCTGCTCCCACTCGTCGAGGTAGCCGCGAACCGCGTCGAGGTCACCGTCACCACGCATTGCCGCATCGGCGAGATCGGCGAGCGCCCAACCGCGAACAAAGGGATGGAAGGCGACGCCCGCCGGGTCGAAGATCCGAGCGAGGTGCTCATACGCGTCGCCGAACCGCTCTCTGGCAAGCGCCAGCCTGCCGCGCGCGAGTGCGGTGAGAGCAAGCATCGGGTGTGCCCCGAGCGGGATGAGCAGGGCTTCGGCCTCGGCGATCAGCCGCTCGGAGATCTCGTCTTCGCCCTGCTCCGCACCTGCGATCGCCTCGGCGAGCCGTGCGGCCACCATGTATCGGAGTGCGCGGATCTCCTCCGCGATTCGTGCGGCTTCGGCCGCGCGCGTGATCGCCTGGCGGACGGCTCCGCGATGAAGGTTGGTCCAAGCCTCGAACACGAGCGTGTGGGTCAGCAGGTTCAGTCGCCCCTGCGCTCGAGCGCCGGTGGCAGCTGCGCGGAGGAAGGGAAGCGCCAGATTCGGGGCCCAGACGGACGCTGCCGCCGCACCGACATCGAAAAGCAGCTCCGGATCGGACATGCCGACTGGCGACAGGCGTTCGATTTGCTCGACGACCTGTTTTCCCCGGCTGAGCGGGTCGACCAACCCTTGGACATACAGGCGACGGGGGTCGTCGGCCGGGACCTTGATCTCGTCGGAGATCGCGGCGACCTCTCGCCGTGTCTCGTCGTCCAGCCGCTCCCAGTAGGCGCGCACGGAGATCGTGTCGAGCGCTCCGAGAGCCCGCTCGCCGTCGCCGCTATCTGCGAGCTCACGTGCGATCCGCGCGAAGTCGCGGATGGTCGCCGAGCCCGACCAAGTGCTCTCGGCTATCTCCAGATAGAACGAGGCGATCGCGTGTTCGGGAGCGGGCAAGCCGACGTCCCGCGCGGTACGGAACAGGCGTACAGCGTCGCTCGAGCGGCCGAGCTCGAAGGCCCTTTCGCCGGCGAGGTAGAGCCGCTTTGCGCGGAGCTGTGTTTCGGCAGTCAGCTCTGCAGCTCGCTCGAAGGCTGAGACCGCGACGTCGCGCGCCCCGCGCAGCGTTGCCCGGTCGGCTGCAGCATCGAGCGCCTGGGCAACCGCCTCGTCCGGCCCGGATGCCGCCGCGGCGCGGTGCCAGACGGCGCGGTTCGGTTCGTCGGCCAGTGCCTCGGCGAGGGCACCGTGCGCGCTCCGAAGCTGGTCGGCCGTCGCCGCCTGCGTCACCGCCGAGACGATCAAGGGATGCCGGAATCGGAATCGTGCCGAGTCGAGCGTCCCCAGGCCGGCCGCGACAGCCGGGGCCAGGTCGGCGGCGTCGACCGGCTTTCCTGCCGCCCGGCTCAGCTCGGCCAGGTCGACTTCGTCGAGCGCCACCAGGAGAAGCAGTCTCTGCTCGTCTATGCCGAGGGTCGTGAGTCTCGATGCGAATGTCTGCTCGAGTCGAGCGGTCAGCGGCAGAGGGCCGGACTGCGGCGCGTGCGTCCCCAGCTCGGCCGCGGCCGGTGGTAGCTCGATCAGCGCGAGTGGATTACCGGCCGCCTCCTCGAGGATCCGGCGCCTGAGATCGATCGGCAGGGTCACCGCGCCAAGGTCGAGGAGGGCGTTCGACGCATCCTGATCCAGCCCGGCAAGGCGCAGCTCGGGCAGGTCGGCGCCGTCGAAGGCGCTCGGCAGTCCCTCTCGGACGCCGAACAGCAGGACTGCCGGATCCGATTCGACCCGCCGCGCCACGAACCCGAGCACCTCGGATGAAGGCCGGTCCAGCCAGTGCGCGTCATCGACCAGGAAGAGAAGCGGCCTCTCGGCTGCCCGTTCTGCGACCAGCCCGAGCGTTGCGAGCCCGATCAGGAACAGGTCAGGAGCGTCGCCCTGGGCAATCCCGAACGCCGCCTCGAGTGCCCGTCGCTGCGGGTCTGGAAGGAGATCCAGACGGTCGAGTAGGGGGAGCAGGAGCTGGTGAAGGCCCGCAAAGCCAAGCTGGGCCTCCGAAAGCGCACCCGCTGCGGACACGACCGTCACTCGTCGGTCCAACGCCCGTTCCTGCGCCGCCGCGAGCAAGGCGGACTTGCCGATTCCAGCCTCGCCGCGAACGACGAGGGCGCCGCCACGCTCCTCGATCCTGTCCACGAGCGCGTAGAGCCTCGCCAGCTCTCGATCGCGTCCGAGGAGCAGCCGTGACGCGCTCGCGACTTCTTCGGCATTTGGCCCGGCAACCCGCGCGCTCATCCCTCTTCGTCCGCCCCCTCGGCGACGACCCCAGCATCCAGTGACTTCAAGGAGTTTGCCTGCCAGGCGACGCCTTGCACTTGCTCTACGGCGAGGAGACCAGCAGTCGCGGTCGTGCGGGCGACCGCGACCGACGGCAGCTCGCGCCCGAGGCGCTACGTGTACGAGATGAACTCGAGGAGCGACCCGTCGGGGTCGCGGAAGTAGACGCCCTTGCCGGCGCCGCGGGCGCCGAAGCGCTCCACCGGCCCGAGCTCGACCTCCACGCCGAGACGTTCGAGGTGTGCCACAGCGTCTTCGACCGGCGACGGCCAGACGAAGCAGAGATCGGCCCCGCCCGGTGCGACCGGCGGCCTCGAATTTGGATGGCCGTGGACCCCCGGACCGTGGACGTTCAGCTGCGTCACCCCGAAGCGGTAGGCGTACCCGGCGCCGCGGGGCACCACGTCCGCACCGACTACGGTCGCGTAGAACTCGTTCGATCGCTCCCACTCGCTGACCGCGATGACGCAGTGATCGAGAGAGGTC
Organism: Gaiellaceae bacterium; assembly: GCA_036377055.1. GTDB lineage: Bacteria > Actinomycetota > Thermoleophilia > Gaiellales > Gaiellaceae > DASUZD01. The sequence continues at coordinate 15,934 of DASUZD010000291.1, read as the reverse complement.
ATAGGCTGTCCAACGTCCTCGGCCCCCGGCGTATTTTCGACGCGCGGGGCCGACGACGACGCCATGCGTCCGATCACGCGGCCTCCTGCGGCGTCAGGTGCGCGAACGGATGATGGAAAGCGTCGAGTGCCCGATGTGCCGGAACCGGAAAGCTGACCGTTTCCTCGATTGCCTGGGTATGGATTTCGATGCTCGTGCTGTTGTCGTACGCGTTCCAATAAAGGGTGATCTCGAGGCCACCGGTGACTCGCTGCGCGAGCTCGCGGCGACCGATCGTCGTCAGTGATGGGATGTTCATCCAAGCCTTCCTCTGGTCGGTTGCCTGGCGGAGCGGAAAGCTCCGCCAGGCGTTTGGAGGATTAGCCCGCGATCGTGAACCGCTCGCGGATGACGTTGGAGATCGGCTTCTCGCTGCCGTTGACGACGGCGGGCGCGGTGCCGCGCACGGCGTAGGCCGTCAGCGTTGCCTGCTTCCCTTTCCCGAAGAAACCGGGAGAGGTGACGATCCAGCTGTGGAACGTGCGCATCAGGCCACGCACCCTGGTGACGTCGTTGATCTGGAAGACGCCGGCCAGATTCGTGTTCGCGCCGTGGAGCGGCGTGCCAGCGATCGTCGGCGTCGTCGACAGCAACACGACGAGGCCGGGCGCCGCGGCGTTCGTCCCCGGGTGGAACGTCGCCGCGTGCGGGTCGTTGAACGCGGCCGTATAGCCGGAGAGGAGGCTGTTCGCCCGCGAGGTCCGAGCCTGCAGCGAGAGCTCGACGCTGAACGTGCCGCCGACGCCCGCGCGGTCGCCGGCGAGCGGGGAGATGATGCTCGCCGTGAGCGGCGGGGTGCCGTAGTCGCCGGCCGACTGGATGCTGCGCTTGCGGACCGCTGCCCCGCTTGCCGAGACGGGATCCCAGCGGCCGCCGAAGCCGGTCAGCCCCTCGCCCTTCGTCTGGCGCGGCCTCGTGTCCTGAACGAAGTAGTAGAGCGGGTGGCCGGCGTACGTAACCTGCATGCGGCCGTCGCTCCGGCGGCTCGTTCCGAGCAGCTTCGCACGTGCGCCCGCAAGAGCAGCCGGCTTACCCTGCGTGACGAGCGGCGGCCAGTACTCGGCGCAGTCGCCGTTGCACGTGCTCCTGCTCGTCTTGTCGTGCGCCCAGATGTAGAGCGTCTTCCCGTGCGCGCCGACGAGGATTTGGCCGAGGCTGCTCGGCCCGACCTTCACGACGGCGTGGCCGCCTGCGGCCGAGCCGGAGACCACGAACGTCGCGGCGACGGCAAGCGCCGCCAACGCGATCAATAGTGACTTGAAGCGGTGCATTGGATTCCTCCCAGTACCGAAACGCTCCGTAGCGTTTCCTATTGAGCGGACCGTAGCACGGGAGACATGTGCTACGCAACGCTACGTTTCGTTGTAGACTGAGCGCCATGGTCGATACGACTCGCAAGCCGGATAAACGCGTGGCGCGCTCCAGGCGGCTGATCCTCGACGCGACGCGCGAGTTGCTCGCAGGAGAGGGCGGCGTGCCGGCGCTGACCATCGAAGCCGTCGCCGCGCGCTCCGGCGTCGCGAAGACGACGATCTACCGACGCTGGCGCGACAAGTGGGAGCTCGCGCTCGATGCGGTGATGATCGACATGCTGGGTCGACTCGAGAATCCGGTGGATGTCGGCGACACGCGCAAGGAGCTACTCGCCTTCGTCAGGGGCGTGGTCACGCAACTCTCGTCCCGGCCGTTTGGCCCTGCGATGCAGGCGCTCGCGTCGACGATCGCGACCGAGCCGGAGCTCTCTCGTACGTATCGCGAGCGCGTGGTCGAGCCACGGCGAGAGCTGCTGAAGTCGGTGATCGACCGTGGGATCGCGCGCGGTGACCTTCGCCCGGATACCGACGTCCAGTTCCTCCACGAGTTCCTGGTCGGCCCGCTCTTCTACCGACTGCTTTTCAGCGGCGGGAAGCTCGACCCCAAGTTCGCCGAGCGCCTCGTCGACGAGATTCTCGAGGGATTCGCGCCGCGGGCAGCCTGATCTGCCGACGACGCGCGAACGCGTGTGGACGCACGCGCGCCCGCTGGCCGCGGCCGGCCGAGTTGAGGAACGTGACGCGAGGCGCCGGGCACCTGTGAGAGGCGCAAGCGCCATCACGATCAGAAGGCGAACACCGCGACTTAGGACGCTGCACTGCGTGGGCGCTCGACTGTTACGGGTGCCGCGTAAACGTCATCGCTCGGCGTCACAGCAGCATCCTGACGACGAGCTGGCCCGATCTAATCCCGAAACCTGTAGTCCGCTCGCCGGTCTTCAGCGGTTGAGCTGGCGGCTTGGGCGACGTCCGGGATAGCGTCGTTCTGTGAGCGAACTGGCTCTCGAGCGCGAGCATCGCGTTTCGCCGATCGAGCTGTTCTTCGACCTCGTGTTCGTGTTCGCGTTCACCGAGGTGACGACGCTCTGGCTGGAGCAGAGCTCGTGGGCTGGGCTTGGTCGCGGGCTGCTCGTGCTCGCCGTCTTGTGGTGGGTCTGGGCGAGCTATGCATGGCTAACGAACGCGGCTGACGCGGATGCGGGAATCGTCACGGCGGCCCTGCTGGTGGCGACGGCTGTGTCGTTCATCGCAGCGCTCACCGTTCCCGAGGCGTTCGGCAGTCACCGGCTCCTCTTCGGCGTCGCGTTGTTCGCCGTCCTTTCGGTCTTCGTCGGGCTCTATGCGGTCGTCGGCCGCGACGAGCCCGAGCTGCTAGCTGCGGTCCTGCGGTTAGCGCGGACGGTCGTGCCGGCCGCCGGGCTCATCCTCGCTGCGGCGTTCGTCCCGGTCGATGTCCGGCCGGTGTTGTGGGGGCTCGGACTGATCGTCGGCTTCGTGGGCCCGCAGCTCGGCGGCCTCGGCGGCTGGCGCGTCGCGCCGGCGCACTTCGCCGAGCGGCATGGCCTGATCGTGATCATCGCGATCGGCGAGTCGCTCGGGGCGATCGGATTCGGTGCGCGCGACACCCACCTTGGTGCGGCTGTGATCGCGGCCGTGGTGCTGGGCCTCGTCGTCGCCGGGTCGTTCTGGCTCGCCTACTTCGACTTCGCGTCCGCCGGTGTGCAGAGCCTGCTCGCCGAAAAGCGCGGCGCGCGGCGAGTCGCGTTCGCGCGCGACGCCTACACGTACGCCCACTTGCCGATGGTCGTCGGCATCGTCCTGTTCGCGTTCGCGATGCGAGCGGGGCTACGGCACGTTCACTCGGCGCTCAGCATCGTCCCGGCGGTGGCGCTGTGCTGCGGCTCCGCCCTCTACCTACTCGCCTTCGTCGGGCTTCGCTGGCGCGTCTCGCGCAGACTCGGGCGTGGCCGCCCGATCGCGGCGGTGGCGGTTGCGCTGCTCACGCCTGCGGCGGTTGCGGTGCCGGCGCTCGCGGCGCTTGCGCTCGTCGCCGCCGTCTGGCTCGCCCTACACGCGTACGAGCTCATCCACTGGCGCGAGGACCGGGCGCGGCGACGATCGGCGGCCGGCGCCCCGGCGGAAGCGATCGAGACGCGCGCTTAAGCAAGCGGCGGGCGGCTGCGTTACGTTGTGGCCGGCTGCGACGCGCGGATCATCCAGAGCTGCTTCTCGAGCTCGCGGACGACTTCGACGAGCACGTCCTGCGAGGCGAGATCGATGTCGCCGAGGCGGTCCATGCGCCCTCGGATGCGTTCGGTGACGTCGGCGAGCCGTGCGACGAGCTCGCGAAGGGCGGTGTCCGTGTCGAGTGTGCCAGCGTCGACAGGCTCGATCTCCGAGCCGGCGCTGACGGTTCCGGACTGACCGTCGGGAGCGATACCGAGTGCGACGGCGCGTTCGGCGACCGTGTCGGAGAGCTCGCGCCAGGAGTCGACGAGCTCGTCGAGGTGCTCGTGCAGGGGCTTGAACGGCCGCCCGACGATGTTCCAGTGCAGCTGCTTGCCGATCAGCGACAGGTCGACGAGCTCGACGAGTGTCGTTTGGAGCTCGTTGCCGGTCTCGCGGCGGCGGTGCTCGTCGAGCGCCGGCAGTGCGCCTGGTGCGTAGCGGTGGTCATGTGTCCTCCTCTAGGAGTTGGTTCAGGAGCGGTGAGGGTGGGATGCGAGTCGTGCCGCGCAGGCCGTCGAGGAGGAATGCGAGCTGGTCGACATAGCACCAGTTCCAGTCCTCTCCCGGCTCGAGCGAGCGGACGATCGGGTGCGAGGTCGCATGATGGTGAGCGCTGGCGTGGCGGTTGGGGGAGTCGTCGCAGCAGCCGACGTGACTGCAGCTGAGGCAGATGCGCAGGTGCAGCCACTTGCCGCCGGTGCGAAGGCAGTCCTCGCAGCCGTCGACGGATTCGGGGAGCTCGCGCAACGTGACCTGGTCGAGGTGGGTGCAGCGCTCGCTCATCCCACTCGGACTGCCAGGTCTGCGAGGTGCTCGTGGACGAACTGGACGGCCATCGATCCTTCGCCGACGGCGGCGGCGCAGCGCTTGGTGGAGCCGGAGCGGACATCGCCGGCGGCGAAGATGCCGGGCACGCTCGTCTCGAGCAGGTTGTCGGCGCCGGCGGCGTCGCCGGTGAGGATGAAGCCGTCGGCGGCGCGCGCGACGGCGTCGTCGAGCCAACCGGTGCACGGTTGCGCGCCGAGGAAGAAGAACAGGAACGAGAACGGCAGCCGCTCGCCGTCCTCGAGCGTGACCGCCTCCAGGTGGCCGTCGTGGCCGTGGAGGGCGGCGATCTCGCTGCGGTCGCGGACGGCGACGCCGTAACGGTCGAGGTCGCGGATCAGGTAGTCGGACATCGTCTCGTGCAGGTCGGCGCGGCGGTGGAGCAGGGTCACGAGCGCGCCCCCGCGGGCGAGCCAGACGGCGGCCTGTCCGGCGGAGTTGCCGCCGCCGACGACGGCGACACGTGATGCCCCGCACAGCTGCGCCTCGGGCGGCCCGGCGGCGTAGAAGACGTTCGAGCCCTCGTAGTCGGCCAAGCCGTCGAGCGGAAGTCGTCGGTAGTCGGCGCCGGTGGCGAGCACGACGGCGCGGGCTGCGATCTCGTGCCCTTCCTCGAGCCGGACGAGGTGTCTCCCGTCTCCGGGTTCGAGCGCGACCGCGCGGTATGGGGTCGCCGGTCGTGCGCCGAACTTGACCGCCTGGCTGACGGCGCGGCTGGTCAGCTCGGTGCCGCTGATGCCGGCCGGGAAGCCGAGGTAGTTCTCGATCCGGCGCGACGAGCCGGCCTGGCCGCCGAGCGCGCTGCTCTCGACGATCAGCGTGTCGAGGCCCTCGGAGGCGCCGTAGACCGCGGCGGCGAGCCCGGCGGGGCCGGCGCCGACGACGAGCAGGTCGACCTCCTCGCGCGGCGCCAGCTCGCGGCCGATCCCGAGCGCCCGCAGCAGCTCGCCTTGGGAAGGCTGGTGCAGCTCGGGTCCGCCCGGGAGGCGCACGAGCGGCGGCTCCGTACCGTCCGCCGGTGCGGTCTCGTGCCAGGTGAAGGGGAGCCGGTTCGCGCGGGCGAAGTCGAGCATCCGCATCGTCGCCTCGGACGAGCGCGGCCCGACGATCTCGATGCCGATCCCCTGGACTTGCTGGAGCGCCTCCCGCCGGGCGATGAAGGTCGAGAGCACGAGGTCGCTCAGCGGCCCGTCGTCGAACAGCAGTGCGCGCAACGCGTCGCGGTCGACCGCCACGTAGCGCAGCGGCTTCGTCACGACCGCCGTCACGAACACCGTTTGCCCGGAGAGGAGGTTCAGCTCGCCCAGGAAGCTCGAGGCGCCGTGGCGGACGATCTCGTTGCCCGCCGCATCGAGGATGGCCACCTCGCCGTCGCGGATTGCGATGAACGGATATGTCGCATCGCCGACGCGGTACAGGACGTCTCCGACCCGAGCCGTGCGCTCCTCGCCGAGCGTGGCGAGGGTCGCGAGCTGCGAGGTCGACAGCGAGGGACTCCCGGGTGGTGGTGGCACGAGTCGAGCCTAGCCGCGCGCTGTCAGTCTGCGCCGAACGCGGTTCAACGGCTTCGGCGGGCGTACGGCTAGTCGGTCGCGCGGAAGCACGCGTGGGTGTGGTCGTTGACCACGCCGACGTTCTGCATGAACGCGTACACGCTCGTGGGTCCCACGAAACGGTATCCCTGCGACTTGAGCTGCTTCGCGAACGCCTCCGCCTGCGGGGTCGACGTGGGGAGGTCGGCGATCGACCGTGGCGCCCGCTTGCGGGTGGTCTCGTAGGACTTGGCGAGCTCCGCGAGGCTCGGTGAGGCAGACATCGTCGCGCCGGCGTTGTCGACGGTCGCCTGGATCTTGGCGCGGTTGCGGATGATCGAGGCGTCCTGGACCAGCCGCTCGACGTCCTGCTCGGTCATCGCGGCGACCTCGGCGACGTCGAAGCCCCGGAACGCCTTCCGGAACGCCTCCCGCTTCGCGAACACGACCGACCAGCTCAGCCCGACCTCGAACACGCCCAGGGTGAGCGCCTCGAACAGCGCGGACTGGTCATAGGTGCGGGTACCCCAGATCTCGTCGTGGTAGCGGCCGAGGGCCGTGTCGCCGGCGCCGGCCCAGGCGCAGCGTGGCTTCCCGTCGTGCCCGATGATCACGTCGCTGCTCACCCCGCCAGCCCGTATCGAGACTCTCACGACGCCGCAGTCCGCGGCATCGCACGATCAGGCGATCTCTTGTACGAGGGCGAAGGCGTTTGAAATCGCAGGTTCATGCGATGCCGCTAGGGCCTTCGCAAACGGATACTCGCCGGGAGACCGGCTGTGGCAGAAGTCTCGGAGCGACCCGGGCGAGCGAGCCGATCGTCGTCAGCGAGACAGCCCATCAAGGCACTGAAGGAGGAGACAATCAGATGAGCGCCGAGGCGATTTCTCCGATCACGACCTACTTCCGAGTCTGCGACGGCGTGCGAGTGAGGTTCGCCGACAACAAGGCAAGCTCGGACGTCGCCGTGTTGCTGCTCGCGCCGTGGCCGGAAAGCCTCTGGGCCTTCCGTCGCATCTGGCACCGCGTCTCGGCAGTCGGGCGGGCGGTCGCCATCGACATGCCGGGATTCGGTCACTCCGACGGCCGCCTGGAACTGATCGCCCCGGACGCCTCGGGAGCGTTTCTGGCCGGCCTGATCGACGAGTGGGGCCTAGGCGCTCCGCACGTTGTCGGCCCGGACGTCGGCACGGCCGCAGCGCTCTTTCTTGCCGCGAAGGCTCCCGAGCGCGTAACGAGCATGACCGTCGGCGGCGGCGCCGTCCGCTTCCCGATCGAAGCAGGCGGCGCGCTCAAGGACATCATCGAAGCGCCGAGCCTGGACGTCGTGCGGGGGCTGGACGCCAGAACCAACATCGGCTACGCCGTCGAGCCCGGCGCCGCGAGCGACAGCGAGCCCGAAGTCCACGAGGACTACGTCAGCGCCTACGACCTCGGGCGCTTCGCGGAGTCTGCCCGCTTCGTGCGGCACTACCCCGAGCAGAACCCGGTGTTGCGCGATCTGCTGCCGACGATCCCCACGCCGACCCAGATCGTCGCCGGGCGGGATGACGACCTCGTGCCGTGGTCGAACAACCAGTACCTCCACGACCTCCTCCCGAGCAGCGAGATCCATCCGCTCGACGCTGGCCACTTCGCGTGGGAGCAGGCATCCGAGGAATACGGCCGCCTCGTCGTCGACTGGGTCAGCGGCGGGTATCGGCGCGTCGCGGGGCGCTAACTGCTCGAGGCGAGCGCCGTGCGCGCGGTCGCGGCGATGTCCGCGTTCGTGTTCGCGTGGCCGGCGATGCCCCAGCCGCCCTCGGGTGACTCGGTGATCAGCACCCAGGTCCGTTCCGCGTAGTTCGGGTCACCGGCGGCTTCCGCGACGATCTCGGTCAGCTCCTTGACGACGCCGAGCTGCTTGTCGCGGTCGAGGACACCGACGGGCGTTAGAACCTGGACGCGGATGTAGTTGCTCGCGCCGGCTGCATTCGAGATCGCCTCCGCGGGAAGGTCGTGGATGAAAGCGGCCGTGTTGTTCGAGAAGAGCGGGATGTCGGGTACCCCCTCCCAGCGCATCACGGCTCCGGCGACGTTCTGGGCCAGGGTGTGCTTGTCGGCGAAGGTGCCTTCTACGGCGTAGACGTCGATCATCGGCATGGCCGATCGAGGCTGTCACGCCACGGCGCTTGCGGAATCGCACGATCAGGCCATCTCGTAGTCGCGCGCGAGCCGGGCCAGCTCCACGCGCGAGTTGATCCGGAGCTTTGAGAACACGTGCCGGAGATGGCTGTTCACGGTGTGCGGCGAGATGAAGAGGCGCTCTGCGACTTCGCGATTGGTCAGTCCTTCGGCGACGAGTCGCGCGACGGCGAGCTCGGCCGCCGTCAGCGCTGCCCAACCGGTCGTCTCGGGCTCGGCGGTGACGAGGCGGCGTCGAACGCCGAGCTCGCGCAGGCGACTGCGGACACGGCGGGCGTCCCAGGCCGCGCCGAGCTCCGTGTAGAACGTGAGGGCACGCCCGTAAGCGTCGATGGCCTCTCCGCGCCCGGGAGCGGTCATCGCCGCGCCGAGGTCTTCGAGGGCGGCCGCCTGCTCGAGCCGGCGCGGGGCGCTCTCGAAGAGATCGACCGCTTCTCGGAGGTCGGCCTCTCGCCGCTCGAGCAAGCCCCGGACGTGACGCGCCGTCGCGGCGATCGAGACGATGCCGGGGTTGAGCGCGGCTCGCCGTCGGCTGTTGGAGAGCGCGAGCTGCGCGAGATCCTCGTCGCCTGAGGCGAGTGCGATCCGAGCGAGTAGCACCTCGTCGGCGATATCGAGCGGGAACCGCGGCAGCGTCGCTCGGCCGTCCGGGTCGGTCGGAGCGTGCAGCCACGCTCGCGCCGCTTCGGCGTCGCCTTCGGCCATCGCAAAGAGCGCGAGCAGCCAACCCGCGTGGCGCCGTACCGCCGGCGTGCCCCGTTCGAGCATGACCTGCGCGATGTCGCCAAGGCGGCTTGCCAGGCGGGCGTCGCCGGTGTGGATCGCGAGTCGCCCGAGCGCGACGATGCCGGCGGCGTCGAGCACCGCGGCCGCGTGGGTTCCGTCCTCGAGTGCGAAGCGGCCTTCGAGCACCGCGAGCGCCTCGGAAAGTCGTCCGGTGCGTAGCAGCATGCGGCCGTGCCAGGTCTCGAACATCTGGTACGCCCAGCCCTGCCGATCCCGCTGGGCGGCCGCCAGGCCATCGGCAGCAATCGCGAGCGCGTCCTCGTAGCGGTCGGCGGCGCTCAGCAACTCGCCGTGCCACATGTGCGCCAATCGGAGGCGCTGGTCGTCGCCGGCGAAGATCCCATCGCGGTAGGCGGACGTGATCAGCTCGAGCGACGGACCGAACCGGTCGTCTGTGTACTCGAGCGCGCTTTCGGCGACGTGCAGCGTGAAGGCCGCTCGAGCATCCTCGACAGACTCGACCGCAGCGCGCGTCTCCTCGAGCATTGCACGCGCTTCGTCGACGCGACCTGCGGTCACCAGGTTGTGGAAGAGGCAGGCAAGGTGGCGGGCGCGTAACGTCTCCGGGAGGTCGGGGAGGTTCAGAGCGAGGCGCCCGGCGCCGATCCTGATCTCCGGCGAGATCGCAAACATGCCGGCGATGCTGAGGCGCACCTCTGCCTCCTGCCGGGCAGGAAGGGTCTCGCGAAGCGCGCGGTCTGCAAACATGATCGCTTCGTCGCTGTTGCCGGCGATGTGCAGCGCGATCGCCGTCGTGCCGACGATCTCCCCGCGCTGTGGATGGTGGCTCGGTGCGAGCTCGAGCGCGCGCTCGCCGAACTGCGCGGCGGTGTCGGGGTCCGTCGTGACAAGAGCCTTTGCTGCGTCGAGCAGCGTCGCGATCGCCACCTCGTCCCCGGGTTGGGCGCTCGACGCGAGTTGCACGGCGACTTCGACCGGCAGGGCGCCGGCTTCGAGCAGGACACCAGCTGCCTGCCGGTCGAGCGCACGGCGGGCTGTCACCGGCACGCTGGCACGCACCGCCTCGCGGGTGATGTCGTGCCAGAACGCCAGCTTCTCGTCGCGCTCGACGAGCAGGTTTGCCTCGAGCAGCTCTCCGACCGGCGCGAGCAAGTCCGAGGCCGGCTGCCCGAGGGTGCGCGCAAGCTCGTCGAAGGTGAACATGCGGCCGAGCGAGGCGGCGACGGTGACGGCGTCGCTTGCCTCGTCGGAGAGCCGACCGAGCCGCTCGCGCATCTTCTCGTGGAGACGCCGAGGAAGCTGGCCGTCGATCAGCTCGGCGCGGCCCTCGACCACGCGTATCCGCTCTTCCTCCTGCAACCCGAGAAGCGTCTCGACTACGAGGAAGGGGCTGCCGTCGGCCTCCGCTAACTGCTCGAGGATCGACTCGTCAGGCTGAGCGGCGAGCATGTCGGTTGCCAGCTGCACGACCGCGTCATCGTCGAGTGGGCCGAGCGCGATCGTCCGTGCCCCCTCGCGCTTCAGCTGCTCGAGTGCGTGCACGAGCGCCGTCGCCTCCCGCGGCGGGCGTAGAGCGATCACCCACGCGATCGGCAAGCCCATCAGTCGCATCGGCAGCGTCCGTATCGCGGAGACCGTTCCGCTGTCTGCCCAGTGGGCGTCGTCGATCGATATCAGCAGTGGCGACTCCAGCGCTGCACGCTCGAGCAGCTGCTGCAGGTCTCGCAGCAGCCAGAACCGTTGCTCGGGCTGCGCATGAAGCGTCGAAAGGCCGTCGGGGTCGAGCAGTGGCGCAACCCCGTTGAACAAGGCCACCAGAAGAGCCGCGAGCTCGACCACGGTCTCGCTCGGATCCGCTGCGCTGGCGCCGACCTTGATCCCGAGGCCGCGAGCGATCTCGGCAAACTCGGCGAGCAGGCGACTCTTCCCCATGCCGGCGGCGCCCTCGACGATCACCACCGCCTCCGCCCCCTCCGAAAGCCGCTCGAGCGCGTCTCGGATCAGCGCGAGTTCCGCGTCGCGTCCATGGAACTCCCGCGCTGGGACTGTCGACATCCGCGCCTCTCGCGGCGAGCATACCCCAGACCTCTCGAGCCGCTTTCAAATCGCAGGATCGTGCGATGCGCAGCTAAGCCGCGCCGGACGACACTCGGCTCTTCGACAACTCGGAAGAAGGGAGGGGCGACACAATGAACGGCCGGCCGAACATCCTCCTCGTCCACGGCGCCTGGGCCGACGGGTCCTGTTGGAGCGGCGTCATCGAACGCTTGCAGGCAAACGGCTTCCAGGTCCGAGCGCCGCAGTTCCCGCTCAGCTCGCTCGCCGACGACGTCGCACGGCTGCGCCAGGTGCTCGAGTTCCAGGACGGGCCGACGCTGCTGGTCGGGCACTCCTACGGCGGCCAGATCATCACCGCGCTCGGCCCGGACGCGCCGAACGTCGTCGGCCTCGTCTATGTCGCTGCATTCGGTCTCGACGAGGGGGAGTCCCTCGGCGCCCTCCTCTCGCGAGGGCCGGTGACGCCGGCGCTCACGCATCTGTTCACCGACTCGCGCGGCTTCGGCTGGCTCTCCGAGGACGACTTCGTCAACCACTTCGCCGCTGATGTCGAGCCGACCCGTGCACGCGTGCTGTATGCCGTCCAGCAAGCGCTCGCCTCCTCCGCCTTCACCGACGTCATGGGCGCTCCCGCTTGGAAGTCGCTGCCGACCTGGTACCTCGTCGCGCAGAACGATGAGGCGATTCCGCCAGACGCCGAGCGGCAATTCGCCGAACGAATGGGCGCGACCACCGTCGAGGTGGCGGCAAGCCACGTGGCAATGGTCTCGCATCCGCAAGAGGTCGCGGAAGTCATCGAGAAGGCTGCCGAGGCGGTCGGCGCCGCCGCGGTCTCCTGACGTGCCGTACATCGACGCCTCGACGAAGCGAGTCACGGCCGAGAACGGGATCGAGTACGCCTACCGCGACGTCGGTGCCGGCGATCTGCCGCTCGTTCTGCTGCAGCACTTCCGCGGCAATCTCGACAACTGGGATCCTGCCCTGATCGACGATCTCGCAGTCGGGCGGCGTGTGGTGGCGTTCGACAATCGCGGCGTTGGCGGCACGACCGGGACGACGCCGAACACGATCGAGGCGATGGCTCACGACGCGATCGCATTCGTCGACGCCGTGGGCGTCAAGAAGGTGGATCTCCTCGGGTTCTCGATCGGCAGCTTCGTCGCGCAGGAGATCGCGCTCATCCGCCCGGATCTGCTACGGCGGGTCGTGCTCGCATCGTCTGCGCCGCAGGGGGCCGAAGGGATGCACGGGTGGGCACCCGAGGTGATCGGCGCAGTCGGCGAGCCGGAACCGAACCCGCAGGGCTACATCGCCGTCTTCTTCGCTCCCACCAGCACCAGTCGCGAGGCCGGTCAAGAGGTCGCCGGGCGCATCTTCGGAAGGACCTCCAACCAAGACGCGCCGACGACATGCCAGACCCGCCAGGCGCAGTACGACGCCGTCTGCAGATGGGGCATCCCGAACCACTCGCTGCTCCAGCGAGTCTCGGCGATCGAGCTCCCGGTCTTCGTCGCGAACGGCGACAGCGACCCGATGATCCAGCCCCGCTACTCGTACCTGTTGACCGGACTTCTGCCGGACGCGCGACTGAGGATCTACCCGGACTCGGCTCACGGCTTCCTGTTCCAGCACCACAGCGAGTTCGCAGGAGATGTCCACGCCTTTCTCGCGGAGGGCGGCTGACGCCGTCCGCCCGGCGGAACAAGCGGGGCGACCGACGCCGTTTCAATCGGTCACGAGGAGGCGGTGAGGTGACGGATGTGACGGCGGACGGAAGGGCCCGAGTACTCGCGGACGGCAACAGGATTCCGTTGCTTGGTCTGGGTGTCTGGCAGGTGCCGAACGGCCGTAAGTGCGTGGATGCCGTCCGCTGGGCGCTCGAGCTCGGCTATCGACACATCGACACGGCGCAGGCGTACGGCAACGAAGAGAGCGTCGGACAGGGGTTACGCGAGAGCGGCCTGCGGCGCGAAGAGGTGTTCATCACAACCAAGTTCTTCCCTCGGCGGACGGATCCAGTGGCAGAGGCCGCGCGCAGCCGGGAGCGGCTCGGGGTCGACTACGTCGACCTGTACCCGGGATAGGACGAGGGCGGCGGACGCGAAGCAGCAGCGTACGGAGCCGCCGAGGACGGCGCGGCATGGATGATCAGCGACTGGGGCCGTCGCCTGCCTCGGAAGGCAAAGGTGCCCCGCGAACGGATCAAAACGGCCGAAAACGGGACACTGGTGCGGCCAACCCAGACCTGGAGGCTCCATAAGGGGCTCCATACCTGCCTCACATTCGCGTAGTTGCAAGTCGATCCGAAAGAAAAAGCGCCAGGTGCGGCGCTTTTGCAGAGCCCTCTGACGGACTCGAACCGTCGACCCCCTCCTTACCATGGAGGTGCTCTACCAGCTGAGCTAAGAGGGCAGGCGCGCACAGGGTAACAGCGGCGTTCTACGCTCACCCGTGCGTGGAGGGGTATCTCGAGCGGCCGATCGGGCGGACCTGGTTCCGCGTCACCGGCGTGGCTGGACGCGCGCCGCTCGTCGCTCTCCACGGCGGGCCCGGGTCGACGCACAACTACTTCGCGCCGCTAGAGCGGCTCGCGGACGAGCGGCCGGTCGTGCTCTACGACCAGCTCGGCTGCGGGCGCTCCGCCCGCACCGAGTCGGGCGACTGGAGCGTCGCCGTCTTCCTCGACGAGCTCGACGCGCTGCGCGCTCACCTCGGGCTCCAGCGGGTCCACCTGCTCGGCACGTCGTGGGGCGGGATGCTCGCGCTCGAGCACGCGCTCGCGCGGCAGGACTCGCTCGTCAGCCTGATCCTCTCCTCGACGCTCGCGAGCGCTGCGGAGTGGACCGCCGAGGCGAAGCGGCTGCGGGACGACCTCGCCGGCAGCGACACGGAGGTGCAGGACGAGTTCGACGCGCGCCACTTCCATCGCGGCGACGACTGCCTCGAGCTCGTCCGGATGCGTGCGGAGCGGAACAAGGACGTCTACCGCGCGATGTGGGGACCGAACGAGTGGACGGTCAACGGCGCGCTCGAAGGCTGGGACGTGCGCGCGCGGCTTCCAGAGCTGAAGCTGCCGACGCTCGTCCTCCGCGGCGCGCACGACCTCTCCACGCCGGCGATCTCGAAGACGCTCCTCGACGGGATCCCGCACGCGCGCGAGGTCGTCTTCGAGCAGAGCTCGCACACGCCGGTCCTCGAGGAGACCGAGCGCTACCTCGCTGCCGTGCGCGAGTTTCTCTACGCCGTCGAAGCGAGATAACCCGGCGCGATGGGCGAGGACGAAGAGCGGCTCACGGAGGAGGCGCGCAAGAGCCGCGAGGAGACGCAGCGGCTGCGCGAGGAGAGCGGCCTCGACGACGACGGCGACTCCGACGAGGAGGAGACCGACGACTAGCGCGTTTCCGCTCCCGGGCTCGGCGCCCGCTACGGTCGCCGTGCCGGCGCCTGGGCACGGCCGGTTGCAGTGGGCCGGCTCGCCGGGCGCTGCGCTGGACGACGACGGCGGGATCTTGCTCGCGTACCGGCTGCGCTACAGCGAAGGGGCGTCGACCGTCGTCGCCCGCTCGGAGGACGGTGAGCGCTTCGAGACGCTCTCGACGCTGACCAACGAGCAGTTCGGCGCGTTCTCGATGGAGCGCCCCGCGCTCGTACGAACGGACGGCGGCTGGCGGCTCTACGTCTGCTGCGCGACGCCGAACAGCAAGCACTGGTGGATCGACGCGCTCGACGCCGAGGATCCGTCCGACTTCGACTCGGCCGAGCGGCGGACCCCGTTCCCGGGCGACGAGCACATGGCGGTGAAGGATCCGATCGTGCGGCGCACGAACGGCGGCTGGGAGGCCTGGATCTGCTGCCACCCGCTCGACGAGCCGGACGAGGAGGACCGCATGAGCTCCGCCTACGCGACGAGCGACGACGGCCTCGACTGGACCTGGCACGGGACGGTCCTCACCGGCCGTCCCGGAAAGTGGGATTCGCGTGGCGCTCGTCTGACGGCCGTGCTTCCCGACGGTCGAGCCGCCTACGACGGCCGCGCGACGAAGGAGGAGAACTGGTTCGAGCGGACGGGCCTCGCACAGCGCACCGCCGACGGCCGCTACGAGCCGATCGGCGACGAGCCCGCCTACGACGCGAGGTACCTCGAGGTGCTCTCGCTCCCCGGCGGCGGCTACCGGATCTACTACGAGGCGCGCCTACCAGACGAGAGCCACGAGCTGCGGACCGAGCTGATCGTCCCGTAGGCCGCGGCTACACTGTCCCGCCTCGGGGGTGTGCCCGAGCGGCCAAAGGGAACGGGCTGTAAACCCGTCGGCTCAGCCTACAGAGGTTCGAATCCTCTCGCCCCCATTTCGCCGTCGGAAGTCCTGGCGGACGTCCGACGGGGGCGCGCGATCAATGAGCCGCATCGGCCGACGCCGGCAAAGCCGGCATCGGCGGCGACTGAAAGGTCTTGGCGGGTTCCCCGTACGGTTGATACTCGCGAGGCATACCCATGAACGACGCCAGGACCCTCGAGACCTTCAGGGAGATGCTCCGGAGCGCGGAGCCGCAGTTACGCATGATGGCGGCGTTTGAGGTGAGCAAGCTCGCGGATCCATCGGTGGACGAACTGCTCTGGGAGGCTGCTGGTGACCAGGACGCCAAGGTCCGCGCGACTGCTCTTCAGAGCCTCGTTCGCCGCGACCCGCACCGACCTGCCTCGCGCCTGCTTCGCTGTCTGCGCCAGGTTGACTCGGATGACCCCCGACCGTCGACGAGATCATCAACCTCGGGCTCGTTGGCCTCAAGTCTGTGGACGTCGTGAGCCCACTCGTCCAGGCGCTGCGCAATGGTGAGAGTGAGCTTCGCGTTCGGGCAGCCCACGAACTCGCAAAGACGTGCGACCGGCGAGCGCTCGAGGCGCTGTTGGCCAGGTTGGCCGACGCAGATGTGCAAGTACGGGAAGCAGCGATCTACGCGCTCGGCCGTCAGGGTGAAGCCGGGGTCGAACCACTAGTCGAACTCGCC
>DASUZD010000290.1:0-3345 GCA_036377055.1 Gaiellaceae bacterium | reverse complement strand
GTCGACTGGGAGCGGATCTGGTCGATCGAGCCGATCCTCTTCGACGACGCGCTGATCGAGCTCGCCGACGAAGCGATCCGCGAGGTGGCGGGTACGGCGCACCGGCTCCCGTCAGGCCCGCTGCACGACGCCGCCGAGGTCTCGCGCGCCGGCGTGCCGACGGTGATGCTGTTCGTCCAGAGCCTGCGCGGGCTATCGCACACGAAGCTCGAGGACACGAAGCCGGAGCACCTCGAGCTGTCGGTGCAGGCGCTCGACCGCCTCGCCTCGAAGACGATCGAGCGCCTGGCCGCGTCTTAGCCCGCCTGGCCGCGGACCCAGTTGCTGAGCTCGTAGATCTGCGGCTCCGGCGGGGGGCCGCTCGCAGCCTCGCCGCCGAGGGCTTGCATCGCCGGCCCGACTTGCCCTTGGAAGAACCGCTCGAACGCTTCGCGCGACTCCCAGACGTCGAAGATCCGAAAGCCGCCGGCCGTGGCGCCGGCGGAGTGCAATATCAACTCGCTCGGCAACTGATCGGCCGTAGGGGTGCTCGTCCCGAACATCTGCTGGTTCACAGCCTCGTACATCGCACCTGCCTCGGCCGGCATGTCCAGCAGCATTCCTACCGCCATCTCGCTCCTCCTTCGTCGCAGGGTCGGAGCAGCTTAAAAGAGTCGGACGAGCGCCACGCCCGTGAGCACGAGCGCCATCCCGGCGAGCCGGCCCGGGCTCACATGGTGCTCGCGGAACCCGACCCAGCCGTACTGGTCGATCAAGAGGGAGGCCAGGGACTGTCCGGCGACGATGGCGGCGATCAGCGTGGCGGCGCCGAGCTTCGGCGCCGAGAAGATGTTCCCGGCGACGTAGAAGGCGCCGAAGAGCCCGCCCGTCCAGAGCCACCACGGCGCGCCGGCGAGCCTCGCCCCTGACGGCAGCGGCTTCAGGACGAAGAACGAGAGCAGGAGCAGCGCGAGCGTCCCGACGACGAAGGACACGAACGCCGCCCGGATCGGGCTGCCGACGAGCTGGGCGAGCTGGGTGTTGATCCCCGCCTGGAACGGGATCATCACGCCCGCGGCGACCGCGATGAACAGGTACGCCGCGATTGCCACGCGGCTCCGTTCGCGGGAGAATGGCCACTCCCTGCCACCGCCCGAGGAGGCGCGATGCTCACGTTCGGCGTCACCGTCCTGCCCGACCCGCCGTACCAGCGGATGATCGAGCTGATGCAGCTCGCCGAGCGCCACGGCTTCGAGTACGCGTGGACGTACGACTCGCACATCCTCTGGCAGGACTCGTACGCGACGCTCGTGCTCGCCGCCGACCGCACGGAGCGGATCAAGCTCGGCCACTTCGTCACGAACCCCGGCATCCGCGACCCGACGATCACGGCGAGCTGGTACGCGACGCTGCACGACATCTCGAACGGCCGGGCCGTGATGGGGATCGGCCGCGGAGACTCGTCGCGGCGGGTCGTCGGCCTCCAGCCGGTGAAGGTCGCCGAGTTCGAGCGGCGCTGCCGGATGATCAGGGAGCTGATGAACGGCCGCGAGGTCGAGTGGAACGACAAGCAGCTCAAGCTGGAGTGGGCGAAGAGCGCTGAGCACGGCGACATCCCGATGTGGATCGCGGGCTACGGGCCGAAGGCGCTCGCGGTCGCGGGGCGGGTCGCGGACGGCGTGATCATCCAGCTCGCCGACCCGCAGATCATCCAGTGGATCATGGACACCGCGCGGAGCGCGGCCGAGGAGGCCGGGCGCGACCCGTCGGAGCTCAAGTGCATCGTCGGCGCGCCGTCGCACATCTCGGACGACCTCTCCGACGCGCGCGAGCAGGTGCGCTGGTTCCCGGCCATGGTCTCGAACCACGTGATGGACCTGATCGAGCGCTACGGCTTCGACTCGGAGATCCCGGACGCTCTGACGGACTACGTGCGCGCGCGGAAGTTCTACGACTACAAGGACCACTCGCGCGTGGGCGCCAAGCACGGCGAGTTCGTCACGGACGAGATCTGCGACCGCTTCTGCGTTCTCGGGACCGCCGACCAGGCCGCCGAGAAGCTGCGCGAGCTCGAGTCGGTGGGCGTCGACCAGTTCAACATCTACCTCATGACGCATAGCCAGGAGGAGACGCTCCAAGCGTACGGGCAGGACATCATCCCGCGCTTCTCCGGCGTGGCCGCTTGAGCGACTCGGCTGGTCGGTTGAGACGGACGCACGGGCGGAGCCCGTACGTCCTGATGGTCGGCGCCGCCGAGTCGGCGCCTCAGGCGTGACCGCTTAGGCCGGAGCTACGATCGGCCGGTGCTGCGCCGCCAGACCGGCCTGCTCGCTTTCGTCGTGCTCGTGGCGGGATGTGCGCTCCTCCTCCAGCCGTTCGGGTTCAACCAGGGGGCGCACTACTCGCTCGTGAAGGCGCTCGCGCACGGGACGGCGCGAATCGACGACTTCCAGGCCTACCGCGGCGACGAGAGCTTCTACCGCGGCCACTACTTCTCGAACAAGGCGCCGGGCCTCGCGTTCCTGTGCCTGCCCTTCTACCACGTGCTGCGCGCGCTCGGACTGCCGAGCGGGGTGCACGTCCTGGCGCTGCTCGGAGTCGTGCTGCCGGCGTTCGTGCTGCTTCTGCTCGTGCGTCGCGTCGGGGACGACTGGGAGCGCGGCTTCGGGACCGTGGCCGCGGTCACGCTCGGCGCCGCCACGATCTTCCTCCCGTTCACGAGCCTCTTCTTCGCGCACGTCCTCTCCGCGTGCGTGGGTTTCGCGGCGTTCGCGCTGCTGTGGCGCGAGCGGGCGGGGCCGTCGCGGCTCGTGCTCGTCGCGGCTGCCGGAGCGCTCGCGGGCCTCGCCGTCGTCGTCGAGTACCCGCTCGCGCTCGTGGGCTTCGTGCTCGGCCTCTACACGATCTCGCGCGCGCCGATCGTCCGCCGCGGGCTGGCCTACACGGCCGGCGTCGTGGTCGGTGTCGCGCCGCTCCTCCTCTACCAGAGGTGGGCGTTCGGCTCGTTCACGCACCTCGCGTACTCGAATCAGGTGCTCCAAAGCGGGACGCGGACGCAGGAGGGGTTCCACGACGTCGGCACCCCGCGCCTCCGCGAGGGGCTCGAGCTGCTCTTCCTCTCGCGCGGCGCGCTCCGGCTCGTGCCGGTGCTCGCGCTCGGCGTCGTCGGGCTCGTGTTGCTCTATCGACGCGGTCGCCGCGCGGAGGCGCTCGTCGTAGCCGGCGTGACCGCGCTCGTCTTCGTCTACGTCACCGGGTTCGTGCAGCCGTTCGGCGGCTGGGGGCCGGGGCCGCGGTACCTGATGCCGATGTTCCCGTTCCTTGCCGCTGCTCTCGCGCTCGTCTACGCGCGCGCGCCGCTCACGA
>DASUZD010000289.1:0-24950 GCA_036377055.1 Gaiellaceae bacterium | reverse complement strand
AACCTGGTCCGGCAGCCCGACCTCGTACGGCTACTCGTGGCGCCGCTGCGACTCGACCGGCGCCAACTGCGCGGCGATCTCGGGCGCCACCGGCGCGTCCTACACGCTCACCTCCTCGGACGTCAACTACACCGAGCGCGTGATCGTGACCGCGACCAACACCGCCGGGTCGGGAAACGCGACGAGCGCGCAGAGCGCGGTCGTCAAGGCGGCGAGCTCACCGTCGACGCCGCCGCCCGCCGGGTCGTACAGCCGCTTCGGCTCTTCCTCCGGCTGGCAGCTCCCGTGGCTCTCGTCGACCGACCGCACGACGTACCTCGACAGCGCCAAGGGGATGGGCGTGAAGATCGAGCGGTTCGACATCGACTGGGGTGCGATCCAGAACGGAGGCCCGTCGAGCTACAACTGGTCGGCTCAGGACGCGATCGTCCAGGCGCTCAACGCCCGCGGGATCGCGACGCTCGGCACCATCGCGTACACCCCGGCCTGGGCACGCCCCTCGACGTGCAACACGTCCGACAAGTGCGTACCCGCGAACAACGCCGACTACGGAAACTTCTGCGGCGCCGTCGCGCGGCACTACCTTCCGATGGGCGTCCACGCCTGGGAGGTCTGGAACGAGCCGAACCTGACCGCGTTCTTCCAGCCGAAGCCGGACGTCGCCAAGTACACCGGGATGCTCAAGGCCTGCTACACCCAGATCAAGGCCGTCGATCCGAGCGCGACCGTCGTGACGGGCGGCACCTCCCCGGCCGGCTCCTACAACGCTCCGTGCTCGAGCGCATGCAGCAACGTCAACGGGATCAACTGGCTCGAGGGCATCTACGCGAACGGCGGCAAGGGCTACTTCGACGCCGTCGGCCACCATCCGTACTCGTTCCCGTCCGACCCCTCGACGGCGGCCGGCTGGAGCGCCTGGTACCAGATGTTCGGTACCACCCCGAGCCTGCGAAGCCTCATGGTGGCGAACGGCGACGGCGCGAAGCAGATCTGGGGCACCGAGTGGGGAGTGCCGACCAACGGGCCTTCCGGCTCGGGCTTCGTCTCCGAGACCACGCAGGCCGCGCAGGTGACCTCGGCGTACACGCTCTGGAAGTCCTATAGCTGGGCCGGCCCGCTCTTCACCTACACGTTCCGCGACGCCGGGACCTCGACGTCGACGCGCGAGAACTTCTTCGGGCTCGTTCGGAACGACTGGTCCCACAAGCCCTCGTACGCGGCGTACCAGTCAGCGGCTGCGGCCGGGTAAGCTCGGGCGGTAGGCCCTGCGGCGGGCACGAGTCTCAGCGAGTATCTGAAGCGGCGATGGACGACGAGCGGCGGTCGGCGGCAAAGAACAACTTCGCGGTCATTCACCTCTGCGAGGCGCTCGCGGGTGGGATCGTCAAGGTCATCGTGCCGTTGGCGAACGAGACCGCGGCCGCCGGGGTCCCGACCGTCGTCGTCTATGGCCGCCGGCCCGAGACGCCTGACGAGCTCGTGGAGCTGTTCGACCCGCGCGTCGAGCTCGTGAGCGTCCGAGGCTGGGGCCGGCGCTCGGGCTACGACTCCGTCGCGTCGGCGATGCGCGCCGCCGCGACCCTGCGCCGGGAGCTCGGCCGCTACGAGCACGGCGTGCTCCACATGCACTCGACGTACGCCGGCCTCGTCGGGCGCCTCCTCCCCACCCCGGGCTGGAAGCGCTTCTACACGCCGCACGGCTTCGCGTTCCACAACGACTCGCACCCGACGCCGGTCCGCGCGACGGCGTTCGTCGCGGAACGGCTGCTCGCGCGACGCGCGCACGTCCTCGCGTGCTCGCTGACGGAGGGCGAGGACGCGACGGAACGGCTCCGCTCGCGCAGCGTCAGCGTCGTCCAGAACGGCCTCGACGTCGACTCGCTGCCGTCGTTCGCGCCCGAGCCGAACGGGGAGCTCATGGTCGCGAGCGTCGGGCGAGTCGCGTATCAGCGGCGACCGGACCTCTTCGCCGAGGTCGCCGCACTGCTGCGTGGCGAGGAGGCGAGGTTCGTCTGGCTCGGCGACGGGCCCGAGCGCGCGACGCTCGCTCGAGCCGGCGTCAGCGTGAGCGGCTGGCTCTCGCACGACGAGGTCGTCTCCGCGATGTCGGACGCGAACGTAATCGTCCACTTCTCGGCCTTCGAAGGGCTTCCGCTCGCGCTCCTCGAGGCGATGACGGCGGGCCGCGCCGTCGTCGCCAGCGACCTCCCCGTGATTCGCGAGGTCGTGGCGGACACGGCTGTGCTGGTTCAGACGCCGAACGAGGCGGCGCGCGCGATCCGCAACCTTGCGGCCGACGCGGACCGGCGGCGCGAGCTCGGGCTGCGAGCGCGAGACCGCGTCCGGCGCCTCTATACGCAGGACGCGATGGTCGGCCGAACGCTCGCGGCCTACGGGCTTACGTCCGCGAGCGAAGCGCCGGAAAGAGCACGACGTCCCTGATCGTGTCCTTGCCGCCGAGCACCATCGCGAGGCGATCGACGCCGAGTCCGAGGCCGCCCGTCGGCGGCATTCCGTACGAGAGCGCGTCGACGTAGTCCGGGTCGCCCGGCTCGCCGCCGACCTCGGCTGCCTGCTGGGCGAAGCGCGCGGCCTGCTCCTCGGGATCGTTGATCTCGCTGAACGCGTTCCCGAGCTCCGTGCCGCCGACGAAGAACTCGAACCGCTCGACGATCGACGGGTCCTCGTCGGTCGGTCGCGCGAAAGGCGACAGCTCGACCGGGTAGTCATAGAGGATCGTCGGCTCGACCAGGCTCGGCTCGACGAAGCCCGTCAGCGCGTGGTCGACGAGCTGCGCCCAGGTCTCGTCGTGCTTCGTGTCGACGTCGCGCGCCTCGAGGCGCGCGCGAAGGTCGTCGGCGTCGCGGCTCCACAGGCCTTGCTCGTCGAGCGCGTCGACCAGCTTGACCCGCCGCCACGGCGCCTTCAGGTCGACCTCGTGTCCGCGGTACGTCGTCTTCGTGCCGCCGATCGCCTCGCGCGCGACGTACTCGACGAGCTCCTCCATCCGCGCCATCGTGTCGCGGTAGTCGGCGTACGCCTCGTACCACTCGAGCTGCGTGAACTCAGGCTGGTGCTTGTACGAGAGGCCCTCGTTGCGGAAGTCCTTGCCGAGCTCGTAGACGCGCTCGAGGCCGCCGACGATCAGGCGCTTGAGGTAGAGCTCGGTCGCGATGCGGAGGTAGTAGTCGGCGTCGAGCGCGTTGTAGTGCGTGACGAACGGGTCGGCGAACCCGCCGCCGTAGCGCGGCTGGAGGACCGGCGTCTCGACCTCCACGAAGCCGTGGTCGTCGAGGTAGCGCCTCATCGCGGTGACGATGCGCGTGCGCAGGAGGAAGTCGGCCCGCGTCTCCTCGTTCATCAGCAGGTCGAGGTACCGGCGGCGGTACCGCTGCTCCACGTCCGTCAGCCCGTGGAAGGTGTCGGGGAGCGGCGAGCGGATCTTCGCGAGCAGCTCGAGCTCGCGGACGGCCAGCGACGGCTCGCCGCGTCTCGACTTGGCCGGGACGCCGGTGACGCCGACGACGTCGCCGAGGTCGAGGTCGACGCCGCCGAGCTCGTCCGGCCGGACGAGGAGCTGGATCCGCCCGCTCAGGTCGACCAGGTCGAGGAACATCAGCTTCCCCATGTCGCGACGCGCCATCACCCGGCCGGCGAGGCGACGAGTCGCGTCAGCCTCGTCGCCCGTGTCTAGTCGCTCCGCCTCCGCCCTCACCATCGCCACGTCGACGCGGTCTGGGAATCGCTTCGGGAGCGCCATCGGACCTGAGACTAAGGCTTCCCGCCGCAGAGGCGGGCTTTGCCCGACTCTGTTCACTGCCGCCAGAATCGAGTCCCGAAGGAAGTCGTCATGGCGCGCGCAGCGCGCCGGACTTCCTTCGGCTGTCGGGCGAGTCTAAGTCAGCCCCAAAGCAGCCAACCGACGACCAGCCCGACGCCTGCCGCTCCTCCGAACAGCAGCCAGCCGAGCACCACCGCGCCGAGCACCGCCCGTCGCGGCTCAGGCGCCGCCGTCGCGCGCGGCGCCGGTCTCGGGAGCTGCCGGTACGTCACCGCGCCCGAGTCCAGCGCGACCCGCTGCGGCCCGCCGAGGTCGTCCTGCCAGGCGCGCTCCAGCTCCCGGCCCGCTGCGAGGAGTCGCCGCTCGCGGTCACGCAGCTTGGCAGCCTGCTCGAACTCCTGGGCCTCGATCAGTTCCTCCTTCTGCGCTCGAAGCCTCTCCACCTCCTCGGCGACCTGCGCGTCGACAGGCGGAGACGCGAGACGAGGCTTCCGGGGCCGATCCGTTCCCGGCCGGCGACCCGGGTCAGAAAGCATGCGAATGATCTCGTTGCGGATCGTCGTGGCCTCAGCGTCGAAGTTGAGGAGGATTTGTGTGGCGACTCCCTCGTCTTCGCGGACCAGGCTGAGCAGGAGGTGCTCGGTGCCGACGTAGTTGTGGCCGAGCGACATGGCCTCGCGCAGCGAGAGGTCGAGCACCCTCTTGACCCTCGGCGTGTACGGGATCTTGCCCTCGCTGAGCTCGTCACCGTGCCCGACGATCTGCGCGACCTGGGCGCGCACGTCCTCCAGCGTGATGTCGAGCGACTCGAGCACACGCGCCGCGAGACCCTCCTCCTCGCGCAGCAACCCGAGCAGCAGATGCTCCGTGCCGGCGTAGTTGTGCCGAAAGGTGCGAGCCTCGTCCTGTGCGAACACGATGACCTGCCGCGCTCGCTTGGTGAAGCGTTCGAACACCTCGACCCTAGAGGAGGCGGCCGGCGAGGAGGCCGAGGGCGGCAGCGCCGCCGAACAGGAGCCAGCCGACGATCAGCGGCGTGAGCAACCGGCGACCTTCGTCCGGAGCTCGCGGCGGCGGTCCAACGACCGTTCGAACCGTCGCCGGCCGCATCGGGAATCGAACCTCCGGTTCGCCGGCCCACGCGCGCTCGAGCTGCCGCGCGGCGCGACGGAGCCGCCGCTCGCGCTCTCGCAGGGCGGCTGCCTTCTCGTAGCTCGACTCCTCGATCGCCGCTTCCCGCGCGATGCGCAGCTTCTCCAGCTCCGCGACGACCTCCGGGGCGACCGGCGGCGACGCCGGTGGTGGTGCCGCGCCCACCTCCGTCGGCTCCTGCGGCGGCAGCCCCATGCCCGAGAGCATGCCGATGACCTCATCGCGGATCTTGTCCGCGTCCGCCCCGAAGTCGAGCAGGATCCGCGCGCCGACACCTTCGTTCTCGCGGACGAGCCCGAGCAGGAGGTGCTCCGTCCCGATGTAGTTGTGCCCTAGCGTGAGCGCCTCCCGAAGGCCGAGCTCGAGCACCTTCTTCGCACGCGGCGTGAACGGGATCTGCCCCGGCGTAACCGTGTCGCCCTCGCCGACGATCCGGGCGACCTGCGCCCGCACCTCATCGACCGTGACGTCGAGCGAGTCGAGCACGCGGGCGGCGAGGCCCTCCTCCTCGCGAAGCAGCCCGAGCAGGAGGTGCTCGGTGCCGATGTAGTTGTGCTTCAGCGCGCGCGCCTCGTCCTGGGCCAGGACGACGACCTGCCGCGCGCGCTCGGTGAACCGCTCGAACAACTTCCCGAGAGGCTACCGCCGCAGGCGATGGAGACGGACCCGGCCGCCCGCCGGCCGCGAGTCGATCGACCACGTCTGCCGCGCGCGCTCGAGGAACGTCGACTCGAACGGCCGCCCCGGCTCGGCGAGCAGCACATCGGCTCCTAGCCGCGGCAGCAGGTCGATGAGCTGTTCGACGTTCCTCCGCTCGTAGAGGAGATCGGCGCCCAGCACGAGGTCCCAGGGCGCTCCGTCCACGAGCGCCGAGGCCTCGCCCCACGCAGCGAGCGCCGTCTCGAGCGGCGCGCGGTTCCGCCCGGCGTTCCGCGCCGCGACCTCGACGGCGTCCGGCGACCAGTCCGTCGCGAGCACCCGAGCGCCCTCGAGTGCGGCGACGATGCTCGGCAGCCCGAGCCCGCAGCCGAGCTCGAGCACGCGGCGACCGTCGACGTCCAGCCGCGCCACCTCCCGAGCAAGGGCGACCGCCGACGGCCAGAGCTCGGCCCAGTACGGCAGGAACTCCTCGTGCTCGAACGCTTCCTCGTCGAGCAGCGCATCAGCAACTCGAGGCCGAAGCAGCGAGACCGGCCGTCCCGCAACCTCGACGACCTCCTCGACGAGATCGAGAGCCGGTGCTCTTCCCCGGCGCGGATGCCGGCTTTGCCGGCGTCCGCTCACGAACGCCCTCGGCAGTTCCGGCGTGAAATCGTCATGCCGCGCGAAGCGCGGCGGACTTCACGCCGCCTTGATCTCTAGGATCTTGAACTTGAGGGATCCGCGGGGCGCGGCGACCTCTACGACGTCGCCCTTCTTCTTGCCGATGATCGCCTTGCCGACCGGCGACTCGTTCGAGAGCTTGTGCTCGGCCGGGTTCGCCTCGGCCGAGCCGACGATGTGGTACTCGATCGTCTGGTTCTGCTCCATGTCCTTGAGCCGGACCTTGGAGCCGATCGAAACGACGTCGGACGTGACCTCGCCCTTCTCGATCACCCGCGCGGCGATCAGCCGCTCCTCGAGCGTCGCGATCCGGTGCTCGAGCAGCGCCTGCTCGTTCTTCGCGTCGTCGTACTCCGCGTTCTCGGCGATGTCCCCGAACTCGCGAGCGACGCGAATCCGATCCGCCACCTCACGCCGCTTCTCGGTCGAGAGATACTCGATCTCATGCTTCAGCTTTTCGTATCCCTCGGGAGTGAGGATCACTTCCTTCACAGCCGGCCTCCTGACCCCTGCTAAAGAAAAGCGCGGCGCTTTTCGCGCCGTCGCGGGCGCGGATATTACCTGCGACCTGCGACCACGTCAACTACAGTTTCCCGCTCTATGCAGGTAGATCTCCGACAGCCGTGGCGCATCGGATCCGTGGAGATCCCGACGCGCCTCGTCCTCGCTCCGATGGCGGGCGTGAGCGTCCAGGCGTTCCGCCGCCAGGGGCGCAGGTTCGGCGCCGGGCTCGTCTGCTCGGAGATGGTCAGCTGCGCCGGGATCGAGCACCGGAACGAGCGCACGCTCGGCTACCTGCGCGTCGCGAGCGACGAGCACCCGCTCGCGATCCAGATCTTCGGCTCAGATCCGCCGGTCATGGCCGAGGCGGCGCGGATGGTCGAGGCCGCCGGCGCCGACCTCGTCGACATCAACTTCGGCTGCCCAGTCAAGAAGGTGACGAAGACGGGCGCAGGGGCGACGCTCCTCGAGGACACCGACCGCGCGGCGCGGATCGTGGACGCCGTCGCGGGCGCCGTCGAGATCCCGGTCAGCGTGAAGATGCGTCGCGGGCTCGAGGACGGCTCGCGGGCGTGCCTCGAGCTCGGGCCGCGGCTCATCGAGGCCGGCGCGAAGACGCTGACGCTGCACCCCCGCTCCGCGCGGCAGATGTACACCGGCGAGGCCGACCACCGGCTGACCGCTGAGCTCGTCGAGCGGGTCGACGTGCCGGTGATCGCCTCCGGCGACGTCACGTCGCGGGCGCGCGCGCAGGCCGTGCTCGCGACGACCGGCGCGGCGGCGGTGATGGTCGGCCGCGGCGCGCAGGGAAACCCGTGGGCGCTGCGGGAGATCGTCGACGGCGACGCGGCCGAGCCGAGCCGCGAGGAGGTCGTCGCCGAGCTCGTCCTCTTCGTCCGCGAGACGGTCCGCGAGCTCGGCGAGCGGCGCGCGTCCGGCTTCCTGAAGAAGTTCTACGGCTGGTACCTGGGCCGCGGCCGGTTCCCGAAGCCGTTCAAGCAGGAGGTCGTTCAGCTCGCGACGACCGAGGAGGTCGAGCTGCGCCTGCTCGCGGCCGCGCCGGGCGCTTCAGAGCTGCTCGAACGCCTCGAGGCCGAGCGACCCGAGGGCGACGACGTCCTGCTCGACATGCCGATCTCGATCTACGGCGGCGGTTAGAGGCCGTTACGAGCGGCCGTAGGGCGGGTATCGCCCTCGGATGGCACGGTCGGAGGACACGCGAGAGCTCAAGCGCGCGCGACGCGAGCAGCGGCCGGTCCGCTCGGTCGAGGGCGACGAGCTCGGGCACGTCGACGCGCTCTACTACGACCTCGAGCGGGGCGCGGTCGCGTGGATCGGGATCGCGGACGAGACGCCCACGAGCGCCCGGACGCTCGTCCCTGCCGACGGTGTCTCCTTCGGCCACGACGCCGTGCGGATCCCGTACGAGCGCGAGGTCGTCGCGCGCGCGCCGCAGGTCGACGCCGAGGAGCTGGACGACCCGACCGAGGAGCTGCTGACCGCGTACTTCGGGATCGGCGAGCGCGGCAACGAGCACGAGACCGCGGTGCTCAGGCCCGACGACGAGCCGACCGCGCCGACGGAGGAGACGGTCGTCGTCGGGAAGCAGCGCGAGGAGGCGGGGCGTGTCCGGATGCGGAAGCGCGTCGAGACGGAGCCGGTGACGGTCGAGATCGAGATCGAGCGGGAGACGGCGCGCGTGTACCGCGAGCCGCTCGGGCTTCCGGTCGCGCGCGACATCGAGCTCGGCGAGACGGAGGTCGAGATCCCGTTCTTCGCCGAACGGCCGGTGCTCGGGAAGCACGTCGTCGCGGCGGAGCGGATCCGGGTCGAGAAGGACGTCGCGCGGGATACGCGGTCGGTCGACGACGAGCTGCGCGTCGAGCGCGACGCCGAGGCCGAGACGTGAGGCCGGAGCGGCTGGAGGAGGCGCGGCGCCGGCGAGCTCGGGTCGTCGACTCGGGCGGCGAGCGCGTCGGGAGGTTCGAGACGATCTACTACGACGACGCGACCGGCGAGCCCGCCTGGGTTGGAGTTCGGACGGCGGCGGAGCCGCCGCGCCGAGTCCTCGCGCCGGTCGAGGGCGCGGAGCTCGCGGACGGCGCGATTCGGCTCGCGCACGACCGGCGGACGATCGAGGCGACCGAGCCGGTCGATGCGGAGTCGATCGACGCAAAGGCCGAGAACGCGCTCCGCTCCCACTACGGGCTTCCGCCGGAGCTCGTGCGCTACGAGGAGGAGCTTCGCGTCGAGAAGGAGCGGGATCCGATCGGCGCAGTCCGGGTCCGGAAGCGGCTCGAGAGCGGCGCCGTCGAGGAGGAGGTCGTCCGGGAGGTCGAGCATGCAGGCCTCGAACGGGTGCCGGTCGAGGGCGAGGACTCCGGCCTCGTCGAGACGCTGCCCGACGGCTCGATCTCGATCCCGGTCTTCGAGGAGGAGCTCGTCGTGACGAAGCGGCTCGTCGTGCGGGAGCGCGTGATCGTGCGCAAGGAGAAGCGCGTCGAGCAGCAGACGCTCACCGAGGAGCTCCGCCGGGAGCGCGTCCAGATCGAGGTGGATCCCGGCGTCGAGCTCCACGGCGACATCGAGTAGAGGCACGTATCCCCCGAAAGCGGCATGCGAGGGGGTCTCGCGCAGTCGATGACTTTTCGCGAGTGCGCGTATGAGCTACGACGAATACTCCTCGCGCGGACCCACCCGCGGCCTCCCGATCCTCGCGCTCGTCGGCGCCTTGCTGCTCGTGGCCGCGTTCGCGATGTCGTTCCTCTCCTACCGGCAGGCGCGGAGCCAGCACGCGGAGTATGTGGCTCTGAGCCACAAGCTCACGTCGCAGGTGCGAGCCCTCCGGACGCGAAACGCGAGCCTCGCCGGAAGCGTCAAGCGAACGCAGAAGCAGCTCAAGCGGAAGGACGCCGGGATCGCGCCGCTCGCGGCCCACGCGCTCAAGAGCGTCTTCACGATCGAGACCGCAGACGGGCGCCTCGGGGCCGGCTTCGCGGCGTGGGCGGAGGACGACAGCACCTATTTCGTCACCGCGAACCACGTCGTCGCGGGCGGCCCGAACTACAACAACTACGTCACCGTCAAACGCAAGGGCGGCACCTGGCAGGGCGAGATCGCCGGCGAGGACGCGAAGAACGACCTCGCGGTAATCCGCGTCAACGCGCACCCCGCCGGCGTGCGGACGCTGTGGCAGCGCGCCGACGCGAACACGCCGCGGCCAGGCGACCAGCTCCTGCTGATCGGCAGCCCGTACGGGCTCGAGGGCACGGTCACGACGGGCATCGTCAGCCGCGTGATCAAGAGGTACATCCAGACCGACGCGGCCGCGAACCCCGGCAACTCGGGCGGCCCTGCGATCGACAAGAACGGCCACGTCGTCGGCGTCCTCGTCGCCGGCGGCGGCGAGAACCTGAACTTCGCCGTCCGGATCGACCTGCTCTGCCAGAAGCTGCGGGACTGCTAGAGGAGGGCTTGGCGGAACATCCGTTGAGCCGCCCGCGGCACGCTGCTCGCCCCGAGGCCGCGTCCTCAGTCGCGCCCGTATCGGACTGATACGGGCACTCCCTGCGTCCTTGCCTCGGAACGAGCATCGCACCACGTGCGACGAAGGACGTTCCGCCAAGCCCTCCTGCGGGCGGCTCGGACAGCGAGTTGCCCACTCGCGATTGACACCGTCCGGTGAAGCGTCAAGACTGTTTAACGAACGATGCGGGGAGGGTGGGAGAGACTGGTCGTCCTGGCAGCGGTTGCGCTCGCTGCCCTTGTCGCCACGGCGACCGTCGCAGCGACGCCGATGACCGAGGCCAAACAGGCTGGCGGCCCAGCCGTCAAGGGAACGCTTCAGGGCGCCTCGCAGTGGTCGCCGGGCGTGCAGAACTGCGGCACTGAGCCCATCTCGAGCCTCACCGTCAGCGGAAGCTTCGACGCGAGCTTCATCGGACGCGGGACGTACTCCGGCCAGATCTCTCGGACGTCCGCCGGTGCGTGCCCGATCTCGTTCGAGGGCGGGCCGCCGTTTGCGGTCGGCGGGACGCTGACCTTCACCGGCCCGGGAGGTAGCTTCGTCGCCACGATCGCCGACGGAAGCACCGGCGCCGCCTTCGAGAGCCCGCACACGAGCGACTACGACTTCCATCTCCTGCTGACGATCACGAGCGGCACGCACCGCTACGCGCGGGCCGCCGGCACCCTCACGCTCGACTACACGACCGACGTCAACTTCGCCTCCCCGTCCCCGTCGCCGAACGACCACGGGACGCTCGCGGGCGCGGTCGACGTCAGCGCCTCGACTACCTAGCTCTTCGGCGTCAGCCGACGAACTGGAACGTGCTCGTTCCGAGCATCGGCCCGTACTTGGCCTCCGACTTGCGGCCGATGCCGGGCCAGACATACCAGCGGTAGAGGCCTCGCGTAAGCCGGTACTGCCGTCCTTGGAACTTCCACGCCTTGTGAAGCTGGAGCGCGTTCTTCGCCGGCCAGGCGCTCAGGATCTTCTGGCTCCCGCGGAACACCTGGACGTTGTAGTAGCGGGCCGTGGCCGTCGCGACCCACGCGAGCGTCGGCGGCCCCTTCACCTTGGCCGCATCCTGCGGGGAGACGAGCAGCGCGCGCTTCGGCGTCGCCGTGACGGCGACACCCGCCGAGTTGTTGCCGGTCTGGTCGAAGCTCGTCAGGACGTAGCGATACTCGACGCCGTTCTGGACCTTGCGGTCTGAGAAGGTCTTGCCCTTCCCCTTGTAGACGACGGTCTGGGGCGAGCCCGGCGCCGCGGACGAGCGGGCGATCTCGACATGGTCGAAGTCCTTCGCGCTCGGCAGCTTCCACGTGAGCTTGACTAGCCGGTTCCCGACGCTCGCCTTGAGCGCGGTGACGTCGTCCGGCGGCGTCCGGTCGACGACCGGCGGCGGAGGCTGTGGCGTTCCCGGCGGCGGTGGCGGCTTCACCGTCAGCGCCGCGGTCGCCGTGGTCTTGTTTCCGCTCGCGTCCGTCGCCGTGAACGTGATCGTCGTCGTCCCGACGGGCAGCACCGCGGGCGCGTCGTTCGTGATCTTCGGCGAGGGGTCGACGATGTCGTTCGCGGTCGCGACCGCGAGGAACGCCTGAACTGCGGGGTCGGTGACGGGGATCCCCGCGGCGCTCGTCGCATTGACGAAGCTGTCGGGCGGAACGAGGAGCCGCGGCGGCGTCGTGTCGACGACGGAGACGTTGAAGCTCGCGGAAGCGGTGTTGCCGTGCGAGTCGGTCGCCGAACAGGTGACCTTCGTCGTTCCGAGCGGGAAGAGCGCTCCCGAACCGGGCGAGCATGTAACGGGCAGCGGCCCGTCGATGTTGTCGACCGCCGTCGGGACGGTGTAGGAGACCCTCGAGCCGTCCGGGCCGTTCGCCTCCCGGCCGAAGCTGGCCGGGACGCCGCTCAGCACCGGCGCCTGGTTGTCGACGACGACGACCGTGACGGTGAACGACTTCGACGCCGTGTTCGAGTGCGCGTCGGTTGCGGTGCACGTGACGGTCGTGGCGCCGACCGGGAACGTCGCTCCCGACGCGGGGCTGCACGACGGCGTGATCGACCCGTCGACGTTGTCCGTCGCGCTCGCGGAGTAGGTCACGACGGCGCCGCCCGGATTCCCGGTCGTGACGGTCATGTCGGAGGGAACGGTCAGGACCGGCGCCGTCGTGTCCACGAGGTTCACGGTCACGGAGAAGCTGCCGCTCGACGAGTTCGAGTGCGAGTCAGTGGCGGTGCACGTGACCGTCGTCGTCCCGACCGGGAACGTGCTCCCGGACGGCGGGTTGCAGCTCGGCGTGATCGACCCGTCGATGTTGTCGGTCGCGCTCGCGCTGTAGGTCACGACGGCGCCGCCGGCGCTCTCGGTCGTGGTCGTGATGTCCGACGGGAGCGTCAGCACGGGCGGCGTCGTGTCCGTAACCGTGACGGTGACCGTGAACGACGCGGAGCCGGTGTTCCCGTGGCTGTCCGTCGCTGTGCAGGTGACGGTCGTCGTGCCGGCGGGGAAGGTGCTTCCGGACGGCGGGTTGCAGGGCGCCGGCAGGGAGCCGTCGACCGTGTCGGTGGCCGACGCGTCCGGATAGGTCACGACCACGCCGCCCGGGGTGGACGTCGAGACCGAGATGTTGGCGGGGGCGCTCACGGTCGGCGGCGTCGTGTCCTGGATCGTGATCGTCGCCGACTTCGTCACCGTCGTGGAATCGAGCGTCGTCGTCTGGCAGGTGACGGTCGTCACGCCGATCGGGAAGTGGCCGGGCACGTCGAAGTTGCCGGTCCCCGAGGTGCCGGGCGGGTTGTCGCAGGTCGCCGCGAGAGGAGTGTCCGTCGCCGGGTCGAACGCCTTCACGTTGTAGGTCGCGTCGGCGCCGGTCGAGTCGGTCGCCTCGGCGGTCGCGTCGCTGACGCGAAGCGGCGGCGGGGCGGGTCGTGCAGAAGAAGCGGCGAAGAAGACGACGAGAACGGCGCCGAGCACGGCCAGCCGGCGAAGCGCGCGCGTCCTCCGAGTCTTCGAGTTGTCGATCACACTCCCCCCTGGCTCCCCGATCGTGCGGATCTAAATGGTACGCCAGAAATCGCCAGGCTGTTCTCCGCGCGTTTTTGGGGTGCTATCGTGGCTCGGACGGGGCCGCATGGGAGGGCGTATGCAGGAACGAAGTGGACGGCCTTCGGCGCGGCCGGGACACCATCGCGCGAGGCGATCGCTCGTCGTGCTCGCGGGCATGGTCTCGCTCACCCTCGGCGGGTTCGCGGCCGCGGGCGCGTTCGCCGTGGACGGCCTCTCCTTCGCCCTGACCACGACTGGCGGGACTCCGACCGTTCCCTCGCCGGATCCGGCTCCCAAGCCGCCACCGCCGCCGAAGCACGTCTCGCCGCCACCTCCGCCGCCGGCTCCCCCGCCTGCGCCGTCTCCACCGCCGCCGCCCGCGTACGTCGCGCCGCCGCCGCCCGCGTACGTCGCTCCGCCGCCGCCCGCGTACGTCGCCCCGCCGCCGCCTCCGGCTCCGACGCGGCCGCTCATCGCGCACTCGAAGCCGAAGCGCCGCCACGCGGCGAAGCCGCACATCGCGCTACCGATTCCCGTCAGCCGCGGGTCGGGCGGCCCCGCGCGCGCCGACCTCGTCTACTTCGGGACGCCGGTCGCGATGCACGCGACACACGTGGCCGCGATTGCGCCGCCGACGACTGACGGCTCGTCGCGCGCGCGGCTCTTCTTCCTGATCGCAACGGCGCTCGGAACGCTGCTCGTGATCGCTTCGGCGCTGCCTGGGCCGGCACTCCGACCCGCATTCGTGCACGAGGTCGTCGCCGTGCACCGCCTCGATCTCGCGCTCGTCGGCGGCGCGATCGTCGTCCTCGTCAGCGCGCTCTACCTGCTCGCCACCTGATTCGCGAGGCCACTCGAGCGCGATGTTGATCGCCGCGCGCGACCTTGCCGGCGACGCGTCGCTGGAAGCGGACGTCTGCGTCGTCGGCGCCGGTCCCGCCGGGCTCGTCGTCGCCTCCGAGCTCGAGCCCTCGGGTGCGAGCGTGCTCGTGCTGGCAGGGCCGGACGAGGCGCCAAGCGGCGAGGTCGAGGGCGAGCCGTACCCGCCTCTCGCCGAAACGCACCTCGGCGGCGTGGGAGGCTCCGTCCCGCTCTGGACCTCCGAGGTCGCGCGGGGCAGCCTCGGCGCTCGGTACGCACCCCTCGCGCCGATCGACTTCGAAGAGCGGGACGGGATGCCGCGGAGCGGGTGGCCCTTCGGTCGTGAGGCGCTCGATCCGTTCTACACGCGAGCGCACGAGCTCTGCGAGGCCGGCCTCTTCGAGTACGACCCGGCAGCCGCCGCGGCGCCTCCCGACGCCGTCCCGGTCGTCGGCGACGGAATCGCCACCGGGGTCTTCCGCTTCGGTCGCGCGGACGCCTTCATTCGGACACAGACCGACCGGCTCGCGAGGAGCGAAGCCGCTCGCATCCTCACCGGCGCCGTCGCCACCCGCATCCGCACCTCCGACGACGGGCGCGAGGTTCGCGACGTCGAGGTCGCCTCCGAGCCGGGCCGCGGCCTCCGCGTTCGGGCGCGCGCGTACGTGCTGGCCGCCGGTGGGATCGAGAACCCGCGCCTGCTCCTGCTCTCCGGCATTGGCAACGACCACGACCTCGTCGGGCGCTGCTTCATGGACCACCCCACCGTCCGCTGCCGCCTCGAGCTCGATCCGCGAGCGGAGACGGCGCTCGGGTTCTACGACGTCCGGCTCGTCGCGGACGAACCGGTCCTCGGGCATCTCGCGCTGCCCGAGGAGACGCTCCGGGCAGAGGGCCTGCTGAACAGCGGCTTCATCGCCGTGCCCGCGCGAGACCGCGCCGCGCGCGCAGCCGTCGCGGCGCAAGCGCTTGCCGAGGGAATGCGAGCGCGGCGGCTTCCGGACCGGCCGCTGCGAACGGCGGCCGAAGCAGCCGCCGGCGCAGGCTCGATCGCGTACGGGGTCCACCGACGGCTCGCTCGCGGCGTTCCGGCGCTCGCGCCGACGCTTCGCGTCTGGCCACGTTCGCGCCTCCTCGACACGCACGGCATCGGCGCGATCGCCGGGTGGTCGACCCTGCGCCGCCAGGCTCGCGCGTTCGACCTCTACCACATCTTCGAGCAGGCGCCGGACCCCGAGCGCCGAGTAAGCCTGGGAACGGAGCGGGACCGGTTCGGCCTCCCCGTCGCGCGCCTCCACTGGTTCATCGGCGCGCGGGAGCTCGACAGCGCGAACCGGACCGAGGAGCTGCTCCGCGACGCGCTCGCTCGCCGCGGCCTCGGGCGGCTCCGGACCGCACGCGAGCTCGCGCCCGGCGGCGACGTCGCCTCCACGGCGCACCCGAGCGTCCACCATCACCTCGGGACGACGCGCATGCACGCCGAGGAGCGGCGCGGCGTCGTCGACGCGAACGGACGCGTCCACGGGCTCGCGAACCTCTTCGTGACCGGCGGCTCCGTCTTTCCGACCGCCGGTTTCGTGAACCCCACGCTCACGATCGTCGCGCTCGCCGCTCGCCTTTCCGCCCACCTGCGCCAAGATGTGTTGCAGTGACGAACGAAACGCCACTCGTCTCGATCTGCGTGCCCGCCTACAACGCCGACCGGTGGGTCGCCGCCGCGCTCGAGTCGGCGCTGGCGCAGACGTACTCGAACTTCGAGCTCGTCCTCGCGGACAATGCCTCGACCGACGCGACGGTCGAGATCGCGCGCTCGCTCGGCGATCCGCGCATCCGGATCGAGACGTCGACGGTGACGATCGGCGCGGTCGCGAACCACAACCGCGCGATCCGGCTGTCACGCGGCGCGTTCGTCAAGTTCCTCCACGCCGACGACCTCCTGCTTCCGGAGTGCGTGGAGGAGATGGTCGCGCTCGCGCTGGACGATCCGCGCATCGGTCTCGTCTTCGCGCCGCGAGAGGTGCTGCTGGAGGACGCGTCCGACCCCGAGTGGGCGGAGAAGTTCGCGCGTCCTCACGAGCACTTCGACGGCCTGGAGCGCATCAACGACGGGCGCCGGCTCTTCTCGCAGCTCGTGGACGCGGGCTTCGACGAGAACTGGATCGGCGAGCCGTCGGCCGTGCTCCTGACCCGGCGCGCGCTCGAAGACGTCGGCCTGTTCAACGAGCGCCTGTTCCAGATCGCCGACGTCGAGCTCTGGGCTCGGATCGCCTACGAGCACCGGCTGGGCTTCATCGACCGCACGATCTCGGTCTACCGGCACCACGAGCAGTCGGGCACGGCGCAGAACGCACGCGTGCGCCGCGACTGGTTCGACCCGATCTGGCTTATCGAAGGGCTGCTCGCGATCCCGAGCCTCACCGCCAGCGACCGGCGCACGCTCGGCCGTCTCAGGCGCGCCGCGCTACTGCGGGCCCTGCGCGCGCAGGCGGGGCGCATCGTGCGCCAGCGGTGGACACCGGAGCTCGCCGCCTACGCCGCCTACCGCGCCCGTGCGACCGTCGGGGAGCGCCCGCGCCTCCACGAGCGCCTCGAAAAGCTGGAGGTCGCGGCGCCTCAGGGCCTGCCGGCCGGAAGTTGAGCGCGAAGGCGCTCGAGCAGTCCCAGGAGCTCGCCGCTCGCGGCACGCTCGGCGAACGCATCCACGCCGTGGAGCGAGCCGCGCGCGCCGTAGTGCCGAAAGACGGCGACGAGGCTCAGCCGAAGGGCGCGCCGCACGTCCTCTCGCAGCGCGAGCTCCGCGTCGAGCAGCCTGGCCGCGGCGGCCGCCGCACGATCTCCGCCGAACGCCGCCTGGGTGAGCGCACCTAATCCCGCGTCGACGTCGGTGGCCTTGGCGCCCGCGCGAAGCCCGAAGACGTCGAGCACGAGCACGACCGAGTCGCGTCCCGGCGCCGCCCACGCGCGCGAGGCGTCCAGGACGACGATTTGCTCGTCGTCGCCGACGACGAGGTTCCCGGTGACGAAGTCGCCGTGCTCGTACACCGCAGGCGGCTCGCCGCCCTCGAGCGCCGCAAGCTCCGCCTGGTGCCACTCGACGGTCTCCGGGCGCAGACGTGGCGCGAGCTGCGCCAGGGCGTCCCGCGCCTCGGCTAGAGACGCAGGATCTGCGGATCTCGTCGGCCGCTCCGCGAGCAACCCCAGCGCGGCCTCGAGCACGTGCAGCTCGCGTCGGCGGCGCTCGCTTCGGCGGACCGGCGCAGTGAGCCAGCGCCGGCCGTTCCAGCCGTCCACGAGCGGCTCGCTCCGGACCGCGTCCAGGTCCAGGCGCGGGCGGAACGCGATCTCGCGCCGGTCCCAGTCGATCGTCTTGACCGAGCCGCGGCAGTCGGCCGTGCCCGTCACGATCGTCGGCAGGGGATCGGGCGCCGCGCCCTTCCGCGCCAGCGCGAAGAACCCCGGCGCGACGGCGCCCCCGGCGGGCGGGGAGCGCCGCGCCAGCGCTGCGACGGAGCGCCGCGCGGGAGACGAGTAGTGGAAGACGTGCCGCAGGTAGAAGTCCCACGCAGGTCGGAAGGCCTCCTCGTCGAAGACGAGCTGCGGTTGTCCGTACGAGGGGAGCGCCAGGCCGAGCCGCGCGTGGAGACCCGCCTCTTCCAGGAGCCCGAGGAGCGCACGCCGCGAATGGGTGTACGTGGTGACGCGGCCGCGCCCGGCCAGGCGCGCGTAGACGTCTCCGAGCCTGCGCGGCAAGAGCGAGACGAAGCGCAGCTCGACGTGCTCCTCGGGAAAGCCGCCGAAGTACTGCGCGCCATAGCGGTTCTCGATCCCGAGGAGCAGCACGCCGCCCGGCCGCAGGACACGGGCGACCTCGCTCAGCACGTGTCGCTGCGTCCGCAGCGGGTCGGACGAGCCGAGGCTGAGCCACTCGAGCACGCCGACGACGGTGACGAGGTCGCAGACCTCGTTCGCGAGCGGAAGCTCGAGGCCGTCGGCCTGGATCACCGTCGCGTTGCGCAGCCCCTCCGCCCGCAGCCGCGCGGCCGTCAGCCGCACGCGCGTCGGCGAGGGATCGAGCGCGAGCACGTGTGCCGCGGAGCGGGCGAGCGCGATCGTGCTCGTGCCGAAGCCGCACCCGAGGTCGAGCACGACGCCGGACGCCTGCGGAAGCGCACGGGCGACGTCGAACCGGCCTTCCCAGACCGGGTTGCCGACCTCGATCCCGGCTTGCTCCGCGTGACCCGCGATCGCGCGTTCCGTGCACGCCGGCGCGCTGAGGCCGTCAAGCAATGGCTCGAGGACCGAGACGACATCCGCGTCGAGCTCCTGCCGGAAGCGCGACTGCGGCCGCCCGACCGCGATCGTGCCGGCGCGAGGTCCGGGCTCGTACGCGGCGCCGCACGCGGTGCACGTCAGCGCCGCCCCGGCCTGGACGACCTGGCCGAGGCAGCGAAGGCAGCGCGGCCCGATCAGCTCGCGGCTCGACGTTCGCTCGGCCTCCGTCACGACGCGCACTGTAGAAGGCGGACGTGAAGGCGGAGCGGCGCGTTCGCCGGAGCATCGTCCTCCACTTCGCCGGGGGAACGACGACGAAGCTCCTCCCGCCCGCGACGCAGTTCGTCCTGCTCCTCGTCGTCGCGCGCCAGAGCACGATCGGCGAGGTCGGCAAGCTCGCGCTCGCCTCGGCCGCGAGCTTCGCGTGCGGAGCGGTCGCGGACATCGGCTTCGCGACGACGCTCTCCGTGCCGCGCGCGTACTTCGGCACGGCCGAGCCGCCGGTGCGCGGAACGCGCCGCGTCAGGCTCGCGGCCGCGTTCGCAGGCGTGCTCCTCTACGTCGTGCTCTGGGGCGCCGGCCTCGGCGGGCACGACGCGCGCTTCCTGATTGTCGCCCCGCTCCCGATCGTCCTCGCGCTCTCGTACGGCTACTCCGGCGTGATCAACGCGGCCGGCGAGCTGTGGTGGGAAGGCGCTGTCGCCATCGTCGAGGCGAGCGTGGTCCTGCTCGTCACGCTGGCGCTCGTGGTCGCGTCGGACGCGGCGCTCACCGCCGCGCTCGTCGGCCTCCTCGTCGGGAGGAGCATCGGCGTCGTCGCGAGGGCGCTCGTCATCCGGCGGCTGGCGCAGACGGAGATCGCGCCCGCGAGCGTCGTGCGCACCCAGGCGCCGTTCGTGGCCGGCACGGTGCTGACCGTCGCGCAGGGCCAGATCGAGCTGCTCGCGCTCGGGTTCGTCGGCAGCTTCGCGCTGGCAGGCGTCTACGGCCCGCTGCTGCGCACGGCGATGGGCCTTCTCCTCGTCGCCGAGGCGGTGAGCTGGGGGCTCTACGGCGGCGTCGGGCGCACGCCGGAGCGCCAGGAACGGCTCGTCCGGGCGTGGACCGGCGTCGGGCTCGGCCTCGGCGCCGTCTTCGCCGTCTCGTTCGCGTTCTTCGCCCACCCGTTCCTCGAGTTCCTCCTCGGGCGGAAGGTGGCCGACGCGCGAGGTGCGATCGTCCTGCTCGCGCTCGTGATCGCGACGAGGTTCAGCTCCTTCGTCCTCACGGTTCCGCTCGTCCGGGCCGGCCGCCAGCGCGAGCAGGTGCCCGTGGTGGCCGCCGCTGCGGCGATTCTCGCCGTGCTCGGGCCTCTCGCTGCCGTGGCCGGATCGCTGACGGCGCTGGCGGGCTCGCGACTCGCGAGCGAGGCCGTCATCGCCGTCGGTTACCTTGCTCTCGTGCGCCGACGCCCCAGCCGGCCATCGCCGTCACCGCCGCCACAGCCGAGCGACCACCCGCGAGGCTCCCGGCTGCGAGTGCTTGCGCTGGCGCCGTTCACCCCGTCGCTCGAGGCGACCCACGGAGGCGCGCGCGTCGCGGCCCAGCTGCTCGAACGCCTCGCCGACCGGATGGACGTCGCGTTGCTCTGCCTGCGCAACGGCTGGGAGCCTCCGGCCGGCGAGCGGCTCCAGGAGCGACTCGACGTCGTGAAGGTCGTCTCGCGGCGCGACGAGGGCCGGTCGCTCCGCTCGCGGCTCGTTCGGCGGCTCCGCTCGCGCGCCGGCCTGCTCCGCGGGCGGCCGATGTGGACGGACGACGTCATGGACGACGGCTTCCGCGATGCCCTGAAGGAGCTCGGCGAGCGCTGGCCGCCGGATCTCGTCCTGATCCTGTACCCGGTGATGGGCTGCTACCTCGACACGTTGTCGTCGGTGGCCGCGCCGCGCGTCCTCGTCGAGCCCGACCCCGCCTCCGACGCGGCGGCCGAGCGGGCCCGCTGGCAGCCCGTGTGGGGGCGGCTGGTGCACCGCCTCGACGCCCGGGCGTGGCGGAGCTTCGAGCGCCTTGTCCTCAGGCGCGTCGACGCGGTCGTGGTCTTCACGGACGACGACCGCCTCGCGCTGGCCGAGGCCGCCAGGTCGACGCCGATCGTGACGATCCCGTTCGGGACCGACTTCGTCGAGAGGCCGGAGTCCGCCCCCTCGGACGAGCCCGTCGTGCTGTTCGTCGGCAGCTTTCTCCACGCGCCGAACCGCGACGCAGCCCAGCGTCTCGTCCGCGACATCCTCCCGCTCGTGCGCGCGCGCCGCGGCGACGCGCGCCTCTTCCTCGTCGGCGATCGCCCCCCGCGCGACCTCGAAGGGTCCGACGACGTCAGCGTCACCGGCGTCGTGCCGGATCTGGCGCCCTACTTCGCCCAGGCGGCGGTCGTCGTCGCCCCGCTGCGCATCGGCCGCGGGATGCGCGTGAAGGTCCTGGAGGCGCTCGCGGCCGGCAAGGCGGTCGTCGCCTCCCCGCTCGCCGTCGCCGGCCTCCAGGTGACCGACGGCGAGCACCTCGTCCTCGCGGACACCGACGAGGAGTTCGCGGATCAGATCGCGCGCCTGCTCGACGATCCCGCGCTCCGGCGTCGCCTCGGCGCCGCAGCACGAGCCTGGGCGCACGCGAACCTCGGCTGGGACGCGGTCGTGGACGAGCACGAGCGGCTGTACGAGCAGCTCGTCGGTCAGGAGCGAGGCAGCCCCGTCCCGCCTGCCGCAGCCAGCTCGTAGACCTCCACGTGGCGGTCGACCCAGCGCTCGGTCGCCGCGCCGTCGGCCGGCGGAATCGAGCGGAGGAGCTCACGCCACGGAGCCTCGGCGGTGATCGCTCGGGCGGCAGCGACGATGCCGTCGGCTCCAGTGTCCATCGCCACGGCGCCGGGAAGCAGGTGCGCGACCTCGTCTAGACCGCCGCGCCGCGCGACGAGGATCGGCCGGCACGCGGCGAGCCATTCGGCGACCGCGTACGGCGGGGCGCCGGGCTCTTCCCACGTCGACGGCAGGATCGCGAGATCCGTCGACTCCACGAAGCGGACCTTCTCTTGGCCGTGAACGACGCCGGCGTACCGAAGCTCGCCGCGCGACGCGGCCGCCTCGACGAGCGGCCGGAGCCGGCCCTCGCCGGCGACCTGGAGAGCGAGGCCGAGGTCGGCGAGCCGAGGCGCCGCAGCGACGAGGTCCTCGATCCCCTTGACCAGGCCGAGCGCGCCGAGAAAGCCGACCGTTCGCGGCGGCGTCCGCGGCGGCGGCAGGGCCTCGGTCGAGAAGGGAGCGATCGGGATCCGCACGACGTGGAACCTCGCGTCCTCGAACAACCCCTCGTGACGGCGGCGAACGTGGTCGGAGACGGCGATCACTTCGTGCACGCCGGCACACCAGCGGCCGAGCCGCCCGCGCCGCACCGCGCAGTACGCCGAATGCGGGCAGCACGGCGTGCCGTCCTTCCGCTGGAGCGTCACGCGCGGGCACAGCAGGTAGTAGTCGTGGATCGTGTGCACGACCGGGATGTCGAGCCGCCGGCAGACCTCCCAGACCGCGGTCGTGATCCCCGGCAGGTTGTTCGTGTGGACGATGTCCGGTCGTGCGGCGGCGACCGCGTCCCGCAGACGCGCCGTCGGCCTCGCGACGAGGTCGCCCAGGTGATTCCTGACCCTGCGGACGCTGTCGTCGCGCCAGTCGGTCGCGTGCAAGACGATCGTCTTCCCGCCCGACGCGTCGACCCGCGGCGGGAAGGCGCTCAAGAGCTCGGCGTCGTGTCCGCGGCGCTCGAGGCCCACCGCGAGCTCCCTGACGTACTTCTCCGCACCGCCGTGGCCGAGGTCCGACCCGTGCGCGTTGACCAGCAAGACCCGCATCGACGGAGCGTACGTGCGCTCAGCGGCAGCGCGTGAGGACTTCGTAGCCGCCGAACCCGGCCCGGCGGCAGAAGAGCCGGCGCACCACCAGATTCGGCGCGTTCGAGCCGAACCGGCGCGAGCCGTTCGGCTCGGTCTCGCGGTTCCACCGGCGGCCGAGCAGCAGGACGTCCGCGCGCCCGAGGTCGCGGGCGAGCCCGGACGAGCGCTTCGACGCGGGCGGATCGAGCTCGACGAAGAACGACGCGGGCCGTAGGTGCGGGAAGAGGTAGTAGACGAAGACGTCGTTCCCGTCCGTGCGGCGGAGGTCGGTCGGCCCGACAAAGAGGCTGCCCCCTCGAGGCGCGAGGCGAGCCGTCGCGTCGATCGCGCGCTGGAGGCTTCGCGCAGCGGCCGCGTCGTCGAGCCTGAAGTCCCGGCCGTCGTAGGAGACGACGGAGGCATGCGTTCGGCCGAGGGCGAGCTTCGCGTTGCGTGAGATCCCGCCTCGGACGTAGTGGACGCCGGCGAAGAGCGCGAGGGCAGCTGCGCCCGCCAGCCAGGCGCCGGCGACTGCGCGCCGCGGGACGAGCTCGGAGGCGGCGGCCGGGAGCGCTGCGAACGCGAGGAGCCCGGCGGTCGCGACGTGCGGCGCGTCGGCCCGCCACAGCGCGTACGGGAGCTGGAGCCCTGCGAACAGCGTGATCGAGCAGAAGAGCGGCGCGCGCGGCTCGCCGTGCCGCAGGCTCGCGGCCGCCGCGAGCGCGAGCACGACCAGGGCGACGGCGAAGCCGGCGAGGAGGTGTCCCGGGTCGCCGTGAGCGGTGATCGGCAGTCGCCGCGCGCTGCCGGTCGCGACGAGGTCGTGGAAGTTCCGCTCGAGCCGGCTCGTCCCGGCCGCGAGCGCGAGCGGCACGTACGGCGACAGCACGACGACGAAGCCGACGGCGCCGAGCACGAGCGACCGCCTGCGCCGCGCGAGGAGGATTGGCACGAGCGCGAGGACGGTGACCACCGCAAGCTCGGCCCGGAACAGACCCGCGAGGCCGGCGACGAACCCTGCGGCGGCGAGGAGCCACGGACTCCCCCGACCGGCCCGCCACGCGAGCGCGACCGCGGCGATCGCGAGCGCCTGGGCCGCGATGTCGCTTCCGAACGTGACTCCCCCGGCGGCCGCGACACAGGCCGCGACGATCCCGCCGGCGAAGGAGGCTGTACGACCCCACGGGAGGAGCAGCGCGAACGCGGCCAGAACGGCGAGCAGCCGGAACGCGAACCCGATCGCGCGCTCGGCGCCGAGCGTCGAGCCGAAGACGCGGAAGACGGCCGCCGCGACGAACGGCTCCGCCGGCCCGTAGAAGGTCTCGAAGTCCCGGTACGGGAGGTCGCCCTGGAGGACGCGCGTCGGGAACGCGACGAGGATCCCTTCGTCGAACTCGGAGCCCGCACCCGCGAACGCGGGCGCGAAGAGCAGCGCCGTGAGGACCCCGAGCAGCGTGCCGACGGCGACGTTCGAGCCGATTCGCGCTCGGAGCGCGGGCCGCATGCTGACAAGGTAGCTCTACAGGGCGAGCGCATGGTTGACGTCCGGCCACGCCAGATCGCGCTCCGAGATCACGATTCGTTCGGCAGTGGGCCAATCGATGCCGAGCCGCGGGTCGTCCCAGCGCAACCCGCGCGCGGCGTCGGGCGCGTACGGCGCCGACATCTGGTACCAGACCTCCGTCCGGTCAGTGAGCGTCTGGTAGCCGTGCGCGAACTCCTCCGGCACGTACAGCGTCCGGTGGTTCTCGGCGGTGAGCTCGACGGCGACCCACTCGAGGAACGTCGGCGACGCGTGTCGGAGGTCGACGACGACGTCCCAGATCGCGCCGGCGGTGCAGCGGACGAGCTTCGTCTCGGCGAAGGGCGGCTCCTGGTAGTGCAGGCCGCGGAACGTTCCCGCCGCGTGGTTGTAGGCGATGCTCGACTGGACGACGCGCGTCTCGAGGCCGTGCGCCGCGAGCTCCTGGCCGTCCCAGACGCGCGCGAAGAAGCCGCGCTCGTCCTCGTGCGGCTCGACGTCGATGGTGAACGCGCCCGCGAGGCGCGTCTCGGTGAAGATCACGCCGGCTCCCGGGCGCGGAGGCTCCCGTCGAGCTTCCCCTCGTCGATCAGCGCGCGGAGCCGCTTGAGCCGCGTGTAGCGAGGGCCGTCGAAGTCGTCCCACGTCAGGCCCACCTCGCGGTACGCGTCGGCGAGCTCCTGCGTCCCCGCTCGCGCCGTCCATTCGGCGCGGTGGTCGGGGAACGCCGCCTCGAAGCGGCTGAAGTCGACGCGGTAGCTGCGCGGGTCGGGCGACGCACCCTCGGCCATCTCGACCTCGCACTCCGGCAGCACCTCGTGGACGAGCTGTGCGAGGTCGCGGATCTGGTAGTTCTCGGCCGTCGCGCCGACGTTGTAGGCGCGGTCGTGCACGAGCTCCCGCGGCGCCGCGAGCGCGCCCAGGACTGCGCGGCCGATGTCGCGAACGTGGACGATCGGCCGCCACGAGCTGCCGTCGGAGAGGAGCCGGATGCGGCCGGTCGTGAACGCCCAGCCGACGAGGTTGTTCAGGACGACGTCGAGCCGCAGGCGCGGCGAGACGCCGTACGCAGTCGCGTTCCGGAGC
>DASUZD010000288.1:0-2534 GCA_036377055.1 Gaiellaceae bacterium | reverse complement strand
CGTCTCCATCTTCATCGCCTCGAGCACGACGAGCGGCTGGCGCGGCTCGACGCGGTCGCCGGCGCCGACGAGGAGCCGGATGACGGTTCCGGGCATCGGCGCCGTGAGCGTGCTGTCGCCGCCGCCCGGGGCGTGGTCGTGCGCGGCGGCGTCGACGTCCGGCGCGGGCGCCGGGGCCGGCGCCGGAAGGTTCAACCGGAA
Organism: Gaiellaceae bacterium; assembly: GCA_036377055.1. GTDB lineage: Bacteria > Actinomycetota > Thermoleophilia > Gaiellales > Gaiellaceae > DASUZD01. The sequence goes on along the minus strand of DASUZD010000288.1, from coordinate 2,333 downwards.
CGGCGCCTGCCACGGCGCGCGTGCCGGGCGGGCCGGCGGTCGCGAGAGCGGCGGGTGCTCTGTCAGGAACGCGGTCGTCGCGCGGCCTGCCCGGACGTCCGGGTGCGCGACGAGCCAGCGCAGGAACGGGAGGTTCGTCGTCACGCCCTCGACCTCGGTCTCGGCGAGCGCCTCCCGCAGCCGAGCGAGCGCCTCGTCGCGCGTCTCGCCGCGCGCGATCAGCTTCGCGATCATCGGGTCGTAGGCGGTCCCGACCTCGTCCCCTTCCGCGACACCCGCGTCGACGCGGATCCCGCTCGGCAGCCGCAGCCGCTCGATCCGCCCGGCCTGGGGGAGGAACGTCCGTGGGTCCTCGGCGTAGAGCCTGACCTCGACCGCGTGGCCGCGCGGCTCCGTCGCCGGTTCGACCCGCTCGCCGCGCGCGATCTCTAGCTGCTCGCGAACGAGGTCGCGTCCGGTCACCTCCTCCGTCACCGGATGCTCGACCTGGATCCGCCCGTTCAGCTCGAGGAAGAAGAAGTCGCGGCCGTCGAGCATGAACTCCGCGGTGCCGGCGCTCCGGTAGCCGATCGCGGTTGCGAAGGACCGCGCGGCCTGGTGGATTCGTGCGCGGGTCGCGTCGTCGAGCCCGGGCGCCGGCGCCTCTTCGAGGACCTTCTGGTGGCGGCGCTGGATCGAGCAGTCGCGCTCGCCGAGGACGACGATCTCGCCGTGCGCGTCGCCGAGGAGCTGCACCTCGACGTGGCGCGGACGCTCGACGTAGCGCTCGCAGAAGACGGCGCCGTCGCCGAACGCCGCCTCGGCCTCACGGCGCGCCGCCGCGAGCGCGTCGTCGAGCTCCTCGGGCGCTCGCACGACGCGCATCCCGCGCCCGCCTCCGCCCGCGGCTGCCTTCACGAGGAGCGGGAAGCCGAGCTCGCGCGGTGCTCCGTCCGGCACGACCGGCACGCCGGCTGCGTGCGCGATCCGCTTCGACTCGAGCTTGTCGCCGGCCGCGCGTAGAGCCTCCGGCGTCGGCCCGACCCAGACGAGCCCGGCGGCCTCGACCGCCTCCGCGAACTCGGCGTTCTCGGCGAGGAACCCGTAGCCCGGATGGATCGCGTCGGCGCCGGTCTCGTGTGCGGCGCGAACGTGCTCGGCGGCGTCGAGGTAGCTCGCGATCTCGACGGTCTCGTCGGCGGAACGCGCGTGCAGCGAGCCGCCGTCGTCGGGCGCTACGACGGCGACGATGGCGATTCCGAGCTCGCGGCAAGCGCGGAAGACGCGGAGCGCGATCTCGCCTCGGTTCGCTACGAGGAGCTTGCGCACCGATTGCGCGTCGTGGGCGCGCTACTTCTTCGGGGCAGGCGCCGGAAGCCCCTTCTCCGGGAGAAGGATGCCAGGAGGCGGCGGAGACGGCATGGGCCGCGGGTTCTTGGGCGCCATCGGCCTCAGTGTATAGCCAGCCCGGATGACCATACCCCGATCGCCGCGACGAGCATCGTTGCGCCTCCACGGAACGCGAGGTCGAGCCGCGCGATGACGATTTGATTCGACCGCCACACATAGTCCATCCAATCTGCGAGCGTCAGGTAAGCGTCATCGAGCTTTGCATTCGAAGCGACGAAGTACGCCCGCGCCGCCGATCCGGAAAACGCGAGGGAGATGCTCCTTCGCGGCGCCAAGACGTAGACGCAGAGGACGATGCACCCGATCGAGAAGCCGACGCCGCTGAGAGCAAGCGCTCGATTTGTTGCGCCATCGAGGGCGCGTGCGCCCAGAAACGTCGCGACCAGCGCGGTGGCGGTGAGGAGTGTGCCGGTTCTCGTGCGGAGGTCGTCGAGGGCAGCTTCCTGTTGGTCGAGCGCCTTCTGCGCCAGCTCGTATCCAAGCTCCTGGAGCGTTCCAGCCATCGCAGCCATGCTGCCACCGCCGCTCGTCGTGCGCATCGGCGGTTCGGGCCATGCCCGCCGCGGCCCCCGCGCGTGGTCAGCCGGCGCGAAGGGCCGCGGCGAGACGCGGGTCGCGCCGAGCCTCCTCGGCGAGCAGGCGCGCGACCTCGTCCGTGATGCGCCGCGCGAGCGCCTCGACCTCGGGGCGGTGCTCGGGACGGATCCGGCGCAGCGGCCGGCGCGGGATCGCCGGAGCCGTCACCGCGCCACCGCAGGTTCGAGCGGCTGCGCCGGACGCCGCACAGGGCGCGCCGCTCCGAGCGTAAACCCGCAGAACATCAGCGCGACGCCGACGAGCTCGCCCGCGTAGACGAGCGAGTAGTCGCCCGTCCGCGAGAGGCCGGTCGCTAGGGCGACGACCAGCGCGCCGCCGCCGATCCAGAGGTTCGTGCGCACCCGCTG
>DASUZD010000287.1:0-15586 GCA_036377055.1 Gaiellaceae bacterium | reverse complement strand
TCGGGCCAGGTGCACCTCGCGCTCGGGGCGGTGCCGTTCGTGTGCGCGTACGCCCTCGCGCGCGCGCGCGACCGCCGCGTCTTCGCCGCCGTCGCCGCGCTCGTCGTCTCGGCGGTCACCGCGGGAGCGCTCGTCAAGGTGACGACGATCGACAAGTCGCACCTCGCGGGCGGCCGGTCGCTACAGGCGGTCGCGCAGTACTCGGCCTCGTGGGGCGACTTCCTGCACCGCCACAAAGGCGCGGATCCCGAGCGCTTCGTCTTCCTCGGCTGGGCGACGCCGGTGCTCGCGGCGGTCGGCCTCGTCGTGCTCGCCCGGTCGCGCTCGCGGCGCGGGCTCGCCGCAGCGCTCGGCCTCGGCGCCGTCGTCCCGATCCTGCTCGCGCTGGGGACGCACCTACCGACGTACTCGTGGCTCTGGCACGCGCTGCCGGCGTTCCGCTACCCGCGTGTGCCCGAGCGGCTGCTACCGATCGCGTGCCTCTGCCTCGCGGCGCTCGTGGCGTTCGCGGTCGCGCGCGCGCCGTGGCGGGCGGTCGTCGCGGCGCTCGCGGTCGCGCTGCTGCTCGTCGACCTGCACGTGCGCGTGTACGGCGCGTCGGCCGCCGACGAGGGGAACGCGGCCTACGCCGCGCTGCGAGACGCGCCGCCGGGACGCCTGCTCGAGCTCCCGGTCTTCCTCCCCGACCTCCACTACGGGAGCGTCTACCAGTACTACGACATCGAGGCGCGGCGCGGGCGGCCGGCGGGCTACTCGACGGTGGCGCCGCGGGTCGCGTACGACCTGCTGGCGTCGCTCCAGGGCGTGAACTGCGGGCGCTTCTCGCGCAACGACCTCGCGCGACTGCGCGGCCTCGGCGTCCGCTACGTCGCGGTCCACCGTGCGCTCTACCGCTACCGGCGCGTCGTGAAGGGCGCCACGCCTTGTGCCGCCGCGCCGGCCGCGCGCGTAACGTCGTTCCCCCGCCTCGCCCGCGACGGCCCGGTGACGATCTACCGGCTCCCGCCCTGAGCGCCGTCGAGCGAGAGCAGAAACCGGCGCCAGTCGCGGCGGCTGCGCTCCGCGACGGCGACGGCGGCCGCTCGCGCGCGACCGCGAATCGCCGCCGCACCCACCGGATCGGCGGCGAGGCCGGCGAGGGCCGTGCGCACTGCGACCGGGTCGTCGGGATCCACGAGCACGCCGGTGCTGCCCGACCGAACGACGTCGAGGAGCCCCCCGGTCGGGCGGGCGACGACGACGACGCCGGCGAGCATCGCTTCGAGCGCGAGCCGGCATTGCGACTCGCTGCGCGAGAGCACGAGCAGCCCGTCGAGCCCCGCGAGAAGCTCGGGCATCGCAGTCGGCTCGACTCGATCCGCGATCGCCACCCGCTGCCGTGCCTCCGGCGCGAGCGACTCGACGGCGACCTTCACGCTTCGAGACATCGGGCCTCTCCCGACGACGCGGACCGCGAACCTGGGCGTGAGCGCCCGCAACAGTCCCGGGATCGCGTCCGCACCCTTGAGCGTCGAGAGCTCGCCGACGATCCCCACCGTCTCCGGAGGTCGCGCCGGGTCGCGCCGCGCGTACACCTCGGCGTAGCGCGACGCGGCGCTGATCGGTAGGGGGAGGATCTCCTGCACCTCGATCCCCGCGGGCTCGAGCGCCGCCGCGTGCGCGCGGCTGAGCGCCACGACCTGGCAGCGGCGGAGCGCGCTCCGAACGAGCGAGACGAGGACCTGCCGGGCGCCGGACGGGACGCGACGCAGCCGGTTGTAGTCGCAATGGTCGGGCGCCGTGTGGATCACGCAGGCCGTCGGGATCCCGAGCGCCGGGCCGGCTAGCAGGCACGACGTGGCGAGCCGCCGGAAGGAGAAGGTCCAGTGGACGACGAGCGCATCCGCGTCCCGCAGCGCTCGCGCCAGGCGTCCCGGCGCCGCCGGAGCGCACGGCGGTGCGAGGCGGGTCCGGTCGTCGGCAAAGTGGTCGACGAGTCGCGAGGAGAGCACGAGGCAGCGGCGCTCGTGCTGCACGAGCCGTACGAGCTCGAGCGTACCGAGCGCCAGTCCGCCGCCCGTCAGCGGAGGGTAGTCGTGCACCATCAGGAGTCGCTCGGGCCGCTGGCGCGTCGCCACGTCAGTCCTCTCCGAGCGCCCAGTAGACCTCGACGCGCATCGCCTCCGGGTCGGATAGGACGCCGCCGAAGTCCGCGTCGACGAGATCGAACTCCGTCCGATAGCGACGAGCGGCCTCGAACTTCGCCTCGAGCTGCTCGTCGTCGAGGCGAACCACGTGCGGCGTGTGCTCGGCAGCGCGCAGCCCCAGCACCGCGAACGCGTCCGTGACGGCGGCGTCCGCGCTGGGGTTGTCTCCGCGCCCGAGGAAGCTCGGCGGTCCGTGGCGCACGACGTACGGGAAGTCGGCGTACAGGCGCACCCGCCCGCGGTCGCCGGCGAGCCGACTTACGGCGTAGCGCGCGACGTCGCGGTGGTCGGCGTGGCCGCCGATCCCGGCCGGCGCGTAGACGACGTCGCCGTCGGCAAGGCCGTCGAGGCTGCGCCCGAGCTCCTCCGGCTCGAGGCGGAGCTCCGGCTCCCGTCCGATGATCCGGATGAAGCTCGGGCGGTCGCTCTCGAGCGCCTGGGCGATGCGCGGGAACGCCTGCGCGCGGTAGCTCGCCTCGAGCAGCGGCGCCTGTGCCGGGAGGCGGCCGGCGACGGCGAGCGCGTCGCGGTCCTCGACGAGCCGGCGGCGGAAGATCGCGGCGGAGTCGCTCGCGCCGCGCTCGCGGTCGAGGATCGTGACGAAGCCCGGATCAGGCACGCCCGCGAAGACCGTCACCACGCGCACGCCGCGGGGCGCCGTCAGGACGTGCCACGCGCTGAAGACCGCGTCGTCCGGATGCGGAGAGAGCAGGACGTAAACCTCCGCCTCGCGAGCGGTCACCCCGTGAGCGTACAAGGGGGCCGGATGACGAACGTGCGCCGATGCCCTAGGCTCGCTCGCGAGTCACGATGCCGCGGATCGCGCTGATTCAAGACGGGACGGAGGTCGCGAGGCAACGGTTTGCCGACGTGCGCGGCGCGTTCGAGCGCTGCGCGGCGCAGCTATCGGAAAGCGGGTTCGCGCAGTTCTCCTTAGAGGTGTTCACCGACGAGGACGTCGACCTGCTGCTCGACGGGCTCGAGCGGGACAAGGCGGACTGCCTAGTATTCGCTTCGAACGCCACGCGCTCCGGCCAGGTGGCGGATGCGCTCGCCCGGCGCCGCTCCGACCTCGTGCGCTATATCGGCTCGGGTGGCGGGATCGTCCTCCTCCACGTCGCGAACGAGCAGTTTGACGGCGTGCTCCCGGCGAAGGTGCTGCCGGAGCTCATGGAGCGGCGCGAGGGCACGACCCGGATCGAGCCGGTCGACGCCGACGCGACCGACGTCCTTCTCCACTACCCGCAGCCGGTCGACTGGCGAACGCTTCGCGACCTCGCGCCTGAAGCGCGGGACGCTGCCCACGCCAGCGAGCTCCCGTCGGTGTTCTTCCGGGCGATCGTCGCCGACTCGCTACCGTCATCGCTCAAGCCTGTGTTGCGCAGCGCCGACGGGGACCTCGTCGGAGTGCGGACGCAGGACTACGTCGTCGAGCGGGTCGTGGTCGTCACGCTTCCGCTCGACTGGCAAGCCAACCGGCCGGGCCAAGGCGCGGCCGTCAACGCGCTGCTGGCGAACGCGATCAACTACGCGTGCCTCGGCACTCCGCGGCGACTCGTGTGGCACGACCTGGATCGCACGAGCGCCGAGCTCCTGCTCCGGTGGCTCGCGCTGGACGGCGGGGCCGCGATCCGCCCTGCGCCGAGCGGCGCTGTGATCGACGGCACAGACAAGTGGCTCCTGGCGAACGTCGACACGTTCGTCCTCCCCGAGGATCGGCTTCCCGAGGCGGCGGAGCAGGAGCTCGTGAAGGAGTTCCTGGCCCACGGCGGGACGCTCGTGGCAGGCTCGATCCAGGGGTCGATGACCCGCGTCCAGGCCTGGATCGGCCGGTACGAGGAGTGGTCGCTCGCCTCGCGGCTCTACGCAGAGCTCCGCATCGTCGAGGGCTGGAGGAACCTCGACATCGCTTCGGCATTCGACGCCAGGAACATCGCGAGCGCGCTCGCCTTTCTGGCGCGGGACGAGGTCAACCCCGGGGACCGCGCCGCGATCGACCCTCACGTCGAGCCGCTGGCACCGTTGATCGCAGCGATCCGCGACCACCTCGGTGATCCGGGTCATCGCGAGGACCTCGGATCGAGCATCGCTCTCGCCGAGGCGCTCGCGCATCTGGCGAAGCCCGAGCCCATCGACGTGGACTGGATGGAGGAGCAGGTGGACAGCCGGCCCGCCGATGTCTCGTTTCAGATCCGGGCGGCGCTCGCGCTCGGTCGCGGGAAGCAGGTGTCCGAGTTCCTCGCCGCCGCAGCCGAGGCCGTGGCCGCGGACGCGGACACCGCGACGTCCATCGCGCCCCTCGTGCGTGTTCTCGACGCCGTCGCGTCGCTCGACGAGGCCGAGCTGCTCGAGGACGATCCGGCCGCAGCGGTCGCGCTCGCCGAGGTCGCGTGCCGTCTGCTCGCGCGGTTCCCGGCCCGCGCCGAGCGAGGCTGGATGTCGGTGGAGGCCACGGCGGAGCTGACCCGCGGCCTCGTCATCCTCTACCGACGGCTCGATCCGAAGCGGACCGATCTCACCGCCCCGATCGTCGCGCACATCGCCACCGGGGCGACAGCGCTCCGCCGCGCCCGGCGCCGGTACACACGCGGAGTGAAGGGTGTTGCGTGGCTCGCGCGTCTCACCCACGCTCTGATCGTCGCCGACCGGCAGTTCCCGATCGGTCTCCAGCGGCTCGCGTCGATCGAGTGGCCCGATGGGGGTGCCGCGCCCGATGCCCGGCCGAGCGAGCGCGGCGAGCGCACACTTCTTCAGGACCTGGCCGTGACGAACGAGAGCCTGCGCGACGAGCTCGCCCAGACGCACGCGAGCCTGCGTGCCGAACAGGACCGCCTGGCGGAGGCGCGCGCGGCCTCGGCCATCGGCCGCTTCGTCGCCACGGCCGTTCCGATCGCGGCGCTCGCGGCGGCGACGATCGCCATCCTGACCGTCATCGGCTGGACGACGACGCAAGGCGTGCTGGCCAACCTCGCGATCCTGCTCGCCGCCGTCTCGGGGCTGCTGGCGTGGGTCTTCGGCTGGCTCAAGCGCTGGCACCTGCTCGCCGGCTGGGCCGACTCGATCCGTGGCCTCGCCGAGAAGGGAACGAGCGCGGTCTCGTCGGCGAGCAAGCTGAAGCGGGGCTGACGCGGCTACCAATCGCTCACGGTCCACGGCGCCGGCCACGACGCGAACAGCGCGTCGAGTCGCCGAATCGCCCCCGACGCGAGCTCCTCGATCCGTCCGGCGCGGGCGAGTCGCGACACGCTGCTCCCGCCGAGGTAGACGGCGGCCAGGTCGGCGACGTCGAGCGCGAGCTCGGCCGGGCCGTCGGTGCGCCCGCACTCGGCGACGCCGTCCTCCACCTCGAGCCGGAACCGGCCGGCGTTCTCGGAGCAGACGGGGTCGGTCACTTCGAGAGCGACCGAGCCCGAGCCGGTGTAGCGGCGCGCCTCGAGCGCCGCCGGAACGTCGACGAGGCGAAGCCACACGAACTCGCGCAGGCGCGTCGCGCGCAGGTGCCGAGGGTCGTCGAGCATGAACAGGAGCGGCTCGTCGGCGGGGAGGTTGTGCGCGAGGAGCGAGCGAGCCTGGTGGAAGGCGAGGCAGTACCGCCAGAGCTCGCGCCGCGACGGCTCGGTGACCGCGACGAGGTCCTCGACGACGAGCGCGTCCACAGGCTGGTCGCGTGGCGGCCCCGGCCGCAGCCGGTACGTGAGATACCCCTGCGCGTCGCCGCCGCCGTCCTCGAACACGACCGCCATCCGATCGCCCGGCTCGCCCTTCCGGTAGCGCTCGCGGTCGTCGAGCCAGAAGCGCCAGAAGAGCGGCGTGCGACTGATCTGCCCCGGCTGCGCCAGCCGGTGCCGCTCGAAGATCGGCGGCAGGGTCTCGCTCAGCTCGTCCTCCGCGAGCAGCCGCCCCGACCCGTCGGAGGCCGGCACGGCGAGCCGTGCGTGCACCAGGTCGAGCTCGACCTCCTGCGCAAACGTCGCCGGGCTGTAGCCGACGCGGCGATACAACCCCGGCCCCGTCGTCGTGAAGACGGCGAGCGGCTCGCCGCGGGCGCGCAGGTCGTGCAGCTGCTGGACGTTCAGCTCCGTCGAGATGCCGCGCCGGCGATGCGTGGGCAGGACGGCAGCCAACGTGATTCTCGCCGCCGGGAGCAGCGCGGGCCCCGGCACCGTCAGCTCGAGCGCCTCGGAGCCGGTTCCGCCGACCATCCGCTCGCCGTCGAATGCTGCGAACAGGCGCTCGACGTCGTAGTCGGCGGTGGCGTCCTCGAGCGCCTCGTCGGTCATCCGGCGGCCGACGCCGGCCTCGAGCACGGCGACGTACTCCTCGAACTCGTCGCGCCTGATCGGGCGCACGTGCAGCTCCATGCGCTGTTTGTACCCTAGCCCCGGCCATGGCCGCGCCCCTCGCGCCACGACCTCTCCGGATCGCGATCGTCGCGCCGCCGTTCTACGAGCTGCCGCCCCGCGCGTACGGCGGCACCGAGCTCGTCTGCTACGTCCTCGCCGAAGGGTTGCTGGCGCGCGGCCACGAGGTGACGCTCGTCGGGGCAGGCCCCAACCGGACGGGCGCACGCTTCGTCGCGACCTTCGCCGAGCCGCAGCTCGAGGGGACGCAGTCGCAGGGGATGATCGACGTCCTGCACGCGATCCGCGCCACGACGGCGCTGGCCTCGATCCCGCTCGACGTCGTCCACGACCACACGCGCACCGGGCTCCTGACCGCCTCGGCCCGCCAGGCGCCGACCGTCGCGACCGTGCACGCACCCGTGGCGGGGCCGCGCTCCGAAGGTGAGATCTTCGCCGCGCTCGCGCAGTTCGGGCGGATCCCGCTCGTCGCGCTCTCCGACTCCCAGCGGCGCGGCGCGCCCGACCTCGACTGGATCGCCACCGTCCACAACGGCATCCGCGTCGAGGAGTATCCGTTCGTCGACGCGAAGGAGGACTTCGTGCTCTTCCTCGGGCGGACGAGCGACGAGAAGGGCGTCCACGTCGCGCTCGACGCGGCCCGCGAGGCCGGACGGCGGCTCGTGATCGCCGGCAGCTGGACGATCCCCTCCGAGCAGGAGTACTTCGAGCGGCACGTCCGGCCCCGGCTCGGATCCGAGGCCGAGTGGGTCGGAGAGGTCGACGCAGAGGAGAAGAAGGATCTGCTCGGGAGGGCCGCGTGCGTCGTCTTCCCTGCGCTGTGGGAGGAGCCGTTCGGGCTCGTGATCGTCGAGGCGCTGGCCTGCGGGACACCCGTGGCCGGCCTTCGCGCCGGCGCCGTGCCGGAGCTTCTCGACGAGCGGACCGGCGCGGTCGCCGACGACGCCGCGGGACTCGCAGACGCCATCCGCCGCGCCGTCGACCTCGACCCGTCCGCCTGCCGCGCCCGGGCCGAGAGCCGCTTCTCGACCGAGGCAATGGTGCGCGGCTACGAGGCTGTGTACGACCGCGTGCTCGCAGGTCCGGCGGGACAGTCTCCTCCCTGATTCGAGGGATGGGCGCCCGGCGCAGACGCGCCGACTTCGGGTTGCGATGGCGCGCAGCTTCCTCCCGCTCGCCCGACGCGCCGCAATCGCGAAGGCTCTCCTGGTCGCGGTCGTGCTCGTCGACTGTGTCGCCTTCTTCTCGGACCTCGCGCAGCGCACCATGCTCGCCGACGCGGAGACCATCACCGTCGACGACGCGCACCTGAACGCGACGCGCCAGGCGATGGTCGACCACGTCTGGCTCGGCGTCTACCTCGCGGCCGGGATCGCGTTCATCTTCTGGTTCCACCGCGCGTACGCGAACGCGGGGCGGCTCGGCGCGACCGGCCTTCGCCATCGCACGAGCGTCGCCGTCGTCGCCTGGTTCATCCCGATCATCGCGCTCTTCTGGCCGAAGGAGATCGCGGACGAAACGTGGAAGGCGAGCGATCCCGAGCTTCCGGCCGAGGCGGGCGAGTCGTGGCAGAAGGGCCGAGTGCCGCTCGTGTTCGCGTTCTGGTGGCTCGCGTTCATCGCGTCGAACGTGCTCTCGTTCCTCTCGGGCCACATGGGGAGCAGCGTGGACGACCTGCGGCTCGGGACGCTGCTCGCGCTCGCGGGCGACGTGGTAGGAATCGCGGCCGGGCTCCTTGCCGTCGCCGTCGTCGGAGCGATGTCGCGCCGCCAGGAGAGCCGCGCGCTCCGGCTGGGCGCGCTCCCGCAGCCGGCCTAGAGGAGCCCGAGGTTGTGCGCCGCGGCGACGGCCTGCGCGCGGCGGCGGACGCCGAGCTTGTCGAACGTTCGCGTGAGGAGCGTCTTGACCGTCTCCTCGCTGACGCCGAGCTCCTGCGCGATCTCGCGGTTCGTGGCGCCCGCGGCGACGAGCTTGATCACCTCGCGCTCCCGAGGGCTGAGGGCGGCGCGGCCGGGAGCGCGTCGCGGATGCCGCGGGTCCCACGACGTCTGTCCCTGCGCCACCGTGCGCAGCGTCTCGAGCAGCTCGTTCACGTTGCCGCTCTTCAGCGACGTGCCCTGGGCGCCGGCCTCGCGAGCGAGCTCGTTCAGGCCCGCCTCCTGATTCGTCGTCATCACGACCGCGGACGCGGAGACGCCGCGGCGGCGGAGGTTCCGCACGATCTCGGTGCCGATGGAGTCCGTGAGCCGGTAGTCGGTCAGCACGAGCTCCGGCCGGCGGCGCTCCGCGAGGTCGAGCGCCTCGCCGGCCGTCCCGGCGTACCCGACGATGCGAAACTCGGTGCCGCGCAGCGCCAGGCGCACCCAGTCGCGCGCCATCGCATCGTCGTCTACGACCAGCAGGGAGACGCCGGGCTCCACCGAGACCGCTACGCGGCTCGCGCGGCGGTCACGCCACCACCTCGTTCCTGGAGCGCTTCCGTGACCCCGCCGAGCGTCTGCGTCGCGCCGCGGAGACGCTCGAGCTCTTCATCCGGCAGTCCCGCAAGGATGTCTGCCAGCACCGCCTGGAACCGCGCCCGCCCTTCCTCGATCGTCTGCCGCCCCTGCTCGGTGATGTGGACGTTCACCACCCGCCGGTCGTCCGCGTCCCGCACCCGCTTGACCCAGCCTCTCGCCTCGGCCTCGGCGACGAGCAACGTCACCGTGGGCTGCGCGAGCCCCTCCGTCTCCACAAGCTCGCCAACGCGGAAGGGGCGCTCCTCGAGCCGCGCGAGCATGTGCAGCGTCGTGGTCGACGCGCCGTCGAGGGGGACCTGCTGTCGAAGGAGACGGACGAACAGAGCGGCGTGCTTGGGGAGGAGGACCGCCAACTCTTCGACCGCGGCGCCGCGGGAGCGCACGAGCTGGGAGGAGCGCCCGTCCACGGCGCGAGACTGTATCAACTAGAAATATTTCTTACAAATGATGCACTTGTCTGCGTCGGCTCCCTCCTTGTACCCACCCCCGCGGGCTTCGTATTTTTCGACGCATGGAGCCGCGCTTCTCACTGACGAGCTACGCAGCGATCCTGGCGGGGGGCCTCGTCATGACCAGCATCTTCGGCCATGCGGTGATTGCCACGATCTTCAGCGCGGCCCTGCTGCTGTACGGCGCGGCGATGCACATCTTCGTCTACGCGGTACGAAGGCGACGCGCGCGGCGCCGTCACCGGGCGACCGACGACCGGCGGGTAGCGACGCAATGGGCGGTCGCGAGCGTAATCGGCTTGGCCTCCGCTGCGATCGTCCAGTGGCTAACGGGTGCCGTCGACTGGCAGCGAGTCGTGTTCGGCACGATCGCGATCGGCATTGTGGTCTTCGCGCTCGGCCTCTTCGTCTCGGCTCTAATCGACTGGTACTACGTGCATCCGCGTCTCGCGGGACTGACCGGCCCCGCGCCGTGCGAGACGGTTGGGAACGGACAGCGCGTCGGGCTGACGAAGATTTGGTACTTCCACCGACTCGCGGCGACCGTCATCGTGTCAGGGGCGATCCTCGGCGTGCCCTCGACCATCGGCACCCTCGTCAATTCAGACGCCGCCAAGACCGCCTGCTTCTTCGCCACGCTGGCTCTAACGGCGGTCGTGCTTGTCACGAACAAGGATTACGCGTCCGGCGTCCGCTTCTTCAAGAACCCGCGAGTGAGCGTTGGCGACGTTGTGCTCTTGATCCGTGAAGGATGGGGCGGTGACCCGCAGCGCGTTTATGTCCTCGACGTCGCCGTCGAAGGCGCGAAAGTGAAGTTGCTCAACGGCGATGATCCCGTCCATGTGCGGCCGGTCGACGCGCCCACGCCGAACATCGATGATGAGACGGGCGTCGATCCCGGACCGCTGCGCTTTCTGCAGAAGGCCGACGCGACGATGGAGAACGCCGAGATCGCCCGCTGCGTTCACGACGCGAAGGACAGGCCGATCTGCCGAGACGGCCACTGCAGCGGCGTCAACTGGTATTGCCGCGCCAACCCTCTCAGTGCCGCGCGTGAAGAGGGTTACCCAGACGTCTGCGCCTGACGGCTGGTGTGTGTTCTGCGACTGCCACCGACTTCGTCAAGCTCCGACCGCACGCGGTGATGCCACGCATTAACGGCGAGCACTTCGATCCAGATGAGCAGCGACGCGAACAGGAAATAGCGCGTCACCTGCGCAACAGCGGCGATCGCGCCGAGACCCAATACGACGAGGCCGGCCGGAAGGACAGCCGCCGAAGCGCGCGCCGCGATCCGCCAGCGATCGGCGCGTCGCAGACCGAGCGCCAACGCCGCGGCGGCCGCGAGCGACGCCAGTGGGATGACCGGATAAACGCCATCATGGACGGCATCGTGCCAAGTCCGGGTCGCGACGTCCGGTTGATCGGGCTTCAGCGCCATGAACGCGAGCGCGAGCGCCGCGACCCCGACGAGTAACGCGCCGAGCCGCGCCGTGCCGGTCGGCGCCAGCGACAGCAGCGCGATCGCGAAGATGAATTCGAGGGCGGCGGCGACTACGAACGCGACCTGCTCCGCCCACCCGTGAGGTCCGAGCAAGAGCACGCTCGGCCACTCGACCGGCGTCCGTCGGACTGGCGACCAGCCGCTCGCATCCAGAAAAGCGCGCTGATCGATCGTCAGCGCGATGAAGACGGCGGCGAGAAATGGCGGCGCCAGCATGCCTGCCACGACGGCGAGCGGGGCGCGGCTGTGACGCACGGCCATGTCGGCATCGTCGCAGTCGAAGCGCGGACATTGCCGCATGGCGAATGGCATCCATGAGCAAACCTGCTTTGAAGGCGGCCGTCCGCTACATGCCCATTGCGTGGTACCCGGAGTCGACGTAGAGCGTCGTCCCGGTCACGTTTCGCGCGTCGTCGGAGAGGAGGAACACGGCGGCTGCGCCGACGTCGTCCGCGTCGATGTGGCGGTGGAGCGGCGCGCGCTCCTCGACGATTGCCTCCATCGTCGGGAAGCCCGCGATCGAGCGCGCCGCGAGCGTTCGCACCGGGCCCGCCGAGATCGCGTTCACTCGGACGTTCTTGGCGCCGAGGTCCCACGCCAGGTAGCGCACCGACGAGTCCAGGGTGGCCTTGGCGACGCCCATCACGTTGTAGTGCGGCACCGCGCGCTCGCCGCCGAGGTACGTCATCGTCAGGATCGAGCCGCCGCCCGCCGCGTCCATGAGCGGCTCCGCGGCGCGGGCGCAGGCGACGAGTGAATAGGCGCTGACGTCGAGCGCCATCCAGAAGCGGTCGCGCGGCGTATCCGTGAAGCGGCCCTCGAGGTCCTCGGCGGCCGCGAACGCGACCGAATGCACGAGCAGCTCGAGCTTGCCGTCGAAGGTCTCCGCGACCTCGGAGAAGACGCGCTCGACGTCCTCGTCGGCTCGGACGTCGCACGCGGTCACGAGCGGGCTCGAGACGCTGCCCGCGAGGTCGCGGACGGCTGACTCGATCCGCTCGCCCTGGTACGTGAACGCGAGCTCCGCGCCCTCGTCGGCGAGCCTGCGCGCGATCGCCCACGCGATCGAGCGTTTGTTCGCGACGCCGAGGACGAGGCCGCGCTTCCCGTCGAACCTGCCCACCGCGCGAGTCTAATCCGGCGTTGCGGTACGCTGATCGTCTTGCGCCGCGCGACTGCTCTCATCGCCCTCGCGGCGGCGCTCCTCGCCGTAGCTCCCGCCGGAGCAGCCCTTCGGCCCATCAAGCGAACGTTCGGCGAGACGACCCTGCCGCGCCTGCGCGCCGGCACGGTGCAGATCCCCGCCGGGCACGCGAGCAGGCGCGTTCGCGTGATCGTGACGCTGAAGCTGCCGCCGCTCGCTGCGGCCTACGGCGCACGAACGCTCGCCGGCGCGGCGGCGACGCAGCGCTTGGACGTCCACACCGCCTCCTCCCGCGCCTACCTCTCGCGCGTCGCGGCGGCGCAGCGGGCAGCGGCGGCGCAGCTTCGGCGCGCGATCCCGGAGGCGCGGATCTCACGCCGCTTCCGGATCGTCCTCGACGGCCTGACCGTCAGCCTGCCGGCGAGGCGCCTGCCCCAGCTCGTCCGCCTCGGCTTCGTCGCGAAGGTCTATCCGAGCATGCGCTTCACCCTCGCGCTCGACCGCAGCCCGTCGGTGATCGGCGCGGACGTGCTGCACGCGACGACCGGCGCCCGTGGCGACGGCGTCAAGATCGGCGTCGTCGACGACGGCGTCGACCAGACGAATCCCTTCTTCAGCCCGGCAGGCTATTCGTATCCGGCGGGCTTCCCGCTCGGGGACCAGAGCTTCACGACGCCGAAGGTGATCGTCGCGCGCGCCTTCCCCGGCCCCGGCTCCGGCAAGGCCGGCCAGCTGCCGCTCGACCGCTCCGAGTCGTTCCACGGCACGCACGTCGCGGGCATCGCCGCAGGCGACGAGGGCACGACGGCGCCGCCGGGCCGCGACCATCCGAGCGTGACCGGCCTCTCGGGCGTCGCGCCGCGCGCGTACATCGGCAACTACCGCGTCTTCACCGTCCCGACGCCGGTCGGGAACGTCGCGAACACGCCCGAGATCGTGGCCGCGTTCGAGGCGGCCGTGGCCGACGGCATGAACGTGATCAACTTCTCCGGCGGCGGGCCCGAGTCCGATCCGGTCAACGACGCGATGATCGAGACGGTGCGGAACGTCGCCGCCGCGGGCGTCGTCCCGGTGATCGCCGCCGGCAACGACCGCGACGACTTCGGCCTCGGCTCGACGGGCTCGCCGGGGACGGCGCCGGCCGGGATCGCGGTCGCGGCCGTGACGAACAGTCACATCTTCACGCCGGCGCTGACCGTGACGGCGCCCGGCGCGCCCGACTCGGTGCAGCAGATCCCGATCGAGAACGGCCTCGCGACGCCCGCGAGCTGGGGGTTCTCGGACAACCCGCTCGTCGACGTCTCCTCGATCGTCTCGAACGGCCAGCCGGCCGACCCGTACCTCTGCGGCCCGCCGCAGAACCCGAACGCGCCCGTCGCGACGCTGCCCGCGCACTCGCTCGACGGCGCGATCGCGCTCGTCCTCCGCGGGCGCTGCGCGTTCGTGACCAAGTCGGCGCGCGCGGAGGCCGCGGGAGCGATCGGGATCGTGCTGATCGACAACCGCTCCGGAAACGCGAACCCGATCCCGATCCAGCTCTCGCTTCCGTCCGGGATGATCTCCGACCTCGACGGCGCGCGGCTTCGCGCATACCTCGCCGCGACCGGCGGCAGGACGATGGTCCGGATCGGCCGCGACGCGCTCGACATCCAGAACGGGCGCAGCGGGATCGTCACGAGCTTCTCATCCGCCGGGCCGACGGATTTCGGCCACCTGCTGAAGCCGGACGTCTCGGCACCGGGCGGCCAGATCCTCTCGTCGACGCTGCCGGAGTTCGCAGGGTCGCCGTTCGCCGTGTTCGACGGGACGAGCATGGCCACCCCGCACGTGGCCGGCGCGGCGGCGCTGCTCGTCCAGCGGCATCCCGGCTGGACGACGCAGCAGGTGAAGTCGGCGCTCGTCTCGACCGCGGGCGCGGCGTGGGCCGATACGGCGAGGACGAAGGAGGCGCCCGTCGTGCTCGAGGGCGGCGGCCTCGTCAACCTCCCCCGGGCCGACAACCCGCTCGTGTTCACCGACCCCGTCTCGTTGTCGTACGGGGACCTCGACGTGAGCCGCGGCGCGCGGGCGAGCGCGCAGCTCGTTCGGATCGTCGACGCGGGAGGCGGCGCGGGCACCTGGCAGCTCGCGCTCGACCCGCAGTCGG
The DNA here is from genome assembly GCA_036377055.1 of Gaiellaceae bacterium. Classification (GTDB taxonomy): domain Bacteria; phylum Actinomycetota; class Thermoleophilia; order Gaiellales; family Gaiellaceae; genus DASUZD01. The sequence goes on along the minus strand of DASUZD010000287.1, from coordinate 1,277 downwards.
CGAGCGCCGGCGCGACGCTCGACTTCCCCGCGACGGTCGACCTAGCGCCGGGCGGCGAGGCGGACGTGCCGATCGTCGCGCACGCGACCGCGGGAGCGGCCGCCGGAGACGACTACGGCTTCGTCGTCCTGCGGCGTGGGACCGAGACACGTCGGATCCCGTACCTCTTCCTCGTCACGAGGCCGGCGCTCGCGGGCGCGAAGCCGATCGACCTGAAGCCGCTCCAGGTCGGCGACACGCGCACGGGCACGTCGCTCGTGGACGTCTACCGCTTCCCGTCCGAGCCGTTCGGGCCGCCCGCGACGTACGTCGGCAAGCCGATGGACGAGTCCGGCGCCGAGCAGGTCTACGTGACGCACCTGAACGAGCCGGCGGCGAACGTCGGCGTCTCGGTCGAGGCGGCGTCGGAGAACTCGCAGATCGACCCGTGGGTGCTCGGCTCGCTCGACGAGAACGACGTCCAGGGGTACGCCGGCACGCCGGTCGACGTGAACGGGCTCACCTTCGACTACCGGATCGACGTCGGCGCGGCAGCGGCGGTTTTCCCGCGCCAGAAGGCGTACTACGTCGCGGTCGACTCCGGCAGCGACGTCTTCACGGGCCAGCACCTGCCGGGCCAGTACCTGCTGCGCGCGTGGGTGAACGACGTGACGCCGCCGCGGATCAAGGTGCTGACGACGCGCGTCGCCCGCGGCCGGCCGACGATCGCCGCGCGCATCCTCGACTCGGGCGCAGGCGTCGACCCGCTCTCGCTCGCGATCGGCTACCGCCGCGTGCTGGTCGGCGCGGCCGCGTACGACCCGGTCAGCGGGCTCGCGCTGTTCCCGCTTCCGACGCAGGCCCCGACGCTCGTCAGCAGTCGCACGACGACCGACTTCGTCGCCTCCGACTTCCAGGAGACGAAGAACGTGAACACGACCGGCGCGAACATCATGCCGAACACGCAGTTCGCGACGGTGAAGCTCCAGGTCGTGGACGGCCCTGCGGTCGACTGGCTGCTGCCGAATCCGAGCGTGTGCCTGAAGCGGGGCGCGATCCGGCTCGCCGTCGCGGCGAGCGCGACCGGGGAGGTGAAGTCGGTCGACTTCCGGGAGGCAGGGCGCGGGGTCGCGCGCGGGAAGTCATTCGGCGCCGGCCTCTACGCCGCCGACTGGAAGGCCGGCAAGGCCGAGCTCGGGAAGCACACGCTCGTGGCGGTCGCGCAGACCCCGGCCGGCGACACGGCGAGCGCCAGGCTGACCGTCCGCCTCTGCAAGTAGCGGTCGTCACCGGCGCAT
>DASUZD010000286.1:0-7032 GCA_036377055.1 Gaiellaceae bacterium | reverse complement strand
CGACGTCGTCGTCTGCGCGGCCGGCTCGATGCCCGGCGACCTGCACAAGCTCTGGCGCACGCGCGACCCGAAGGGCTACCACGTCGAGTACGGCTACTCGTGCATGGGCTACGAGATCGCCGGCGGCCTCGGCGTGAAGATGGCGGCGCCGGAGCGCGAGGTGTACGTCCTCGTCGGCGACGGCTCGTACCTGATGCTCTCCGAAGCGATCGTCACGTCGATCCAGGAGGGTTTCAAGCTCACGGTCGTCCTGGTCGACAACCACGGCTTCAACTCGATCGGGGCCTTGTCGCGCTCGCTCGGGACCGACGGGTTCGGAACGCGGTTCGAGGCGCGACGGAACGGGTCGCTCGGCGTCGACAGCGCGGGGCCGGTGACGGCTGCGCTGCCGGTCGACCTCGCGGCGAACGCGGCGTCGCTCGGGGCAAAGGTTCTGCGTGCGCATGGCGTCGACGAGCTTCGCCGCGCGCTCGAGGAGGCGAAGGGACACGACTCCACGGTCGTGATCCACGTCGAGGTCGACCGCTATGCCGGTGTCCCCAACTACGAGAGCTGGTGGGACGTGCCCGTCTCGGAGGTGGCGGGAGTGGACACCGTCCGGGCGGCGCGCAAGGAGTACGAGGAGGCGCGGCGCGCGGAGCGGCACCACCTGTGAGCGAGCTCCTGCTGCGCGCGGGCGAGTGGGACGCGGTCACGCCTCAGTCGGCCGGCTGGAGCCATCTCTCGTTCGGCGTCGTGCGGGCGCCGTTCGCAGGCGAGGCCCGCGGTATGGAGGTCGCGCTCGTCGTCCTCGGCGGCCGGTGCACCGTCGAGGCGGACGGAGAGCGGTGGGAGCTCGGCGCGCGCGCGAGCGTCTTCGACGGGATGCCCTGGGCGCTCTACCTCCCGCTGGGCTCGTCGTACCGCGTCGAGGGCGACGCCGAGGTGGCCGTGTGCGGCGCGCAGTGCGAGCGCGCGCGCGAGCCGGTGCTGGTACAGCCCGAGGACGTGGAGATCGAGGTGCGGGGCGCCGGGAACGCGACGCGGCAGATCAACCACATCGTCAAGCCGGAGTTCCCTGCCGAGCGGCTGCTCGTGGTCGAGGTGTTCACGCCGGCCGGGAACTGGTCGAGCTACCCGCCGCACAAGCACGACGAGGACCATCCGCCGGGCGAGGTCGTGCTCGAGGAGACGTATTACTTCCGGACGCGCGATCCCGCGGCGTTCGCGGTGCAGCGGCTCTACAGCCCCTCGCGCGGGCTCGACCTGACGGCGACGGTCCGTGACGGCGACCTGCTGCTCGTGCCTTTCGGGTACCACACCACTGCTGCCGCGCACGGGTACGACCTGTACTACCTGAACGCGCTCGCGGGGGAGCGTCGGTCGATGGCCGCGGCTGACGACCCGGCGCTCGCGTGGACTCGCGCTGCATGGGCGTCCATGGAGACGGATCCGCGGGTGCCGATGGTGACGCTCTGAGCCCGATCCGGGTCGCGAACGCGCCGTGCAGCTACGGGGCTTTCGAGATCACGGTCGGGGTCTTGGCGAACGTCCCCGCGGCCGAGGAGGTGCTCGCGGCGACGGCGTCGGCCGGGTACGACGGGACCGAGCTCGGGCCACCGGGATATCTCGGCGACCGCTCTACGCTGAGCGAGCGCCTCGCGCGGCACGGTCTCGCGCTCGCGGGCGGGTACATCCCGATCCGCTTCAGCGAGCCGTCGTTCTGGGAGGACGATCTCGCCGCGATGGCTCTGACGCTCGACCTGTTCGACGCCGCCGACGGCGCGGGTGCGCGGCCGGTGCTCGCGGATGCGGGGTCACCGGAGCGGGCGGCGAATCCGGGGCGCGGTCGGCCGCTCGACGACGCCGGCTGGAGGCGACTCGTGGATGGCGTGGCGCGCGCCGCCGCGCTCGCGCGCGTTCGCGGCTACGAGCCGACGTTCCACCACCACACGGCGACCTTCGTGGAGTCGCCACAAGAGATCGAGCGGCTTCTCGCGGCGACGGACGTCGGGCTCCTGCTCGACACCGGCCATCTTGCGCTCGGCGGCGGCGACCCAGTGCAGGCGCTGCGGGACTGGCGCGACCGGATCAACCACGTGCACGTGAAGGACTACAGCCGCGCGGTGCTGGAGGGGGTGCTCGAGGACCGGGCCGGCATGGAGGAGGCGTGGCGACGAGGCGTCTTCGTCGAGCTCGGCACGGGCGACGTCGATCTCGAGGGGTTCTTCCGCGAGCTCGCAGCTAGCGGCTACTCAGGCTGGCTGGTGGTCGAGCAGGACCGGATCCCCGCGCCCGACGAGGACGTGTCGGAGGCGATCGACGCGCAGCGCCGAAACCGCCGCTGGCTCCGCGAGCACGCGGGGCTCTAGCTGCGCGGCGGCCCAACCGCGGTCCGAGGTTCCGCGCAGAAAACGCGCAGCCGAGTTCACAGGAAGGGCGGCGAAGCTCGACGGAATGGCCTAGTCGGGGCCGCCGCGCGGGCCTCGGGGTCTGACCCCGGTTCTGCGCGGAACACGCGCAGCGGAGTCCACAGCAGGCGACGCGAAACGCGCTGCAATGCGCGTTCGCGCCGGAGCGTGAACGGCGGGGTCTGACCCCGAATTTGCGCGGAACGGCCACGACGTGTCCACAGCTCAGCGCCACGCGAGGTCGCGGGCGCGGAGCGGGATCGTTGCGACGGTGCGGCCGTCCTGCTCGACGACGATCCGAGCGCCCCGCGCGATTGCGAGGTCGTGCTCGTCCGGCGACCACGCCACCGCGGCGCCCGCTAGCGACCGGCGCAGGCGAAGCTCGCCGTCGAAGATCAGCACACGCCGACCCGTGACGAGACTCAACCGGGTACCGAGCGGGCTTGCGCGAAGCATCCCGACCCGTCGCCCTGCAACCCGTTGCTCGGCGCTCGGCAGCGCCCCGTCGAAGATGACGACGCGACGAGCTTCGAGCACTGCGACCCGAGACCCGAGCCACGCGACCTCGCGGATTCCACGGGCCGGCAGGACGACCTCGGCTCGCCCATGCGGCACAAACTGCACCACCGATCCGTGCCGGACGAGCGTCAGCGCGCCCCTCGGCCCCCACGCCGGCGCGCAGCCGACGATGAACGGAAGCGTCGGACCGCGCTCGGCGCGCACCAGAACACGCCCGCGGCGGCAGAACGCAACGAGCCGCGCGCCCGGCCGCCACAGCGACCAGCTCGCGGACGAAAGGCGGTGCGGCGCGACGGCGACCGAGCAGGCTCGGACGCGAGGCGCCGGCGCCGCGACCAGGCTCGGGAGCCGAAGCGCGTGCAGCCGGCAGCGCGCGTCGACGTAGTAGAGCGTCCCGCGCGCGTGCGCCCGCGCGAGGGCGTCCGCGGCCGGGCGCAGCGCAGGCGGCGGACGATGAGCATGCCCGCCGCGAAACGCGTCGACGCCTGCGGCCGCGACCACAACGGCGACGGCCCCAACCACCGCGACGTTCGCAACCCGCGTCAGGGCCATCGCCAGTCGAGGCCGACCTCGAGCGGCTTCGCGGCGACCGCGCTCGCGCGCGCCGCGACCCCGATCGCAACGGCGCGGGCGTCGTCGTCCAACCCCGGCCCCGGCGGCCCCTCCTCACGGCACGTGGCGACGAATGCCGCCAGCTCCGCGCGATACGCGTCGGCAAACCGCGCGCGGTAATCCGCCGGAAAACGAGCAGCGTCGCCGCCTTGAAGCAGTAGGACGCGGTCGCGACTTGCCGCGTTCCCGACCAAGACGCACCCGTCTGTGCCCACGATCTCGCAGCGGATGTCGTGGCCGTAGACGCAGGTCCGGGAGACGTGCGTGCACGCGAGCCCGCCGCCGTCGAAACGCACGGTCACGACTGCGTTGTCGAGATCGCCGAGCTCGGCCAGCTCCGGGTACACCTCGGCCTGACGGGCCGCGAACGCCTCGACTGGCTCCTGCCCGAGCATCCAGCACGCGGTGTCGTAGTCGTGGACGGCCATGTCCACGAGGAACCCGCCCGTGTCGCGGGGGTCCTCGCCCTCCGGCCATTCCATGTCGCGGCTGGTCATGAGGACAGCGAGAGGCGTCCCCACCGCGCCGACCGAGACGAGCCGACGAGCTTCGACGAACTCGGCGTCGTAGCGGCGCATGTACGCAACTTGCAACACAAGCCCCGGAACCGCTGCGGCACGCAGCGCCGCATGGTCGCGCAGCGTCGTCGCCCCAGGCTTCTCGAGCAGAAGGTGCTTCCCCGCCGCCAGCACCCGGCAGGCGAGCCGGGCGTGGTCGACCGACCGAGCAGCGAGGACGACGGCGTCCACATCTTCGGCGGCGAAAAGCTCGTCGTAGGTGCACCCGCGGACCCCGAGCTCCGCCGCCACCTCCTCCGCGCGTCCGGGCCGCGCCGCCGCGACCGCGACGAGCTCGGCATCTTCGAGCTCGAGCGCGTTCCGGGCGTGGACGAGACCCATCCCACCCAGCCCAGCGACGCCGATCCGCACGAGCGCTCCTCTCGACCTTGACAGCGCGGCGGCGAGTATGTCAGCGTCGCAATCGCTTGCGCAATCGATTGATGAGCGTGCGCGATGCCTCCTCGTCACGCCGGAAACGCTCGGCGACGTTGGCTGATGTCGCGGAGGTCGCGGGCGTCTCCGCCTCGACCGCCTCGCGCGCGCTGAACGGACGCGGGGAGCTCGCGGAGGCGACGCGGGCGGCCGTGCTCGAGGCGGCGGCGCAGCTCGACTTCCGCCCGTCCGCCGTCGCGCGCTCGCTCCGCACGCGCACCACCTTCACCGTCGGCTTCGTCGTCCCCGACGTCGCGAGCCCGTTCTACGCAGCGGCGCTCAAGGGCGCGCAGGGCGCACTCGAGGAGTCGGGCTACCGCGTGATGCTGATGGACTCCGAGCAGCAGGCGGCGGGCGAGGTCGCCGCGCTGCGAACGCTGCTCGACCATCAGGTCGACGGCTTGCTGGTCGCGACGACGGGTCTCTCCGCGAGGCGCTTCGCCGAAGTGACGCGCGGCTCGGAGACCCCCTGCGTCTTCTTCGACAGCGTGATCGCGAGGTCGGGCGTCGGGAGCGTCGCGCTCGACAACGACCCGGGGATTCGCCTGCTCGTGGGGCACCTCGTCGAGCACGGGCATGACCGGATCGCGATTCTCGCCGGCTCGCTCGCGGAAACGAGCGGAATCGAGCGGCTGCGCGCCTTCCGGAAGGCGATGCGGCGCCACGGCGTGCCGGCGACCGGCCAGTACGAGCGCCGCTGCCGCTGGAGCGTGGAGGGCGCGATCCCGGCAACGCACGAGCTCCTCGACCTCCCCTCGCCGCCGACGGCCGTCGTCGCTTCGAGCGCGGAGCTCGCGCTCGGCTGCCTCGCCGCGTGCCGCGAGCGACGCCTGTCCCTCCCGGACGACCTGGCGCTCGTCTGCTTCGACGACCCGTACTTCGGCGACCTGCTCGAACCGCCGCTCACTGCGGTCGGCTACGAGCCGCGCGAGGTCGGACGTGCCGCGGCGACGCTGCTCGTCGAGGCGATCAAGGACGGCGACGGCCCGTACCGCGCTGTAACCGTTCCGGTCGAGCTCGTCCGCCGCCGCTCCTGCGGGTGCCCGGGATGAGCAAGCCAGCGATCAGCCTCCGCGACGTCTCGAAGCGGTACGGGACGCACCTGGCGCTGGAACCGACGACGCTCCAGATCGAGGAGGGCGAGTTCTTCTGCCTGCTCGGCCCGTCCGGTTGCGGCAAGACGACGACGCTGAACCTGGTCGGCGGCTTCGTCGCGCCGACGACCGGCGAGATCTGGATCCGCGGCGAGCGGGTCGACCGGCTGCCACCGCACAAGCGAAGCGTGAACACCGTCTTCCAGTCGTACGCGCTCTTTCCGCACATGACCGTCGGCGACAACGTCGGGTTCGGGTTGAAGATGGCGCGGGTCCCGAGCCGCGACGCCCGCGAGCGAGTCCGGGAAGCGCTCGCGCTCGTCGGCCTCGAGCAGCATGCGGACCGGCTGCCCTCGCAACTTTCCGGCGGCCAGCAGCAGCGGGTCGCGGTCGCGAGGGCCCTCGTCAACCGCCCCGCCGTGCTCCTGCTCGACGAGCCGCTCGGCGCGCTCGACCTCAAGCTTCGCAAGCGCCTCCAGATCGAGCTCGCGCAGATCCACCGCGAGATCGGCACGACCTTCGTCTACGTCACCCACGACCAGGAGGAGGCGATGTCGATGGCGACGCGCATCGCCGTCCTCAGCGACGGGCGGATCCAGCAGATCGGGACGCCCGAGCAGATCTACCGCAAGCCCAACTCGCGGTTCGTCGCCGACTTCATCGGGGAGTCGAACTTCGTCGACATCGACCTCACCCGCTCGACGAACGGGCGGGTCTACCTCGCGGACGGGACGCCGGTCCCGTGCGCTGCTCCTCCGCCCAAGGACGGACGCGGCCGGGCCACGCTGATGGTTCGCCCGGAGTCGATCCACCTGTCCGCCTCGGGCGACGCGCCGGCCGAGAGGCTGCGCGGTCGCATCGTCCAGACGTCCTTCCTCGGCAGCCTGACCCGCGTCGCAGTGGCGTGTGACCCGGTCCCGGTGCCGATGGTCGCGGTCCTCTCGGGCCGCGACCTCCTTACGGCCAGCGATCTCGCGCCCGACACCGAGGTGTCTCTCTGGTGGCAGCCGGGCGACGCGGTCCTGCTGGACGAAAGCGAACCCGAGAAAGGAGGAGGTACGTGACGGAGGAGAAGCGGCTGACCCGCGTCGGGCTCCTGCGCGCAGGAGCGACGTCGACGGTCGGCCTCTACCTCGCCGGCTGCGGCTCGAGCGGCAAGAAGAAGGCCTCGAGCAGCGGCTCCGCGGGCGGCGGCACCAAGAAGCGCACCGTCAACATGCTCACCTGGTCCGACCATTACGCGAACGACCAGCTCGCGGCGGTGCAGAAGTCGACCGGCATCCGCGGCCGACCGCAGCTCTTCAGCGACAACGCCGACGCCTACCTGAAGATCAAGCAGACCGGCTCGCAGTTCGACATCGTCTCGGGCGACGCGCTCTGGGTGCCCAAGTACAACGAGAGCGGGCTGACCGAGTCGTTCGACCT
>DASUZD010000285.1:0-29679 GCA_036377055.1 Gaiellaceae bacterium | reverse complement strand
TCACGTGGTTCGAGCCGTTCGAGAAGCTGTGCGAGTGGGACCCGCCGTACGCGAAGTGGTACCTCGGCGGCAAGCTCAACGTCTGCTTCAACTGCGTCGACCGGCACGTGGAGTCCGGTGACGGTGACAAGGTCGCCTACTACTGGGAGGGCGAGCCGGAGGACGAGCGGCGGACGATCACGTTCGCGGACCTCCAGCGCGAGGTCGTGCGGTTCGCGAACGCGCTGCGGAAGCTTGGCGTGAAGAAGGGCACCCCGGTCGGGATCTACATGGGCATGGTGCCCGAGCTCCCGATCGCGATGCTCGCATGCGCACGCCTCGGCGCGCCGCACACGGTCGTCTTCGGCGGCTTCTCCGCCGACTCGCTCTCAGGGCGGCTCAACGACATGGAGTGCGAGGTGCTCGTCACCCAGGACGAGGGGTGGCGAAACGGTGGCCGCGTGCCGCTGAAGAAGAACGCGGACGCGGCGCTCGCCGACTCGCCGTCCGTGAAGACGTCGGTCGTCCTTCGGCGGACCGGCGGCGACGTCGAGATGCGGGAGGGGCGCGACGTCTGGTGGCACGACTCCGTCGAAGGCGAGAACGACGACGCGGAGTCGTGCCCGTGCGAGCCGATGGACTCGGAGGACTTGCTCTACCTCCTCTACACGAGCGGCACCACGGCGAAGCCGAAAGGGATCGTCCACACGACCGCGGGCTACCTCGCCGGCGTCTCGACGACCCACTACTACATCTTCGACGTGAAGCCCGACTCGGTGTACTGGTGCGCGGCCGACGTCGGCTGGGTCACCGGCCACAGCTACATCGTCTACGGGCCGCTCTGCAACGGCACCACCGGCGTCATGTACGAGGGCGTGCCCAACTACCCAGACAAGGACCGCTGGTGGGCGATCGTCGAGCGCTACAAGGTCGACATCCTCTACACGGCGCCGACTGCGATCCGGACGCACATGAAGTGGGGGCCGGAGTTCGCGGAGCAGCACGACCTCTCGTCGCTTCGCCTGCTCGGCACGGTCGGCGAGCCGATCAACCCGGAGGCGTGGGTCTGGTACCGCGAGCACATCGGCGGCGACCTCACGCCAGTCGTCGACACGTGGTGGCAGACGGAGACCGGGATGATCCTGATCACGCCGCTTCCGGGCACGACGACGCTGAAGCCGGGGTCGGCGACGAAGCCGTTCCCGACCGTCGAAGCTGCCGTCTACGACGAGAATGGGGAGGAGGTCGGCCCGGGGGGCGGCGGCTACCTAGTGCTCAAGCGGCCGTGGCCCGCGATGCTGCGCGGGATCCACAAGGACGACGAGCGCTACCGCGAGACGTACTGGTCGCGCTACGAGGACGTCTACTTCGCAGGCGACGGCGCCCGCATCGACGAGGACGGCGACTTCTGGCTCCTCGGCCGCGTCGACGACGTGATGAACGTCTCGGGGCACCGCATCTCGACGATCGAGGTCGAGAGCGCTTTGGTGGACCACCAGCGCGTTGCAGAGGCAGCGGTGTGCGGGCGCAAGGACGAGCGCACGGGCCAGGCGATCGTCGCGTACGTCAGCCTGAAGGGAGGCGAGGAGGGCTCCGTCGACATGCTCGAGGAGCTCCGGAACCACGTCTCGGAGAAGATCGGGCCGATCGCGAAGCCCGCGAACATCGTCTTCACGCCCGAGCTGCCGAAGACGCGGAGCGGCAAGATCATGCGCCGCCTCCTCCGCGACGTTGCCGAGGAACGCGCGCTCGGCGACACGACCACGCTCGCGGATCCGACCGTGGTCGAGGAGATCAAGGCGCGCGCCGACTCGGATCGCGCGCAGGCCGAAGAGTCGTAGCCTCTCAACAGCTAGCCATGTCTCCGCGAGCCGGGGCCGGGGTCAGACCCCCGGTCGTGGCTCGCGGAGACGGTCCGGCGGGGTAGAAAGCGGGGTCGCGCGTCGGCGTAGCGACCGTCCGGACATGGCCGCGACTCCACAGGAGCCGGGTCGCTAGAGGCTAGGCCGCGAGCAGCTTCTCGAAGCGCTCGGCGTTGTCGAACGGGCCGATCAGCGCCAGGTTGAGCCCGTTCGCGCCGATCACCTCGGCCGCCACGCGCCGGACGTCCTCGGCGGTCACGGCGTCGATCCCCGCGAGCACCTCTTCGGGCTCGGCCGCGCGCCCCTCGAGCACCTCGCGCCTGAGGCCGTACATGATCAGGCCCTGCGGGCTCTCGAGCTGGAGCACGAAGCGGCCCTTCGCGAAGCTCCGCGCCTTCTCGAGCTCCTCGGGCGGGATCGGCTCGGCGGCCACCTTCCGGAGCTCCTGCGCGATCGTCGAGACCGCCTCGTCGATGCGGTTGATGTCCACGCCGGCCTGCGAGTAGAGCGACCCGGCGTCCGTGTAGCTGTGGTTGAGCCCGAAGACGTAGTACGCGAGGCCGCGCCGCTCGCGCACCTCGCTGAAGAGACGTGACGACATCCCGCCGCCCAGCACCGTCGCCAGGAGTTGAAGCACGTAGCGGTCGGGGTGCTCGAGCGGGTAGCTGCGGACGCCCAGGCAGAGGTGCGCCTGGTCCGACGCCTTGGTCCGGAGCTTCACGCGCGCATCGCCGTTCGACGTGATCTCCACCGGCGGCGGCCCGCCCACGGTTTCACCGTCGAGGTCGCCGAGCAGCTCCTCGAGCCTCGGGAGCAGGTCGCCCTCGATTTTTCCGCCGAGCCCGACCACGAGTCGCTCCGGCTTGTACCAGCGCTCGATGTAGTCGAGGAACGTCTCGCGCTTTGCCGCGCGGACGGTCTCCTTCCGGCCGATGATGTCCCAGCCCAGCGGCTGGTCGTCGTAGAGGAGCTCGTCGTAGACGCCGCCGATGAAGTCGCGCGGCGTGTCGAAGTACATGTTCATCTCCTCGACGATCACGCCCTTCTCGCGCTCGACCTCCTCCGGCTCGAAGCGCGAGTGGCGGAGCATGTCGACGAGGACGTCGAGCGCGACGTCGCGGTGCTCGGCGGCGCACTTGACGTAGTAGCCGGTGTACTCCTTGCCCGTGAAGGCGTTGAACTCGCCGCCGATCGAGTCGATCTCGCCGGCGATCTGGCGAGCGGTCGGCCGGCGCTCGGTGCCCTTGAAGAACATGTGCTCGGCGAAGTGGGCAATCCCGTTCGTCTCGCGCGTCTCGTAGCGCGATCCGGCCGCGAGCATGATCGAGCAGGTAACGGATTGGGCCTGCGGCATCGGCGCCGTCAGGACGCGGACGCCGTTCGCGAGGGCGTGACGTTCGAAGACGCTCATCGGCGCCCCATGGTATAGACGGGTCGATGGCGGGCGGTCAGCTCACGCGCGAAGCGATCGCGGCGCAGCCGGAGTGGCTCCGAGCGGTGCCTTCGGACCGGCGCCTTCCGCCTGGGCGGGCCGTGTTCACCGGTTGCGGGACCTCGTTCCACGCTGCCCAGACGGCGGGCTCGGCGGTACAGGCTCTCGAGGCGGTGCTCGCGCCGCCCGACGCGGACGTGCTCGTCGTCGTAAGCCACGAGGGCGGGACTCCGCTGGCGCTCGAGGCCGCGCGTGCGTTCGCCGGCGAGCGGTGGCTCGTGACCGGCAAGCCCGAGAGCCCGCTCGGCGAGCTCTGCGAGGAGGTCGTCGTCGCGACGCCCGAGGTCGAGACGAGCTGGTGCCACACCGTGAGCTACACGTGCGCCGTGGCGGCGCTGCGCGCGCTCCGCGGGGAGGACGTGTCCTGGCTGGCCGATGCGGTCACGGACGTGCTGGCCGGGCCGCGCCTCGCGGTGCCGGAGCAGGAGCGTGTGATGGTCGTCGGTGCGGGCCGCGACTGGCCGACGGCGCAGGAGGCGGTGCTGAAGATCCGCGAGGGCGCGCACCTGCCCGCGGCCGCGCATCACACGGAGCAGCTGCTCCACGGGCATCTCGCGGCGGTGGACGAGCGGGTCCGGGCGTTCGTGCTCGAAGGGGAGGGCAGGGCGGCCGACCGAGCCCGGGATGCGGTGCGCGCGCTCGAGATCCTGGGCTGCGAGACGACGCTTGTCCCGACCGTCCACCCGGTCGTCGACATCGTCCGCTTCCAGCTCCTGACGGTCGACCTGGCGGAGGCCCGCGGCGTCGACCCCGACCCCATTCGCACCGACGACGAGCGGTGGAAGCGCGCGCGGGCCGCGTACGCCTAGGCCCGTTCCCAAACGAGTTCAACGGTGTCGACCGGTCGGTGCAGACGGAAGCGCGGGCAGAGCCCGCGCGTCCTGATGGTCGGCGCCGCCGAGTCGGCGCCTTAAGGCGGGTCCCCCTCGGGGCCTTCGGCCCCGCGCCCCCGTTGCTGAGACTATCGGCGAAATCGAGACACGTCTGTGACGCAGCCGTGTCGAAACCGTGACGATCCCGGCCGAGCGGCTACGGCCGGTCCGCGCGGCGGTAGACGAACCGCACCGCCTGCCACTCGTCGTCGATCGCGCAGCTCTTGTTGTCGACCAGGCCCGCGGCGAGCCCGGCCTGCTGAATCGCGTCGAACGACAGATCCGTCTCGACGCCAGACGCCTTCTTCGGCCACGCGATCCACAGGCCGTCTGCCGGATCGAGCGTCGCCTTCAGCGGCTCGAACCGCCGCTCCAGCTCGCCTCGGCTCGTCGTGAAGAAGACGACGACGCCCACGCCCGGCTTCGCCCCGAGCTTCCGCGAGAGCGGCGTCGCAGAGTAGTCCTTCCGAACGCCCCCGCTCACGCCCGCGCCGCCCGCCACTCCGCGAGCAGCTCCGCTTCGCGCTCGGGCGCCATCCCGGCCGCCGGCTCGTAGCCGCCTCGGGTCGCGTCCCACTCGAGCGTGTCCCGCGCGGTCTCGACCAGAGGCCGAAACGAGAGGCCGGCCTCGATCGCCCGCGACGAGTCCGTCTCCAGCATCCCGCGCCACTCCGGATCGGCGAGCCACAGCGGTAGCTCCATCCACTGGCCGACCTCGCGCTCGAGCAGGAACGCGTCCGGAACCCACACGAGCTGCGCGTCCGACCCCGCCGCTGCAACGCACTCCCGCAGCATCCCCTCCATCGTCAGCGGCCGCTCGGGGCCGACGGCGTTGTAGATACCCGTCTGGCGCTCTTCGACCATGCGCACGATCCAGTCCGCGAGGTCGCGCACGTCGACGAGCTGGACATGACGATCCGGGTCGCCGGGCGCGAGCACCTCGCCGCCGCGCGCGACCCGGCGCGGCCAGTACGTGTACCGGTCCGTCGGGTCGTGCGGCCCGACGATCAAACCGGGCCGCACGATCAGCGCGCCGCCGGGAAACGCCTCCGCGACGATCCGCTCGCACTCCGCCTTCCGCGGGCCGTAGAACTCCATGTCCTCGTCACCCATCGACGGGTCGTACTCCCGCAGCGGCGCCGTCTCGTCGACGCCGGTTCGGCTGAAGTCGCGGTAGACCGAGATGGTCGAGACGAACGTGTAGTGCTCGACGCCGGCGAGCGCCTCGGCCGACGCCTGCACATGCCGCGGGATCCGCGCCGGGACGTCGACCACCACGTCCCAGCGCCGCACGCCGAGAGCGGAGAGATCCCCGTCGCGGTCGCCGAGAAGATGCTCGACCTCGGGAAAGAGGTCAGCGTTCGTACGCCCGCGGTTGAAGAGCGTCAGCTCGTGCCCGCGCCGCAGCGCCGCATCGACCACGTGCCGGCCGAGGAACCCGGTCCCCCCAAGGACGAGCAGCCTCAAAGGTCGTGCAGCGCCGCGAGGAGCCAGTCGACCTCCTCGGAGGTGTTGTAGTGGACGATCCCGACGCGCACGGCGCCGCCGCGTTCCTCGAGTCCGAGCCGCCGCATGACCTCGAGGGCGTAATAGTTCCCGTGCCAGACGGCGATGCCGCGGTCGCCGAGGTGCGTTGCGACCTGCTCGGGTGTCCTGCGCGCGTGGGTGAAAGCGAAGGTCGCGATGCGGCCGTCCATCGTCGGGAGCCCGTATAGCCGGCACGATTCCGGCAGCCCCGCCAGGAACCGCTCGCCCAGCTCGCGCTCCCACGGACGGATCGCGTCGAAACCGATCGACCCGAAATAGTCGACCGCCGCCACGAAGCCCGCGAGCAGCTCGTGCGCGAGCGTGCCGGTCTCGTACCGGTGGCCGAGCGGCTCGTTCGCGGCCGGCCTGACCTTGTACGGCCGCCAGCGCTCGAGGAGCTCGCCGCGCCCGAATGCGAGCCCGACGTGCGGGCCGCAGAACTTGTACGGCGAGCAGATCAGGACGTCGACTCCGGCGGCGCGGACGTCGATGGGCCCATGCGGCGCGTAGTGCACGGCGTCGACCCACGCCAACGCCCCCGCGTCGTGCGCGAGCTCGGCGATCGCGGCGACGTCGGTCACCGTGCCGACCGCGTTCGAAGCCCATGGGAAGGCGACGACGCGGGTCCGCGCCGAGAGCTGCCGCTCGAGGTCGTCGAGCTCGAGCGTGCAGTCGTCGCGGATGTCGACGAACCGGACGACGAGGCCCATGTCGTGCGCGAGCTCGAGCCACGGGGAGACGTTCCCGTCGTGGTCGAGGCGCGTGACGACGATCTCGTCGCCCTCCGCGAGCTCACGCGCAGCGGCGCGCGAGAGCGCGAAGTTGAGCGTCGTCATGTTCGCCCCGAAGATCGCCTCGTCGGGCGAGCAGCCGAGCCAGTCGGCGGCCGCCAGGCGCGCGTCGGCGATCACCGCGTCAGTACGCCGGCTCGTCTCGAACGACCCGCCCGAGTTTGCGTTCGACTCGCGGAGGTAGGAGGCGATCGCGTCGATCACCTCGTCCGGCGTCTGCGTCCCGCCGGGGCCGTCGAAGAACGCGAGTCCCGAGCGGAGTGAAGAGAAGCGGCGGCGGACGGCCTGGACGTCGAAGGCGACGGCGCTCACCGAGCAGACGCTACCTGGCGACCGTTCACGCGCCAGCGGTACTCCGGCGTCACGGTCAGCGACGCGCCGACGAAGCAGTCGCGCTCCGCCTTCGCAAGGAGCGCCTCGAGGTCCTCCGGCGCGGGCTCCGGCTCGAGCTCGAGGTCGAGCTCGACCGCGATCTCGACGAACGCGTACCGGTCGTTGGAGCCGCGCTTCGTCACGAGCCCGGACGAGGACGCATCGGCGACGAAGTCGATCCCCGCGCGGTTTGCGTGGAACCGGAGGCTCTGAAGCGTGCAGCGCGCGAGGCCGGCGAGGACGAGGTGCTCGGGAGTCCACGCCGCGTCGAGCTCGAGCGGCGCCTCCTCGCCCGCCGAGACGTGGCCGGCGCGATCCTGCTCGACCTCGTAGCGGAACTCCTTCGCCGTCTTGGCCACGCCGTATCCTCCCATGGCGTGGAGGAGATCTGACGTTCCGGGGCGAATCCCCTCGAGGCATGCTGCGACGGCTCCGCGCCCTGAGTGAAGTCGAGTGCTACACGCGCTGCTACGGCAGCGGCGACGCGACCGTTCGCGTCGTGAAGATCCTCCCGCGCTACCCGGTCGCGAGGTTCGAGCGCCTCTCCGGCGAGGACCTCCGCCTCCTGTTCGAGCGCCGGCTCGACGCACGCGAGCCGGAAGCGGCCTGAGCTCCGCCGTACCGGACGTCCTCGCGCCCGGACTGCGCGTCGTCTTCTGCGGAATCAACCCGGGTCGCGTCTCGGCCGCGGCTGCGGCGCACTTCGCCAACCCGCGGAACGACTTCTGGCGGCTCCTCCACGTCGCCGGATTCACCTCGCGCCTCTACTCGCCGCAGGAGCAGCACGAGGTGCTCCAGGAGGGGATCGGGATCACGAACGCCGCGTTCCGTACGACGCGCGGATCCGGAGACCTGCGGCGCGGCGACTTCGCCGGTTCGGCCGAGCGGCTCGAACGGCTCGCGGACCACCTGCGGCCGCGCTGGATCGGGTTCGTCGGCAAGGAGGCCTACCGCGGCGCGTTCGGGGAGCGGGCGGAGCTCGGCCTCCAGGAGCGCCGGCTCGGCGAGACGCGGCTCTTCGTGCTCCCGTCGACGTCGCCGGCGAACGCCGCCGTGCCGTGGCGCGAGCGGCTGCGCTGGTTCGAGGAGCTGGCTGGACGCTCGTCGGGGCTGCCGCTCCGGCAGGGCGCGCGGGCGATCGTGCTCGACCCGGACGACCGCGTCCTGCTCGTCCGCTTCGTCCTGCCGCACACCGAGCTGTGGGCGCCGCCGGGAGGCGGCGTCGACCCGGGCGAGACCGCAGAGCAGGCGATCGTGCGCGAGCTCGCGGAGGAGTGCGGCCTGCGCGACTTCGAGCTCGGCCCGTGCATCTGGACGCGAACGCGCTGGGTCCAGTGGCCGCGCTGGGCCGGCCAGACCGAGCGGATCTTCCTCGTCCGGACGGCCGCGTTCGAGCCCGCGCCGGAGTGGTCGGCCGAGGAGCTCGCCGCGGAGAACGTCCACGAGCAGCGCTGGTGGACGCTCGAGGAACTCGCCGCCTCGAACGAGGTCTTCGCGCCGAGCCGTCTGCCGCAGCTGCTGCGCGCGCTCGGCGAGAAGGGCGCGCCGCGAGAACCCCAGGACGTCGGTGTCTAGGCGCTAGACTTTGGGGCGTGATCACGCGCGGATTCGACAAGCCCCCGTGGGGCGACGAGACGATCACGAAGCCGCCGAAGCGGCACTAGCCTGACTCCCGCTACGGCCGGGTCCGCGCCCTGGCGGAGGTCGGCAGCTTCGGTTCGCCGTAGACGAGAAGCTGGTTGACGACCAGGGCGAGACGTTCTTCGTCCGCCGGGCTCGCGGGCCTGCGGACGCCGAGGCGGTCGTACAGCTCGAGCCGATGGAGGTCGATGCTCGCGCGGATTCGCTCGTTCCAGCGCAGCAGCGCCTCGACCGAGACGCCGTAGAGGAGGTACGCCGCGGCGAGCGGGAGCACGAAATAGGTCGGTAACAAGTGGATCCACGACCACTCGGGATCGTGGAAGCGGTAGATGACGCCGTCGAGCGCGAGGAGGGTCCCCACGACTCCGGAGCCGACCGTCGAGTTGACGAGGAAGGCGAGATTCGAAGTGGCCTCGCCGTGCAGGCTGTTCTCCTGCTCGGTGAGCATCGCCTCGATCCGAGGCCAGACGACGTTCGAATCGAGGTGCCAGCGCGATTCCGCATACGAAATCGTCGCGGCGGCCGCATTGCCAAACCGCGTGGGCTTGAGCCTGCTCGCCTTGCTGGGGAACCGCTGATCCAGTTCGAGGAGGCCGGCGACCTTGACCGCTTCGTCGGCGCTGGCGCTTCTCGTCGTCGCGTCCTCGAACCGGCGCTGCTCCCGCTTCCCGAGGCCGGCCCAGCGGAGCGGCTCGCCCGAGAGGAGCCAGATGATCCGTCCGTACACGCCGAGAAGCAGCAGACCGAGCAGAATCGCTGCGCCGGCGAGCACGAGCACGGCCGTGCTCGAGTTCTTCTCGACGCTCTTCGGGAGCAGGTGGGCGTCAAGACCGAGCTTCAGCCACATCAGCGCGAAGAACGAGGGCGTGAAGAAACCCTGCACGAAGTAGCGGCTGAAGACACCAGTTAGGTCTTTGAGCCCGATCGTCCCGCCCCGGCTTGGGCCTCAGTCTCGCCAGCGGTTCGTGATCGGGGTGCGGCGGTCGCGGCCGAACGCCTTCGGACGGAGCTTGACGCCCGGCGGCGCCTGCCGGCGCTTGTACTCCGCGCGGTCGATCATCGCGATCGCGCGCTCGACGACGTCGCGGTCGAAGCCGTCGGACGCGAGCTCCTCGCGCGACCGGTCCTGCTCGACGTACGCCTCGAGCACCCGGTCGAGCGCCGGGTACGGCGGGAGGGAGTCCTCGTCCAGCTGGTCGGCGCGCAGCTCCGCGCTCGGGGCGCGGTCGACGATCGACTGCGGGATCAGCTCGCTCTCCGCGCGCTCGTTGAGGTGCTTCGCGAGCCGGAACACGTCCGTCTTGAATACGTCCTTGAGCAGCGCGAAGCCGCCGGCCATGTCCCCGTAGAGCGTGGCGTAGCCGACCGAGAGCTCGGACTTGTTCCCGGTCGCGACGAGCAGCCAGCCGAACTTGTTCGAGAGCGCCATCAGCAGGACGCCGCGCGTCCGCGCCTGGACGTTCTCCTCCGTCAGGTCGGGCTCGCGGTCGCCGAACGGCTCGGCGAGCACGTTCCGGAATTCCTCGACGATCGCCTCGATCGGAAGCTCCGTGAACGGGCAGCCGAGGCTCTCCGCGAGCCGGCGCGCGTCGGCGCGGGTCGCCTCGGACGAGAACTGCGACGGCATCGAGACGCAGTGGACGCGCCCGGGGCCGAGCGCCTCGGCGGCGAGGGCGGCCACGAGCGCCGAGTCGATCCCGCCGGACACGCCGACGACGACCTCCTGGAATCCGTTCTTCTCGACGTAGTCGCGCAAGCCGAGCTCGAGCGCCTGACGCATCTGCTCGAGGTCGTCGAGCGGCTCCGCGATCACCGGCTGGACGTGCCGCCCGTTCGCCGACGGGCTCGGTGCGCCGACGTGGATGGTCGGGATCTGCGGAACGCCGCCTCGCTCGCGCGCAAGTGCGCGCCGGCGGACGTCGCGCAGCCGCCGCGCGACGACCTCGGTCGGGTCGACGTCGACGAGGAGCAGGCACTCCTCGAACCCGGGCGCACGCGCGAGGACGGTGCCCTCGTCGTCGAGGACGAGCGAATGCCCGTCGAAGATCAGCTCGTCCTGGCCGCCGACGCAGTTGCAGAACGCGAGGAAGACGGAGTTGTCGCGCGCGCGCGTGACGAGCATCTCCTCGCGCTCGCGGTCGCGGCCGACGTGGAACGGCGACGCCGAGATGTTCGCGATCAGCTCGGCGCCGGCGAGCGCGAGATCGGTCGCAGGCGGGCCTGGCTGCCAGATGTCCTCGCAGATCGTCGGCCCGATCAGCGTGCGGCCGTGCTCGAGCAGGAACAGATCGCCGCCCGGCGCGAAGTAGCGGTCCTCGTCGAACACGCCGTAGTTCGGCAGGAACCGCTTCCGGTAGCGCGCCTTGACCTCGCCGGCCGCGCAGACCGCGCAGGCGTTGAAGAGGTCGCGGTCGAAGAGCGGCGCGCCGACGAGGGCGACGATGCCGCGGGTGGCGCGCGCGATCTCGTGCAGCGTTCGCTCGGCCGCGCGAACGAAGCCGGGGCGCAGCAGCAGATCCTCGGGCGGATAGCCGGTGACGGCGAGCTCCGGGAAGAGGACGAGGTCGGCGCGCGCGTCCTTCGCCTCCTCGAGACGGCGGACGATGCGGTCGCGATTCCCGTCGAGGTCGCCGACGACGGTGTTGATCTGGGCCAGCGCGAGGCGCATCCCTACGACGAGGATACCCCCGCTCCGCGGCGGAAGAACCGGCACGCATCCGGCACAGCGGCCGCCGGCGCGCGCCGCTACCGTCGCGGAATCCCCGTGGGTGGGTGGGGGCTAGGGATGGGACCGCCCCGGCGCTACGGCCGGACGAGGTGTCAGCGCCGAAGCCGGATCGCGTTCAGGTCGTCGCGGCGGATCTCGTCGACGCGCGCGACGAGGTCGTCGACGTCGTCGTGCTCGGCGTGATGTATCGCCCCGAGAGCGCATCAGCGCGGCCAGAGGCGAGCGCCCGCACGAGCCGCGGCGCCAGCTCGGGCGGCGTCCACGGCGCGTCGTCGGGGAAGACGTCCTCCGTCATCTCGGTCCGGACGAGCCCGGGTGAGATAACGAAGACAGGGATGCCGAACGGCTCGAGCTGAAGCGCGAGCGTCTCGCCGAAGCGGCCGACGGCGGCCTTGCTCGCCGCATACGCGCTGCTCCTCGAGCCGGGAAGATACGAGGCGCCGCTGCCGGTGATCACGATGCGGCCGCGGCCGCGCTGGATCATCCCCGGGATCACGGCCCGGCAGGAGAGGTAGACGCCGAGGACGTTCACCTCGAGCACGTGCCACCACTCGTCCGGGTCGACCTCCCACGCGCGCTGCTCCCAGCCCGCGATGCCGGCGTTTGCGACGAGCAGGTCGACCTCACCGAGCTCGGAAACCCAGCGCTCGACGTCGTCGCGGCGGGACGCGTCCCCCACGAGTGCGATGCCGCCGACCTCCTCGGCCACCGCCTCGACCTGCTCACGCGTTCGTCCCGTCACGGCGACACGCATCCCTGCCGAGGCGAGCTCGCGCGCGACCCGTGCTCCGATCCCGCGCCCGCCGCCCGTGACGAGGGCGACGCCTTCGAGCTGGTCAGACGACACGCGCGATCTCCTCCAACGCCTCCGGATTCTCCACCGAGGACAGGTCCCCCGCATCCTGCCCGAGTACGCGCGCCCGAACCGCGCGCCTGACGATCTTCGCGCTCCTCGTCTTCGGCAGCGCCGGCACGAAGAGGACGCGGTCGGGCCTGAACGCCTTCCCGAGCTCGGCCGACACGCGCTCTCCGACCTCGACCGCCAGCGCGTCGCTCGCCTCCAGGCCTTGGCGCGGCACGCAGAAGACCCACGCGACCTCGCCCTTCACCTCGTGCGGCACGGCGACGGCGGCCGCCTCGGCGACGGCGGGGTGCGAAACCGCGGCCGACTCCAGCTCCGCTGGCCCGATCCGCTTGCCGGCGATGTTCAGCGTGTCGTCCGAGCGGCCGTGCAGGAACCAGTAGCCGTCCTCGTCCACCGAGGCCCAGTCCCCGTGCGTCCAGACGCCCGGGAAGCGGCGCCAGTACGTCTCGAGGTAGCGCTCGTCGTCGCCCCAGATCCCGCGCGTCATCCCGGGCCAGGGGCGCCGGCAGACGAGCTCGCCCACGGCTCCCCGAACCGACCGGCCCGAATCGTCCACGACGTCCATGTCCTGTCCGAGCGCGGGGAAGCCCAACGCGACCGGCTTCACCGGCTCGGTGACGCACGTCGAGAGGAAGCAGGCGCCGACCTCCGTGCCGCCCGAGATGTTCACGATCGGCGCCCGGCCGCCGCCGACGCGCTCGAACAGCCAGAGGTACGGGTCGCGGTTCCACGGCTCGCCGGTCGTCGTGATCGTTCGCAGCGACGAGAGATCCGCCTGTGGATCGCCCTTCGCGCGCAGGGCGCGCACCAGCGTCGGCGAGATGCCGAGCATGGTCACGCGCTCCGCCTCGACGAGCCGCCAGACCCGGTCCTCCGGCCAGTCCGGCGCTCCCTCCGCGTACACCACCGTGGCTCCGACGGCGCCGCATCCGACGACCGTCCAGGGGCCCATGATCCAGCCCATGTCCGTGGCGAAGTGGACGACGTCCCCGGCGGACACGTCCGATTGGTACGCCGTCTCGCGCGCGATCGACGCGAGGAACCCGGCCTGGACGTGCAGTGCGCCCTTCGGCCGCCCCGTCGTGCCGGAGGTGTACGCGAGCAGGTAGGGGTGCTCCGAGTCGACCTCGACCGGCGGAAGCCGCCCGGGCCCGAGGTCGGCCGCCCATTCGGCGCTCTCGCGCTCCCACACCACCACGTTCTCGACCGTCGGCGCCTCGCGGCGCGCCTCCTCGATCGTCTCCAGCATCTGCAAGCGCTTGCCCCGGCGCAGCGACCAGTCGGCAGTGATCACCACCTTCGCGCCTGAGTCCTGGAGCCGCTGGACGATCGCCGGCGCCGCGAAGCCCGAGAAGATCGGCACCTGCACCGCGCCCACGTGAGCGCACGCGTGCGAGGCGATCGCCACCTCCGGCGACATCGGCATGTAGATCGCGACCCGATCGCCCGGCTCGACGCCCAGCCCGACGAGCGCCTCCGCGAGCCGGACGACCGCGCGCGACATCTCGGCCCACGTGAGGTCGCGCCGAGACCCGTCCTCGCCGAGGAAGATCGCTGCGGTCGCTTCGGGATTGCGCTCTGCCCAGCGGTGCACGCAGCTCCGGGCGAGGTTCAGGCGCCCGCCGACGAACCAGCGCGCCCACTCGATGCCGCGCGAGACGTCGAGGACGTCGTCCCACGGCCGCGCGAATTCGAGCCCGAGGTCGTCGACGACGGCAGGCCAGAACCGCTCGGGCTCCTTGACCGACAGCCGGTGCAGCTCGTGAAATCCGTCGCAGCCGAGCCTCCGCGCGAGCCGCGTCACGTTCGCGCGCTCGACCTGCTCCTCGCTCGGCGTCCAGAGGAACTCGCTCACCCGCCGAAGACTACGGCTCTGGATAGCCCGGTCGGCATACTGCCGAGATGAAGGCTCGTCTCTTCGCCGAGGAGAACCGCAAGTGGTGGACGCTCGCCGCGGTCGCCTTCGGCCTCTTCATGATCATGCTCGACAACACGGTGGTGAACGTCGCGCTGCCGTCGATCCGCGCCGACCTCGGCATCTCGATCGACGAGCTCGAGTGGGTCGTGAACGCGTACGCGCTCACGTTCGGGGTGCTGCTGCTGTCCGGCGGAAAGCTGGCCGACCTCCTCGGCCGCCGGCTGATCTTCATCGCCGGACTCGTCATCTTCACCGCTTCGTCGCTGGCCTGCGGGCTCGCCCGCGGCCCCGAGGTGCTGATCGCCGCCCGCACGGTGCAGGGGATCGGCGCCGCGCTCATGAACCCGGCGACGCTCTCGATCATCACCGCGACCTTC
This sequence comes from Gaiellaceae bacterium, assembly GCA_036377055.1. Lineage (GTDB taxonomy): Bacteria > Actinomycetota > Thermoleophilia > Gaiellales > Gaiellaceae > DASUZD01. The sequence goes on along the minus strand of DASUZD010000285.1, from coordinate 15,255 downwards.
CCGCCGCGCCAGCGAGGCACGGCGATCGGGATCTGGGCGGGCGTCGCGGCGATGGCGCTCGCGATCGGCCCGCTCGTCGGCGGCCTGCTGACCGAGAAGATCGACTGGAGCTGGAACTTCTTCATCAACGTGCCGATCGGCGTCCTCGGGATCCTCGCCGCGCGGGTCTTCATCGACGAGACGCGGGACACGTCGCACGAGCAGCGCCTCGACCTACCCGGCCTGCTCAGCTCCGGAATCGGCCTCTTCGCGCTCACCTACGCGCTCATCTCGACGAACCATCACTCCTGGACCTCGACGCGCGTGCTCTCGCTGTTCGTCGTCGCCGCGGTCGCGCTGGCGATCTTCGTGGTGCTGGAGGCGCGTCAGCGGATCCCGATGCTCGACCTGTCGCTCTTCCGCGACCGGACGTTCGCGGGCGCGAACACGGTGATGCTCTTCGTCGGCCTCGCGATGTTCGGGATCTTCTTCTTCAACTCGCTCTTCCTCCAGAACATCCTGCGCTACTCCGCGATCGAGACCGGCGCCACGTTCCTGCCGATGACCGTCCTGATCATCCTGGTCGCGCCGGTCGCGGGTCGGTGGTCAGACCGCATCGGCTCGCGGTGGCTCGTCGCGTTCGGGATGCTCCTCGTGACGTCCTCGCTGCTCGTGTTCTCGACGCTCGACGCAGCGTCGTCGTTCTGGAACATCCTCCCCGGCCTGCTCGTGGGCGGCTTCGGGATGGCCTTGACGATGACGCCGACGACAGCCGCAGCAATGGGCTCGGTCCCAGTCGCCAAGGCAGGCGTGGGCTCGGCGGTGATCAACAGCATGCGCCAGGTCGGCGGCTCCCTAGGAATCGCAGTCATGGGCGCAGTGGTCGCGACCCAAACCCACGGCCACCTGGGAGATGCAAGCGCCTTCGTAACGGGCTACCACCACGCCCTCTACACGGGGGCAGCAATCTCCCTGGCGGGATCGGTCATAGCAGCGCTGACGATCCGCCAAATCGAGCATCACGAGCCGGCCCGCGTGCCCGAGCCAGCGGTCGGAGCGTGGGCCGCCGCCAAGCCGGATTGACTCGGGCTCGGCTCCTGAGGGTTTCTGTGCCCTGAGGCCGAAGGTCTTCTTGGTTTTCGGCCGACAAGCGTGAAGGCCTTTCGACGCCGCAAGGGCGCCGAAAGGGTCTGCGCGGGTTCCAGAAATAGGAAGACCCCCGGCTGCGGCTCCGGGGGTCTATTCCTTTGTGGGCCTCTGCGGCACCTTCGACGCGGCCCCGTAAGCTTGGCTCTGCGGCCCAGCCACGCTTCCGGTTGTCACGTCGCCTCCGGTGGCGCGCCCCCTGCAGGAGCCTGGCGTCCGACCCGCTGCAGTGACCTCACTGTACGAGCCTCGGCGCGACCTGTCAAGTAACCCGGTCAAGTGATTTTCGAAATTTCTACTTCACTTATACTTCGCCCGAGAACATGCCTCTTTTGGGGGATGTCCAGGAGAGCCACCTTGCGCTTTTGTGAAGTATGAGTTTCACTAGCCGCCCATGAGCCGCACGACCCGAATCTCCCCGCCCCGCGCAGGCGTGTCCGCCGGTCTCCGCCTGGGCGAGCGCGTCCGCCAGCTGCGAGTCGCGGCGGGCCTGACGCAGTCGGAGCTCGCGGGCGATCGCTGCTCGAAGGAGTACGTCAGCCAGATCGAGCGCGGGAAGACGCGTCCGCCGCGGGAGACGATCGAGTGGATCGCGGCGCGGCTCGGCGTCGACGGGGAGTTCCTAGCGAACGGCGTCACCGCCGACCAGCGCGGCCGCGTCGAAGCGGCGCTCGCGCGTGGGGAGGCGCTCACCGAGGCGAATCGCGAGGCCGAGGCGCTCGCCGAGTTCGACGAGGTACGGTCGGCCGTTCTCGCCACGGGACTGCCCGAGCTCGAGGTTCGGGCGCTCAACGGCGAGGCGTTCGCGCGACATCGTCTCGGTCAGGTTCGCGAGGCGCTCGAGCTCCTGAACCGCTCGCGCTTGCTCGTCGAAGGCCCCGGGTTTTCCGACGTCGAACGCGCGGACGTGCTCTTCCGGATGGGCGTGGGCCGCTACCGGCTCTCCAGCATCCAGACCGCGCTCGCGCTTCTGAACGAGGCGCTTGCGCTCGCGGAGGGCTCGGGCTTCCCGTGCGATCAGCTGCGCGCGTCGATTCTGAACTGGCGTAGCCGGTGCTACCGGCGACAGCGCGATCTCGAGGCTGCGCGCGAGGACGTCGAGCGTGCGCTCGAGCTCGCGGAGGGCCTGAAGGACTCGCGCACGATGGCGGATCTCTCGTTCCAGGCGTCGATCGTCGCCGACCGGGAGGGCCACTGGGTGCTCGCGCGCACGTACGCGGAGCGCGCGAAGGCCTACTACGAGGAGCTCGCCGACCGCACGAACGTCGGCCGGCTCCTGAACAACCTCGGCGGCCTCAACTTCCTGCTCGGGCACCCCGAACAGGCGATCGAGTTCCTGAAGGACGCGTTCCGCGTCGCGCTCGAGGTCAGCAACGACGCCGAGGCTGCCCAGGCAGTCGGGTCGCTCGCCCAGGTTCATCTCCGAACAGGCGATCCGGTCCTCGCGGAGGAGCAGGCGCGGCATGCGTTGCGTCTGCTCGCGGGGCGCGAGGATTACCTCGACGAGATCGGCATGAGCCAGCTCGTGCTCGGCCGAGCCTTGATGGAGCAAGACCGGCTCGACGACGCGGACGCGGCGTTCGAGGAAGCCGACTCTACCTTCGAGCGATTCGAATCCATCAGCCACCGCGCCGCCTGCTGGGTCGCGAAAGGCGATCTTGCAGCTCGACGCGGCGAGGATCATGCGGCAGCGCTCCTGTATCGCCGTGCGGCCGAGGCGCTCCAGGACGTTCGGTTCTAGTGCGGAGGGAGGTGACTCGGATGTCGAAAGCGCGGCTGATCTATCTGGCGGTCATCGCGTGTCTCGCGCTCGCGTTCCTGCTGGCTTGTCTGTCCCTGCCCCTGACGATGTCGGACGGGAACAACTAGCTACAGTCGGCGAGTGCGCCGTTCGTACGCCGCCCTCGCGCTCGTAATCATCGCGTCGGGATGTGGATCAGGTGGGAGTCATCCCGCCCGACGTGCCTCGCCTGCGCCGGGGACGATCGAGACGCTCTGGCGCAGCTCCGGCGAGAGCGTCGGCCTCGTGAGCGGCACCTCCGACTACGCCGTCGGGCCGCTCCGAATCTCGTTCCTCGTCGTCGGCCGCAACGCGCGGCCGGTCTTCCGCCCGCGCGCTAGCGTCGTCGTCGCGCGCGCGCTAGACGCGAAGCCGTTCCTCCGGACGACGGCTCGCCTCGAGCCGATCGGCCCGCCCGGGAAGAACGAGGCCGCCGCCGGCGACGTCACGAAGATCTACGTCGCGCGGCTCCGCATCGACCGCCCTGGGAAGTACCTCGTGCTCGCCCGGCCGGTCGGCGGCGCGAAGCGAATCGGCGCGCTCGGCTTCCTGTCGGTGAAGTCGAAGAGCGCGTCACCGGCCGTCGGCGCCCGCGCGTACCCCTCGCGCACGCCGACGCTCGCGAGCGCGCACGGAGATCTCGCGCGCCTCACGACGAGCGTCCCGCCGGACCGCGCGCTTCTCCGCTACTCCGTCGCGCAGAGCCTCACGGCGCACAAGCCGTTCGTGGTCGTCTTCGCGACGCCGAAGTTCTGCACGAGCCGGACGTGCGGCCCGGTCGTCGACGTCGTGCAGGCCGTGAGCCGGCGCATCCACGGCCGCGGCATCCGCTTCATCCACGTCGAGATCTACAAGGACAACGACCCGTCGCTCGGGCGGAACGAGTGGGTGCGGCAGTGGCGCCTGCCGACGGAGCCGTGGGTGTTCCTCGTCGGCGCTGACGGTCGCATCAAGGCGAAGTTCGAAGGGGCGGTCTCGGTGCCCGAGCTCACCGCAGCCGTGAGGAGTCGGCTGCCATGATCCCGCCGTGGGCGCCAGGATCCAGCGCGCGAAGCGCGCGCTCCATGTCGGGCGAGTAGCGCGCCGCGGCGGCCTGCTCCGCGTCCTGCGCGAGATCGGAGTCGTCGGACAGAGGCCCGCCACGCGCGAAGGCGCGCGTGAGTTCCGGCTCGCGCTCGAGGAGCTCGGCACGACCTACGTGAAGCTCGGCCAGCTGCTCTCCTCGCGGCCGGATCTCCTGCCCGACGTCTACATCGAAGAGCTGGGGAAGCTCGTCGACGAGGTCCCGCCCGTCCCGTTCGCCGAGCTCGAGCCCGTGATTCGCGATGACCTCGGCGAGGGCGTGTTCGCGAGCATCGACCCGGAGCCGCTCGCCGCCGCCTCGATCGCGCAGATCCACGCGGCGCTGCTCGCGACCGGTCGTGAGGTCGTCGTCAAGGTGCGCCGTCCGGGCGTCGTCGAGCAGGTCGAGCTCGACCTCGACGTGCTCCGTTCGACGGCCTCGCTCCTCGAGCGCCGGTCCGAGGCCGCTCAGCTCCTCCAGATCGCCGCGCTGACCGACGAGCTAGAGACGCACCTGCGCGCGGAGCTCGACTTCCTCGAGGAGGCGCACAACGCAGAGCTCGTCGCGCGCCTTCTCGGAGAGTACGACGACCTCGTCGTGCCTCAGGTCGTCCGGCCGCACGTGACCGAGCGCGTGCTCGTGCTGGAGCGGATCCACGGCCGGAAGGTCGGCGCCGACCACGGACTCCCGCAGGAGCGGGCGAGCGAGCTGGCGCGCACGTTCTTCCGCGCGTACGTGCACCAGGTCACGTCGGCCGGCGTCTACCACGCGGATCCTCACCGCGGGAACGTGCTCCTGACCGAGGACGGCCGGCTGGCGTTGCTCGACTTCGGCCTCCTCGGGCGGCTCGCCGACGACACTCGCCGGAACCTCGCGCTCCTCCTGCTCGCGATGGCGCAGAACCGCGCCGACGGCGTCGCAGACCTGATCCTCGCGCTCTCGCTCACGACCGTCGACTCCGACGAGCCCGGCTTCAGGCACGAGCTTCGGCGCAAGCTGCCGCGCTACCACTGGCGGCCGCTCGCCGAGATCCGCGCCGGCGAGGCGCTCGCCGACCTCCAGCGGATCGCGCTCCGCTACGAGATCCGGCTGCCGACGACGTTCGCGCTCGTCGGGAAGACGCTCTCGCAGGCCGACTCGATCGCGCGGACGCTCGACCCCCTGCTCGACCCGATCGAGCTGGTCGAGGACGACGCGCTGGAGGTCGTGCTCGGCGAAGCGGAGCGCCGGCTCGAGCCGAACGCACTCCTAAGCTACGTGTTCACGCAGCTCGAGGCGGTTGCGCAACTCCCGCGGCGCGTGACCCACGTCGTCGACCGGCTGGAGACGGGAACGCTGAAGGTGGGCGTCGCTCCGACCGGTCTCGACGGGCTCGAGCACCTCGTCCGCTCAGCCGCGAACCGAGTCGGCGCCGCGCTGATCGTCGTCGGCGTGCTGATCGCCTCGGCGCTGATCGCTCGCGTCCACGACCTCCGCTGGCTCGCCGGCGCCGGCTTTGCAGTCGCAGCGCTCCTAGGGCTCTACATGGTCTGGAAGATCGTCCGGACTCCCGGTGAGCTGTAAGGTATTACTTCAAAAAAGAAAGGAATAGGAGGAGGCATGGCCGAGAACGGGGCTTATGCGAAGCCGGTGCTCGTCTCGACGGACTGGCTGGCGGAGCATCTGAACGACGACAACGTGGTCGCGGCGGAGGTCGACGAGAATCCCGCGCTCTACGAGGAAGGCCACGTCGCCGGCGCGGTCAAGCTGCACTGGCGCGAGGACCTCCAGGACCCGATCGAGCGCGACCTGATCGAGAAGGAGCAGTTCGAGCAGCTCCTGGGGCGGCTCGGGATTTCGAACACGACGACCGTCGTCCTCTACGGCGACCGGAACAACTGGTTCGCGGCGTACGCGTACTGGTACTTGAAGACCTACGGCCATCAGGACGTGCGCATCCTGGACGGCGGGCGGCAGAAGTGGATCGACGAGGGGCGCGAGCTGACGACGGACGTGCCGTCGCGCGCCCCGACGACGTATCGCGCGGCCGATCGCGACGAGACGATTCGCGCTTACCGCGACGCCGTGAGGCAGGGCATCGGCGACGACACGAAGGCGCTCGTCGACGTTCGCAGCCCGCAGGAGTACAGCGGCGAGCTGATCGCGCCGCCGGGGTACGAGCAGGAGGGCGCGCAGCGCGCCGGCCACATCCCGACCGCGAAGTCGATCCCGTGGGCGCAGGCGGTCCGCGACGACGGCACGTTCAAGTCGGCCGACGAGCTGCGCGAGCTCTACGAGTCGAAGGGCATCACGCCCGGAAAGGCGATCACGGCGTATTGCCGGATCGGCGAGCGAAGCGCCCACACGTGGTTCGTGCTCCGCGAGCTGCTCGGCTACCAGCACGTCCGAAACTACGACGGCTCGTGGACAGAGTGGGGAAACCTCGTCGACGTGCCGATCGAAAAGACGACCTAGCCAGGCAGGTCAATCGCGGCCCGCCGCGAACTGCACGCCGGGGGATCCTAAAAAGGCTCCTCCTCTCCCCTCAGGCGGCGGCGGCTTCGGCCGCCGCCGCCGGGTATCCGTGCGGGGTAGATTGGCGGCGTGGAAACCGCTCCTGCGCAGGTAAAGCTCACGGATCTGACCACCTGCGGCGGGTGCGCGGCGAAGTATCCGGCCGCCGAGCTCGAGCGGCTCCTCGCGGGCCTCGTGCCGGCCGAGGCCGAGGACCTCCTGATCGGGCTCTCGCCGGCCGACGACGCGGCGGTCTATCGGCTGGACGACGAGCGCGCGATCGTGTTCACGCTCGACTTCTTTCCACCACTCGTCGACGGCGCGGCCGATTACGGCGCGATCGCCGCCACGAACGCGCTGAACGACGTCTTCGCGATGGGCGGGCAGCCGCTCGTTGCGCTCTCGATCGCCGCGTTTCCGGAGGACCTGCCGGTCGAGCTGATCGCGGAGATCTTCGCCGCCGCCGAAGTGCAGGTGCGGGCGGCGGGCGCGCTGCTCGCGGGCGGCCACACCATTCGCGACGACGAGCCGAAGTACGGGCTCGCGGTCGTCGGCACCGCGCATCCGAACGGGCTCTGGCCGAAGTCGGGCGCGCGGCCGGGAGACGCGCTCTTCCTCACGAAGCCCCTCGGCACCGGCCTCGTCCTCACCGCGGTGAAGGACGGGCTACTCGACGCCTCGGCAGGCGAGGCCGCGATCGCGCTGATGCGGACGCTCAACCGCGCGGCGGCCGACGTGCTGCGGCCGTTTCGGCCGAACAGCGTCACCGACGTGACCGGGTTCGGTCTCTTCGGCCACGCGCACGAGGTCGCGGATCGCAGCGGCGTCCGGATCCGGCTGGACGCGGAGCGGCTGCCTGCGCTCGACGGCGCCCTCGAGGCCGCCCGCGCCGGCACGCGCACCGGTGGGCACCGGCGAAACGAAGCGTTCGCCGGCCCACACCTCGCGCGAGACGGCGCCGACGAGGCGATCGTCGCGCTCGGCTACGACCCGCAGACGGCCGGCGGCCTCTTGATCTCGCTTCCGACCGACAAAGGACACGCGCTCATAGGGGAGTTCGAGCGCGCGGGCCTCTTCCTGACGCGCGTCGGCTCCGTCGAAGCGGGCTCCGGAGTCGTCCTCGCGTGATCGCCGCCTCCGCGGCGGTCGCGCGCGCTCGCGCGCTCGAGGTCTCGCCGCGGCTCTTCCGGAGGCTGTCCTTCGCGGCTGTCGGCGCGCTCTTCGTGATCGTCGCGACGGGCGCGACGGTCCGCTTGACCCGCTCCGGCCTCGGCTGTGAGCACTGGCCCGGCTGCCAGCCGGGGCATCCGTTCCCGGAGAAGAACTATCACTCGTACGTCGAGTTCTCGAACCGCCTCGTCGGCGGCGTGACGATCGCGATCGCGCTGGTCCTGTGGCTCGCCTCGATGCGTGTACGGGCGCTTCCTCGGTGGGTCCCGCGATCGGCGCTCGCGGTCTTCCTTGGCGCCGTGCTCCAGGCTCCGCTCGGCGCGCTTGCCGTCTACGTCCACCTGCACCCGCTCGCGGTGATCCCGCACCTGCTCCTCTCGATCGCGATTCTCGGCGCCGCCGTGGTCGTCGCCCTCGAGGCGATCGCGCTCGAGGTTGGCCACGTTCGGCCGCTCGTGAGCGAGGAGCTGAGACGGTTCTCGCCGGTGCTCGCCGCGGCGGCGTTCGCGCTCGTCGTCTCGGGAACGTTCGCGACCGCCGCCGGGCCGCACTCCGGCGGCGAGCGCGTCGTCCGGTTCGGCAGGCTCGACGTGATGCTCGTAGTCCACGCGGGCGCGGTCGCCGTCTTTGGCCTCTCCCTCGTCTTCGGCCTCGGCTACCTCGCCGCGCAGCGCGACCGCGCGCCGCGCCTTTTCCGGCTCGCGGCGGGGCTCGTCGCGCTCGTCCTCGTCCAGATGGGCCTCGGCGAGCTCCAGTACCGGACGCATCTTCCGTGGTGGCTCGTGCTGGTCCACGTCACGCTCGCAGCGGCCGTCTGGGCATGGACGGTGACGCTCGTGACGCTGATCCGCCGCCCGCTTGCGTCGCTCGCCCCGAGCCGCGCGTAGACTCGCGGCATGACCGACGCCATCCGGATGACCGAGCGGCCGGAGCTGAAGCGGCCGGTGCTGGTGGCGGCGTTTCGCGGATGGAACGACGGCGGCCAGGGTGCGTCGCTCGCAGCCGGCTACCTCGCGAAGGCGTGGCAGGCGGACCGGTTCGCGGACATCGACCCCGAGGAGTTCTTCGACTTTCAGGTCAGCCGGCCGCACGTTTCGCTCGTCGAGGGGATGACGCGGAAGATCGACTGGCCGGAGACGGTCTTCTACCACGCGGCGGTCCCGGGCCAGGAGCGGGACGTCGTGCTCCTGCTCGGAATCGAGCCGAACATGCACTGGCGGACGTTTTGCGACGTGATCGTCGGGCTGGCCCGCGACCTGGGCGTCGAGCTCGCCGTCACGCTCGGCTCGCTGCTGGCCGACGTCCCGCACACGCGGCCGGCGCCGGTGACCGGGAGCGCGACCGACCAGCGCCTGATCGACGAGTACGGCCTCGCGAACTCGCGCTACGAGGGCCCGACGGGAATCGTCGGCGTGCTCCACGACGCTTGTCGGCGCGCGGGGCTCGACTCCGTCAGCCTGTGGGCCGCCGTGCCGCACTACGTCTCGCTGGCGCCGAGCCCGCGGGCGGCCCTCGCGCTCTGCGAGCGGCTCGCGAGCCTGCTCGGCACCACGGTCGACACGACGGAGCTCGAGACGGCCGTCGACACCTACACCGAGCAGGTGACCGAGGCCGTCTCCAGCGACGCCGAGACGGCGGCCTACGTGGAGCAGTTGGAGCAGCGAAGCGACGAGCTCGGGAACGAGATCGATATCCCTTCCGGCGAGACGCTCGCCGCGGAGCTGACGCGCTTCTTGCGCGAGCGCGACGAGGAGGACGGCGGGCCGCCCGCCGACCCCGGCCCTTCGGCGCAGTAGCTACCCGAAGGTGAACGCGTAGGCCGCGAGCCCGGGGCTGAAGCGGAGCTCGAGGAGCTTCTCGTGCTCCTCCGGGTCTGACACGAGCGTGTAGAGCCGGTCGCCGTTCACGACGACGGTACGCGCGGGCCGGCCGTCGAGACTCGTCTGGACATGGCCATTCCCGGCAAGCACGAGGTAGACGTTGCGCGCCTGGTAGCGGAGACGGAGCCGCGCGCCGCGGCCGGCGACGATGCGCTCGCCCTCGACGCGCCACCGGCCGGCGTAGGCGAGCTCGTTCGCCCCGATGTGCTTGGGGAACCGGTACGACGCCTCGCGATCGCGAACGAGCGGCGAGCCGACGTAGCGGTCGAGCCGCCGGTAGCCGAGGTACGACTCGGGCGTCGTGATGTCGGTCGGCGTCGTGTCGCGCTCGCGCGTCGCCGCTGCGAGCTCGGCGGTCCGGGGCGCCAGGAGCTGGCGGATCAGCTGCTCCGTCCGGGAGTACTCGCCCTCGCCGAAGTGGGCGTGCCGGACGTGGCCGGTGCGATCGATCAGGTACTCCGCGGGCCAGTACTGATTGCCGTACGCCTCCCACGTTCCGTACCGGTTGTCGATCGCGATCGGGTAGCGAACGCCGAGCCGCTGCGCTGCACCGCGCACGTTCGAGACAACGTGCTCGAACGCGAACTCGGGCGTGTGTACGCCGACGATCACGAGGCCGTCCTTCCGGTACGCGCGGTCCCACGCCTCGAGATGCGGCAGCGTGCGCAGGCAGTTGATGCACGAGTACGTCCAGAAGTCGACCAGCACGACCTTCCCGCGGAGCGACGCGAGCGAGAGCGGCCGGCCGGCAGGGGTGTTCAGCCAGGTGGAGATTCCCCGGAACTCCGGCGCGGGGCCGTAGTTCGCGATCCTCGCCGCGGCGAGACGGCCCTCGCTGCCTTGGAGCCTTGTGAGCTCGCGGTCGGCCCCCGACGACCCGACGAGCCATTTTTCGAAGGAGGTGGCGTAGCCGCCGAACTTCTTCTGGACCGTCTCGTCCCTGTTGGTCAGGATTGCGACGGCGCCGGCCGCCATCACGACTCCCACCGCGAGGCGGACCGTGTTCCCGTGCGCCCGGAAGCGAATCGCCGTCTGCCGGCCGCCGTGCGCGAGAAGCACGAGTGGGATCGCCGCGCCGAGTGCGTAGGCGAGCGTGACCGCGACGGCTTCCGCGCCGACCCGATGTGTCCCCGCGACCGACGCGACCGCCCCGAGGATCGGTCCTGCGCACGGGACGAAGACGAGGCCGAGGCTGACGCCGAGGACGAAGCCGCCCCCGAGGTCGCCGGCGCGGCGCCGCGTCAGGAAGAGGAAGGGCCGCTCGGCCAGCGCGGCGAGCTGAGGCACGAGAAGCGTGAGCGCGACGAGGAAGAGAAGGCCGATCGCGACGTTCCTCAGCGTGTCCGCCGGCAGGTGCAGCAGGTCGAGGAGCCACGTCGCGAAGAGCGTGAAGACCGTGAAGCTCGCGACGAGTCCGGCGATGATCGCGTACGGCTTCCGGCGGCCGCCGCTCGCGCCGCCCGCGAGCATGATAGGGAGGACGGGGAGGATGCAGGGAGTGAACGCGGTGACGATCCCCGCGAGGAACGCGATCCCGAGCAGGACGATCATCAGCCGCTAACGGTAGCTCGCGAAGTCTTGCGAAATGCTTACGCTGCGGCCTCGGGAGCGGCTTCCGACGCGGCCTCGGGCGCCTCGGCGGGTGTGTCCGCGGCGGCGCCGGAACGCGGCCGGCGTCGCCGGCGTCGCGGCTTGGGCGCCGGCTCGCTTCCCTCCGTCGCCCCCGCCGCAGGGTCGCTCCCGTTCTGTTGCGGTTGCTGCTGCGTCTGGGCGCCGTTCTGGCCGCCGCCCTTGCGCTTCCTGCGGCGCCGGCGGCGCGACCGCGACGGCTGCGCCTTCGGCGCGGGCAGGTTCTCCGCGAGCGCCTGGGCGATCTCCGGCAGCGTCGCGATTCGCTCCCGTGCCGCCTCGAGGAGCTGGTTCGCGCGCGGCGTGTAGCCCTCGGCCGAGGCCAGAAGGGCGACGCCGACCTCGACCGGCAGCTCGAGCGCCGTGTTGACGAGCTTCGCCGCGTTCTCCTCGTGCCGGTGCCCACGCGAGTTCGCGAGCGCGCCCAGGAGCCGCTTCGCCTCTGGGTACTCGGCGCTCGCGCGCCGGTCCTGCACCTTCCGCGTCGCCCGCGCCAGCCGCCATGTCCAGCGGGCGAGGATCTGGTCCGGCGCGTCGGCCTTGCCCTCGGCGAGTGCTCTCAGGAGGATCCGGACGCCCTGGAGCCGGTCCTTCTCCCACGTGGGCGCCTGCGTGACGAGCGTGACGAGGTCGTCGAAGTCGGCGCGCTCGACGGTCATCGAGACGCGGTCCGAGAGCGCCGTCATCCGGAGCCTGCGGTTCGGGTTCTCGGCGGCGCAGGTCGTGAGGAACTGCTCGAGGCAGGCCTTCGACGCGCCGCGGTCGGTGAGCTTCCGCGCGAACTCGGCGCGCTCGTCGAAGCGGATCTGCCGGCCGGCGATCGTCGCCCAGAAGCGCTGCTCGTCCTCGTCGAGGAACTTCGGGTCGATCCGCTGCCACTCGCGCGCGATCACCGACAGGCGCCGCTGGACGTCCGGCGTGACCGGCACGAGCCAGGGCGCCGGTGTGAGGCGGCGGCGCGCGCGGCGCTGCACCCTGCGGCGCGGCGCAGGGGTGACCCGGGCGCCCTCGCGGTAGAAGTCGGCGTCGAGCAGCGAGTGGAGCGAGACGACGCGCTCGTTGTGGGTCGCCGCCTTCGTGACGAAGTCGACGACGACGCCGGCTTCCTTCCGCGGGTGCGTCCGCATGATCCGGCCGATGCGCTGCTGGTAGACGCGCCGGCTGGCCGTCGGAGCGAGGTGCATGCAGACGGTCGCGCGCGGCGAGTTCCACCCCTCGGCGAGCAGCATCGCGTTGATCAGGACGTTGATCTCGCCGCGCTCGTAGCCGGCGAGCGTCTCCGCGAGTCGGACGGGCGGGGTGCGCCCGCTGACGGCCTCCGCCTTGAGACCGGCGGCCCGGAACTCCTGCGCGAGGTTGTAGGCGTGGTCGACGCCCGCGGCGTACACGATTCCCGGCGTGTTGTCGAAGCGGTCGCGGTAGAGGCTCGCCGCCGCCTGGTTCAGAGCCTGGTGGTCGAGGGTCTTGGCGAGGATCTCCTGGTCGAAGTCGCCGCCGACGATCGGCACCGAGTTGATCGCCGCGACCGGCGGTACGCGCAGGCAGCGAAGCGGTGCGATCAGCCCACGACGGGCGGCGTCCTGGAGCGGAAGGTCGTCGACCGAGGCGGGGAAGACGTCGGAGACCTGCTTGGCGATCAGCTGCTCGGTGGCGGTCATCCCGATGTAGAGCGGCTCGGGGAAGCTGCGGATCGCCGCGCTCGTCTTCTCGCCGAGCGCCGTGTGCGCCTCGTCGCAGATCACGAGCTGGTAGGCCTCGCGGCTCAGGCTGCCGACGTGGCGCGCGAACCAGGCGTACGTCTGGATCGTAAGCGGGTTGCCTCGGAGCGGCTCCCGGCCCTTCTCGATCGGATCGGAGAACCGGTCGCCGTAACCCTCGTCGGTGAGGTCGCGCCTGAACTGGGAAACGAGCAAGCGCCGATGCGTGAGGATGAGCACGCCGAGCGTCCGTGCGGCCTCGACGAACCCGGCCGCGGCGATTGTCTTGCCGGAGGCGGTCGGGTGGCGGAAGCGGTAGCGGCGAATGGCGCCGGGATCGGGCTCGTCGGTTGGCGGCAGCTCGTCGAGGACGTCCTCCTCGGAGGTCTCGTCCGGCTCCTCGTCGTCCTCGTCGGCGTCGACGACCTCCTCGAGCAGCGCCCCGTTGCCGTTCCCGTTCGTCCACTCGTCCGACTGGACGGCCGCGATCAGCTCGGTCAGCATGCCGGCGAGCGCGTCGATCTGGTGGCGCCGAAGCTCAGTCCCGGACGCGAGCCGCGGCGGGTGCTCCGACAGTACCCGCTCGAGGCCAAGCATCAGCCCATAGCGCACCTTCCAGGTCGAGGACGGCACGCGTCGCCCCGCCTCGATCTCGGCGAGGGCGTCGTCGAGGGCGCGCCTGCGCGCGGTGCCGGGACCGAGAGCCTCCGCGGGCTCTTCGTCCGGGTGGAGAAACGCCTCTCCGGCCCAGGCTTCGGCGCGAAGGGCGGCGGCAACTAGGCCGTTCGCCGCCTCCGGCGCTGTCGTCGGCTGCTCTGTCGCTTTCTGCATCCGTGCAGCACACCGTCCGTGCTGCAAGAGTCAATGAGGTGGAACGCTCGTCGATTCCCCAGGGCGAGCGTCGCTAGGCGAGTATAGCCCTTATCGGCGTCGGACCGGGGTCCCTGTACGGTCGATGTCGTTCAGCACCGACCTCTTCTTTGAACACGCGCGCGAGTAACTTCGGGTCCCGACCCTCCCCCTGCTCACGCGCGAGCGTAACGCCCGGCCAGCCCAACGCGCCAGATGTCCTTCGTGCCGAAAAGGCGACGAACGATCCCGAGGGCGCGCTCGGGGCCGGCGCGTGAGGGCGTCACAGCGTCAGAGCGGAGTGCCGGTGCCGCCCATGCCGCCGAAGATGATGAACGGGTTCTGCGGCACCGACTCCCACACGAGCTGCGAGCTCGCCTCCACCTCGCCATGAAGGCGCGTGGCGAGCTCCTCGGCTTCCTGGCGCGTCGCCGTCCCCGCGATCACGAAGCGGAACCGGCGGGCCACGCCGTACCCCTCCGCCTCGAGGCGCGTCGCGAGCTCCTCGGCCTCCTCGCGCGACGCGCACTCGACGCGCACCTCCCACGGCGCGCGCCCCTCGGCGAGGATCTCCTCCTCCGGCGTCGGGCCGGGCGGCTCGTCGTCCCACCGCTCCTCGTCGTGCAGCCAGTGCTCGACCGGCCCGACGGCCGCGCCGAGTCCTTCCGCCGCCAGCTCGGTCTCCACGATCCGGCGCGCGTGATCGGCCTCGAAGCCGGTCGACGCGTAGACGAAGACCTCGTTGCCGTCGTGCGAGACGACGAGGTGACGACCCTCGAGCGCCCGCGCCAGCTCGTTCGCCTCCGCGTCGAGCTCGAACCCCAACCGCCCGAGGAGCCCCTGCGCGTGCTCCGGCACGTGCAGCTCGATCCGGATTCGCCAGTCGTCGCTCGCCATCGCGGGCTAGCGTACTCCCGCGGCTGACCCGGCCTCGGCCAACGGCCGGCCGAACAGCCGCTCCGACACGCCGGTCTGGTCGAGGTGCTTCGTGATCCCGCCGAGGAAGAAGGGCCAGCCGGCGCCGAGGAGGAGCGCAGTGTCGACGTCCGCGGCCTCCGCGACGACGCCCTCGTCGAGCAGGTGGTGGATTTCGTCGGCGACGGCCTCGAGCACGTCCGCGACGATCTGCTCGCGGCTCCGCGGCGCGTGCTCGACCACGGCGATCTGGTCGTTGCCTTCGGCGTAGTTCCGCAGCGTCGGAGAGAGCGGGAACCGTTCCGGGAAGGCGACGTGCATCGTCTCGAGCACGTGGTTCGCGACCCGTGGCCCGACCATCGCGAGCAGGATCGACGGCGCCATCGGCATGCCGAGCGAGAGGACCGCCTCGTCGACCTCCTCGACGGTGTTGCCGTGCTCGAGCGCATCCATGATCACGCGCGTCATCCGGGTCAGGACGCGGTTGACGACGAATCCCGGCGCGTCGGCGACGACCACCATCCGCTTGCGCAGCTTCTTCCCGGTCTCCCAAGCCGCCGCGAGCGCCTCGGGCCCCGTCTGCTCGGCCTTCACGATCTCGAGCAGGGGCATCAGCGCGACGGGATTGAAGAAGTGCATGCCGACGACGCGCTC
>DASUZD010000284.1:0-9454 GCA_036377055.1 Gaiellaceae bacterium | reverse complement strand
GCAGCTCGCGATCGGCCGTGCGCTCGTCGGAGAGCCCGACGTGCTGCTGCTCGACGAGCCGTCGCTCGGCCTCGCGCCGACGGCCGTCGACGGCGTCTTCGCGGCGCTCGGCGAGATCCGCGAGCGCGGCGTGACGATCCTCCTCGTCGAGCAGCGCGCGCAGCGCACCGTCGCGCTGGCCGACCGGACGCACGTGCTCGTCGGCGGGCTCCTGCGGATGACGCTCGGCCCGGCCGACGCGGACGACACCGACAAGATCGTGGCCGCCTACCTCTCCGCGTGAACGTTCTCGCGACCCTCGACGTCTCCACGCTCTCCGACGCGCTCGGGCTCGGAGCGATCTACGCGCTGATGGCGGTCGGGATCGGGCTCGTCTTCGGCGTCCTCCGGCTCGTCAACTTCGCTTACGGCCAGCTCGTGATGGCGGGCGCGTACACGCTCGCCTTCACGTCCGACTGGCCCGTCGCCCTCAGCGTCCTAACGTGCTTCGCCGTCGTCGTCGCCCTGTCGCTGGCGATGGACCTGGCCGTCTTCCGGCCACTCCGGGGAGAGTCGCCGGCTGTGATGCTCGTGACCACCTTCGCGGTGGCGTTCCTGCTCCAGGCGATTGCGCTGATCGTCGATCTCCGCAACGGACAGCTGGGGGAGGTGGCGGCGTCCATCGCGCCGCTGAACCAGGCGATCACCGTCGGCGGCGTCGACATCCGGAAGGTGACGATCGTCGCGGTCATCGTCGCGCTCGTCGCGCTCGGACTGCTCGTTCTGCTGCTGACGCGGACGACGATCGGCCTGCATACGCGCGCGGCCGCGAGCGACTTCCGGACTGCCCGCCTGCTCGGCGTCCGCGCCAACCGCGTGATCGCGTTCGCCGTCTTCCTCTCAGGCGTCCTGGCCGCGATCGTCGCCGTCCTGCTCACCGTCCAGAGCCCGTTCGTCCAACCCGACTTCGCGCTTCGGGACACGATCGTCGTGCTCGTCGGCGTCGTCGTCGGGGGCATCGACCGGCTGTGGACAGCGACGCTCGGCGGCTTTGCGATCGGCTTCGCCTCCGGAGTGATCAACGGCGTCCTGCCGACGGACAAGACCGTCTACCTGCCGACCGCTGTGTTCGCGCTGGTGATCCTCGTGTTGCTGCTGCGGCCGGCCGGGCTGTTCGCGTGGGGCCGCCGCGCGGCAGTGGAGCGGGTGTGACGCGGCGGCTCGACTCCCTTGTCGAGCTGCTCGGCCCTGCGTTGCTGGTGGTCGCCGTGGGCGTGGTCTCGACCGCCGCGTCCAACGCGAACGAGATCTACTTCCTCCAGGCGCTCGTCCGGGTCGCGATCGTCGTCGCGATCTACGTCTTCGTCGGGATCTCGGGCGTCCTCTCGTTCGGGCAGATCAGCTTCGTCGCGGTCGGCGCCTTCGCGGCCGGCGTCCTCACGGTCCCGCTCGACTCGAAGAAGAGCGTGTTGACCGACCTCTTCCCGCTCCTCAAGGACCACACGGTCGGGAACGTGCCGTCGCTCCTCCTCGCGGCGGCCGTCGGCGGCGTCTTTGCGTTCGTCGTCGGGCTGCCGCTGATGCGCCTCTCGGGCCTCGCAGCAGGGATCGCGACGTTCGCCGTGCTCGAGATCACGCACAACGTGCTTCGCGAGTGGACGAAGATCGGCCCGGGCGCGACGACGCTGCCGCTCGTGCCCGAGACGACCGGACCGCTTCAGGCGACGCTCGGCGCCCTCGTCGCGATTGCGGTCGCGTTCGCCTATCAGCGAAGCCGGCTCGGGCGGTTGCTCCGCGCGTCGCGGGAGGATCCGGCCGCTGCGCGAGGGGCCGGCGTCGACATCCACCGCCAGCGCCTCGCCGCCTTCACGCTCTCGGGCGCGATGGCGGGCTTCGCCGGCGGGCTGCTCGTCCACCAGATCGGCTCGATCACGACCGAGCAGGTCTACCTCGAGCTCACGTTCCTGACCCTCGCGATGCTCGTCGTCGGCGGGCTCACGAGCCTGTGGGGCGCCGTCGTGGGCGCGCTGGCGGTCAGCGGGCTCGACTCGTTCCTCAGCCAGGCCGAGCAGGGAATCCACGTCGGGTTCAAGCTCGACCTGCCGAGCGGGACCCGCCTCGTCATCCTCTCGGCGATCATGGCGCTCGTGCTGATCCTGAGGCCATCCGGGCTGACGGGCGGCCGCGAGCTGAGGCTGCCGCGCCGGTGAGGATCTGCGTCGTCGGCTGCGGCGCGGTCGGGTCGCTCTTCGCGGCGAACCTCGCGCAGCTCGACGACGTCGAGGTCTGGGCGTACGACCTCGCGCGGGAGCACGTCGACGCGATCAACGCGCACGGGCTGCGGCTCTCCGGGGCGGGCGACGTCGTCGGGCGCGTGCGTGCGACCTCCGTAGCGGGCGAGCTGCCGCCGTGCGACTTCGGGATCGTCGCGACGAAGTCGATGCACACCGGCTCGGCGATCGCGGCGACCGCGCACGCGTTCGCTGACGGCTGCGTCGGCTCCGTCCAGAACGGCCTCGGGAACGAGGAGGCGATCGCGGAGCACGTCGAGCAGGTGATCCGCGGGACGACGTTCCCGGCCGGGCGGATCGTCGAGCCGGGACACGTCCAGTGGGACGTGAAGGGCGACACGACGATCGGCCCGTTCGAGCCGAGCCCGGCCGCGTTCGAGGAAGTCGAGCGGCTCGCGGACGCCTGCACGCGCGCGGGGATGCCGACGACGGCGGTGCGCGACGCCCGCGGTCCCCAGTGGCGCAAGGTGATCTTCAACGCGGCGACGAACCCGGTCGGCGCACTCACCGGCCTGACGCACGGTCGCGTCTGCGAGGACCCGGCGCTCCGACGGCTCGTGACCGGTCTCGTCGACGAGGGCAAGGCGGTCGCGGCCGCGCAGGGAATCGAGCTCGACGCCGACCCCGAGGACCTGATCGACCACGCGGCTCGTCCGGAGGTTGCCTACGACCACAAGGCCTCGATGCTCCAGGACGTGGAGGCGCGGCGGCAGACCGAGATCGACTACCTGAACGGCGGCATCGTCCGCTTCGGCCGAGAGCACGGCGTGCCGACGCCGCTCAACGAGGCGATACTCGCACTCGTGAAGGGGGTGGAGCGGGCGTGGACGACGTAGCGCGGCGGTACGCGAACGTCCGCGCCGCGCTCGAGCAGGACGGGCTCGACGCCGCGCTCGTCTGCGGCAGCGAGTACACCGGCTTCGAGGGGGCCGTGACGTACATGTCCGGCTTCCAGATCGTCCATCGGTACGCGTACGTGCTGCTGCCACGGGAGGGCGAGCCGTCGATCGTGTTTCCGGCCGAGGCGCGCTACGTCGGCGAGCACGGCACGACGTGGATCGAGGAGCAGGTCTTCCCCGACCGGCCGGGCGAATGGCTCGCGCAGCGGCTTCGTGGCCAGCGCGTCGGCGTCTACGGGCTCGACTACGTGATGGCGGTTCGGGACTACGCGGCCCTGGAGGACGCGTGCGAGCTCGTCCCGTGGGACGTCGGCTTCGACCTCGCGCGCGCCGTGAAGAGCGAGGCCGAGCTCGAATCGGTTCGCGAGAGCGTCCGGATCAACACCGACGGGTTCTGGGCGTTCCTCGGCGCCTACGCTCCCGGGCGGAGCGCCGCCGAGGCGCTCGCCCCTGCTGAGGAGCTCTTCGTCGAGCGCGGCTGCGGGCGGCTGACGATGAACATGGTGCTCGTCGGCGCCGAGTTCGCGATCGCGCGCGGCGACACGATCCTCGGCGACTTCTGCATCCCGTCGCTCGAGATCGCCGGGCCGGGCGGCCACTGGGTCGAGGTCTCGCGCGCGATCGGGACGCCGAACGGCGAGGTGGCGCGGATGCTCGAGGCCTACGGCGAGTACTTCGAGGCCGCGCGCTCGGCGCTACGGCCAGGCGCCACCGCACACGACGCGCACCGGGCGGTGTCGAAAGGATTCACCGACCGCGGCTACCACCTCGGTCACGTCACCGGCCACTCGATCGGGATGACCATGATCGAGTTCCCGAAGATCGGCGAGGGCGTCGAGACGGAGCTGCGCGAGAACATGGTCTTCTCGATGCACCCGCACGCAATCGCGGAGAACGGCCGCGACTGCCTCTACATGCAGGACACGTGGCTCGTGACGGCCGACGGCGGCGAGCCGCTCGCCGGCCTGCCGATGAAGATCTTCGGCCTAGACGATCGGTAGTCGGTTTGACAGATCGCGAGTGCGGCAGCTTCAATCGATTACCTGCCTGGCGTCAGGTCTCACCTTGTTTCAACTCGCACAGCCGAGCGGCCGACGCCGCTCGAGGAGCTGAGCGAGCGCTACCACGAGCATCAATACGAACGCGCTGCGTCCGACTTCGTCTACGGCGGTGAGGAGCGAGCGGCGCTCTTCAAGCGGTACGTCGGCGGCCCGGGGAAGCGCGTCCTCGACCTCGGCTGCCGCTCGGGCGCGCTGACCCAGGCGTACCTCGCCGGAAACGAGGTGATCGGCGTCGACGTCGACCGGCGCGCGCTGCGCGAGGCGGCGCGGCGGGGGATCGCGACCTGCTGGGCCGACGTCGAGCAGCTCCTTCCGTTCGACGACTGGGAGTTCGACGTCGTGGTCGCCGGCGAGCTGCTCGAGCACGTGCGCGACCCGGCCGCGCTGCTGCGGGAGGTGCGCCGCGTGCTCCGGCCGGGCGGCAGGCTCGTCGGCTCGGTTCCGAACGGGTTCCGGCTGAAGAACCGGCTCCGCTTCTTGCTCGGGCGCGAGCCCGAGGACAACCCGACCCACCTGCACCTCTACTCGCCGAGCGCGCTCCTGTCGCTCCTCGACGGCTTCGCGGATCCGGAGCTCCACTTCATCTCGAGCCGCTTCAGCCGGCTCCATCCGCGGCTGATGGCGAACATCGTCGTCTTCGCGGCGATCTCGCCCGAATAGCCGCGTATGCTCCGAGGGTGGCCGAGCCTGCGGCTCCCGACGACGAGTTTGCCCCGATCCTCGAGGGCGAGGGCGCGAGCGACTACGAGCGCTACCTCCGCACCGACGCGCTGCTGAGCCTCCAGAAGACGCCCGACGAGATGGTGCACCGGGACGAGCTCCTCTTCTTCACCGTGCACCAGTCGTCGGAGCTGTGGCTGAAGCTCGCGTGCTTCGAGGTCGAGGAGGCGACCCGGCTGATCGAGGCGCGCGACCTCGACGCGGCGATCCGCCTGCTCCGGCGCGCGAACGACTGCATGAAGTACGTCACGTCGTTCCTCGACCACCTGGAGCAGATGTCGCCGTGGGAGTACCACGAGATCCGGAAGGTGCTCGGCCACGGCTCCGGGTTCGACTCGCCCGGCTTCCGGGAGGTGCGCCGCGTTTCGCCGCCGCTCGGGCAGGCGTTCTCGGAGCTCCGGCGCCAGCACGGGCTGTCGCTGATCGAGGTCTACACCCGTGGGCGGGAGCACGAGCAGCTCTACCAGCTCGCGGAGCTCCTGACCGAATGGGACGAGCGCGTGACGGTCTGGCGCTTTCGGCACTACAAGGTGGTGACGCGCTCGATCGGCGAGGTGGCGATCGGCACGCAGGGCACGCCGGTCGAGCTCCTCGGCGGGCTGATCAAGCACAAGCTCTTTCCGGAGCTCTGGCAGGTGCGGACCGAGCTCACCGAGCTCGCGAACGAGTCCGACTAACCGCGGATCGCCCTCGCCGCGAAGGGCTCGCGGAGCCGTTAATCTCGGGCGCGCAAACTGCTGACTTGCCGCCGCACGGCGACCCTGCCGGAGTAGGCGCCGAAGGAGACAACATGAAGAAGGTCCTGCTCGCCGTCGTCGTCGCCCTCGCGACCGCCGGGCCAGCGCACGCCGCTCAATTCACCTTCGGCACCACGACCCTCTCGGGCGCGGCCCCGGTCCAGTTGGACGCCGACCGAAAGGCCGTCGCGATCCTCACGAGTCCGAAGGCAGGCAACCTCGTGAAGGTCGAGATCTACCTCGACGGGAAGGGCGCCACGCACGGGTCGCAGAAGCTCCGTGCGATCGCCTACACGGTCGACGGCAGCGGCAACCCGGTCAACCGGCTCGGAACCTCGAACGAGGTCACGATCCAGGCGAAGCAGCAGGCCGGCTGGGTCGCGTTCACCTTCCCGTACTCGGTGCCCATCCCGGCTGGGCAGATCGCCTTCGGCTACCTCGTCGGGTCCACGACGCGGATCGCGCGCACGTACTGGGACTCGACCGGCACGCGGGTGGGGAACACGGACACCTACTCCGACGGCGCGAGCAATCCATTCGGCGCCGGTACCTCGGCCAGCCCGGCGATGGCGCTCAAGGTCACCGGCGACGAGGCGCGCTTCGGCATCGCGGCCGGCGCGAACATCGTCTACGAGGACGACGCCACGCGCCAGCGCGAGCTCGACAACATGCGGAGCACGAACGCGAAATGGGTCCGGAGCGACTTCGCGTGGAGCGTGATCGAGCCGACTCCCGGAGCGTTCAACGTCGGCTACCTCGACACATTCGTCACCGAGGCCGCCGCGCGTGGGCTCAGCGTCGTCGCGATGATCGGCTACGCGCCGGCCTGGGCGAACGGCGGCTTCATGGACGACAAGTACCCGCCGACGAACCCGGCCGACTACGCGAGCATCGCGGGCCGGCTCGCGGCGCACTTTGGTCCGCTCGGGGTCCACCTCTACGAGATCTGGAACGAGCCGAACATCTCCGCGTTCTGGAAGCCGACGCCCAACGTGGCGCAATACGCGGCGATCGTCAGCCAGGCGTACACGGCGATCCACGCGAACGATCCAGCGGCCTTCGTCCTCGCGGGAGTGATGTCGCCGCACGGCGGCTACCACGACTCGAACTGCGACGGCACGCCGGACTCGGGAATGGACCCGACCGGCTACGACCCGCTCGACTTCCTCGAGGGCATGTACGCGAACGGCGTCGGCGGCAAGTTCGACGCACTGTCCCATCACCCCTACGAGCGCTTCGTCGGGCTCAACTTCCACGTCTGCTCTGCGTGGAGCCAGATGGCGCAGACGACTCCGTCGCTCACCTCGATCATGGCCTCGCACGGAGACGGAGCGAAGAAGCTCTGGGCGACCGAGTACGGCAACGCCGTCCCGGACTGGGTCGACGAGGCCACGCAGGCAAGCCGGCTCGACCAGGCGATGCAGGCCTGGAAGACCTACACGTGGGCCGGCAACTTCCTCGAGTTCAACCTCTGGGACTCGAGCGGCTCGAAGTTCGGCCTGCTCCGCTCGGACTGGTCCCAGCGGCCGGCGTTCGGGATCTTCCAGACGGACGCGCTCTAGGAAGCTACGAACGACGGCAGTGTCGGGTCCCGGCGGTGAAGCCGAGCTCGACGAGGAGCGGCGCGCGCACGCTCGATTGGTCGAGGCGGAGGCTGGACGCCGGCGCCTGAGCGGCGAGATCGACGTTGCTGCCGACCTCGATCGCGTCGCTTCCGACCTCGCCGTCCTCCGAAGATGCCTTTGCGGCGAGTGCGCTCCGCTCGAGGCACGAGCAGCAGTCGGGAGGTTGGGCGAGCTCGTGCTGCTCGCGCGGACGATCGCCGAGGGTGAGACGCCGCTACAAACCGGCGTCAGAGGAGGGAGCGACCTCCTCGCTCTCAGCGACGCCGAGCAGCTTGTCGCCCGAGAGGCGAAGGCCACAGCCGCGATCCGCGTTCGGGCGCTTCCGGCAAGGCTGGGGCAGTCGAGGCTCGGAGTCGCATGGGCGGTCGATCCGCGTTCGGGCGAGCGCGTCCGGGCGAAGCAGGGAGCGATTCCCTACACCGGTCGAGACGCCGCGAGTCTTGGGATTCCGATCGACGCGGGCGAGAATCTCCCGTACAGGCTCCTCTTCGCAGCGCTGAGAGCTGGCGGTGCTTGGGGCGTGAGCGACTGGTATTCCGTCGACATCCGTAGGGACGAGACGCGGGCGACCCTGTATGCGCACGGCGAGCCGGAGGCGGTCGCACAGACGCTCGATCTCGCACGCGGGTCGCTCGATGCGGTTCTCGGAGCCCTCGACGCGGCAGGGGCGGCGGTCGTCGGGTAGCGCTACGGCGCGAGCGAGGCGAACTCCGCGAGAAGGCCGTCGACCTCCTCGGCGGTGTTGTAGTGGATGATCCCGGCGCGAATCGCGTCCTTCTCGTAGCCGAGGCCCTGGTAGAGGCCGAGCGAATACCAGTTGTTGTGCGCCCAGACGCCGTAGCCGCGCTCGGCTAGCGTCGTCGCCACCGTCGCCGCCGGGACGCCCTCGACGTTGAGCAGGAACGTCGGCACGCGGCCCTCCATCGTCTGCGGGCCGTACAGGAGGACGCCCTCCGGTAGCCCGTCGACGAAGCGCCGGCCGAGCTCGCGCTCGTAGTCGCGGATCGGCTCCAGGCCGCCGAGCGAGTCGAGGTACGCGATCGTCGCCCCGAACCCGGCAAGCAGCTCGAACGGCGCGGTGCCGGTCTCGAAACGTCGCCCGAGCGGCGTCCCCGGCGCGGGTCGCGCCTTGTACGGGCGCCACGACTCGAGCACCTCGGCTCGCCCGAACGCGAGCCCGAGGTGCGGCCCGCAGAACTTGTACGGCGAGCAGAGCAGCACGTCGCAGCCGAACTGCGCGACGTCGATCGGCTCGTGGGCCGCGTAGTGCACCGCGTCGATCCACGAGAGCGCGCCTGCGTCGCGCGCCAGCGCGCAGACCTCGCGGATCTCGGTGATCGTCCCGATCGCGTTCGACGCGGCGGGGAAGGAGACGACGCGCGTGCGGTCGGTCAGCTTCCGCTCGACGTCGGCCAGGTCGAGCCGCCCTTCCGGTGTCACGTCGACGAGGTCGACGTGGAGGCCCTTGTCCGCCGCGAGCTCGAGCCAGGGCGCGACGTTGCCGTCGTGGTCGAGGCGCGTCGCGAGGATCCGGTCGCCCTCGCGCCAGTCGCGCGACGCCGTCCGCGTCAGCGTGAAGTTGAGCGTCGTCATGTTCGCCCCGAAGACGACCTCGTCCGAGGCGCAGCCGAGGAAGCGGCCGGCGGCGTCCCGCGCGCCGTGGAGGATCGCCTCGACGCGGCGCCCGGTCTCGTAGGGCGCCCCGAGGTTGCCGCTCGCGTCCCTGAGCGTCCGGGCCATGGCCTCCCCGACCTCGTCCGGCACCTGCGAGCCGCCGGGCGCGTCGAAGAACGCGAACCCGCCCTGAAGAGATGAGAACCGCCTGCGGACGGCCTCGACATCGAGGAGCGTCGTGCTCACGTATGCGAGCCTACATCCCGTGGAAAGGCGCGCGCTTGGCCCGAGCGGGATCGAGATCTCGCGCCTCGTCCTCGGCTGCGGCAACTTCGGCGGAATCGGCTCGGCGCCTGCCTTCTTCGGCCATGGCGAGTCGCGCGAGGAGGCGTTCGCGATCATGGACCGCGCCTGGGAGCTCGGCATCACGACGTTCGACACGGCGGACGCGTACGGCGGCGGGCGCAGCGAGACGTGGATCGGCGAGTGGCGGCGGGCCAAGAGCGCCGACGTCCGCGAGCGGCTCGT
>DASUZD010000283.1:0-11876 GCA_036377055.1 Gaiellaceae bacterium | reverse complement strand
AGATCACGGTGATGAAGCAGCGTCTCGTGACGCGGAAGAATCGCAAGCTGCGGAAGCTCCGCCAGCGCTATCCCGAGGTGCAGGCCAAGCTCTTCTACAAACGCGACATCGAGCGGCTGGCCCAGCGATACCGCCTCGACCTCGCGTCATAGAAGCCTCCGACCCGCGCGTCGGAGACGTGTTCCTCTCGGCGGAAGAGCTCCGTACGCGCGTCGATGAGCTGGGCGCGCAGATCGCAGAGGACTACGCAGGCAAGGAACTGCTGCTGATCTCGATCCTGAAGGCGAGCGTCGTCTTCCTCACCGATCTCTCCAGGGCCATCCCGAGCGCGCACAAGGTCGACTTCGTCGAGCTCGCCGGCTACAACGGCGCCGACACGGGCGGCCACTCGCGCGTCCGGCTGCTGAAGGACACCGCGATCCCGGTCACCGGACACGACGTGCTACTCGTGGAGGACGTGGTAGACACCGGCCTGACGCTCAACTACCTGCGCAAGCTGTTCGAGCTGCGCCAGCCGACGAGCCTGCGCGTGGCCGCGCTGCTCGACCGTCCGTACCGGCGGCTGGTCGACGACCTGCCGGTCGACTACGTCGGCTTCACCGTCCCGGACGAGTTCTTCGTCGGCTACGGCTTCGACGTCGACGGCCGCTGGCGGAACCTGCCCGACCTGCGGCTGGCAAAAGTTTAGGCACGACTAAACTTTTCGCTACACTCCGACCGTGATGGCGACACGGTCAGATGCCGTCGCCACCGGTTCGGTCGGCGTCGCGCAGCGGGCGCTGCAGAGCCCCGGGAGGAAGCTCCGGATCCTGCCGTTCCTCGGGCCCGCGTTCGTCGCCTGCGTCGCGTACATCGACCCGGGCAACTTCGCCACCAACATCGCCGGCGGCGCGAAGTTCGGCTACACGCTCTGCTGGGTGATCCTCGCCTCGAACCTGATGGCGATGCTGATCCAGACGCTCTCGGCGAAGCTCGGGATCGCGACCGGCCGCAACCTGCCCGAGGTCTGTCGCGAGCGCTTCTCGCGCCGGACGTCGATCGGCCTCTGGCTCCAGGCGGAGGTGATCGCGATGGCGACCGATCTCGCCGAGTTCCTCGGGGCGGCGATCGGCTTCCACCTCCTGCTCGGGATCGGCCTCTTCCCGGCCGCGCTCGTGACGGGCGTCGCGGCATTCGCGATCCTAGGGCTCCAGCGCTTCGGCTTTCGTCCGCTCGAGGCCACGATCGCCGCGATCGTCGGCGTGATCGGCGCCTGTTACCTGGCGGAGATCTTCTACGCACGCCCGTCGTTCGGCGAGGTCGCGAAGCACGCGGTCGTGCCGCAGTTCGCAGGCGGCGACTCCGTGCTCCTCGCCGTGGGGATCCTCGGAGCGACCGTGATGCCGCACGTGATCTACCTGCACTCCGCGCTGCTCCAGAACCGGATCACGCCCCAGAACGACGCGCAAGCGCGAACGCTGATGCGCTACACGCAGGTCGACGTGGTGATCGCGATGACGATCGCGGGGCTCATCAACATGGCCATGCTCGTGACGGCGGCGAGCGCCTTCTACAAGAGCGGGCTCCTGCACGTGGAGTCGCTCAACACAGCGCACGAGACCTTGAAGCCGATCCTCGGCGGGGCGTCGAGTACGCTCTTCGCGCTCGCGCTCCTCGCGTCCGGCCTCTCGAGCTCGACCGTCGGGACGATGGCCGGCCAGGTGGTCATGCAGGGCTTCGTACGCCGCCGGATCCCCATCTTCGTGCGGCGCGTCGTCACGATGATCCCAGCGCTCGTCGTGATCGCGTGGGGCGTCAATCCGTCGCGAACGCTCGTGATCAGCCAGGTGGTGCTGTCGTTCGGGATCCCGTTCGCGCTCATCCCTCTCGTCCTGTTCACGAGCCGCCGCGACGTGATGGGCATCCTCGTCAACCGGCGCGTGACGACGGCGGTCGCCGCAGTCGTCGCCGCGCTGATCTCGGGGCTGAACGTCTTCCTGCTAGCCCAGACCTTCGGCCTCGTCTAGAAAGGTTGCGAGGGAGCCGAAGCTCCCTCGCGGCTCACCATCTATACCAGCGTGCGCCCTCGGCGCCTCTGACGAAGAAGCCGATCAGCCAGAGCACGAAGGCGATCAGCGCGATCCAGAGCAGGAACTTCACGATCCAGAAGCCGAGGACCGCGAAGATGACGATCAACAGCAACACAGCCAGTAGTAGGCCCATCTGTCACTCCTTTTGGGTTCTCAATCGGCCTGAGCGGTATCCCCGCCCTGGACGACCGCGTAACCGGATTCGCAAATCGGGCGTTTACCCCTCAGAGTCTCGACAACCGCGCCGCTTCGGCGCGGTCCCGCTGCTCTCCCAAGCCGTCTCCCGACGGTGCCGGCCGTCTCCCCCGGGGCGGCCGGACTATCGCGGGGGAACCCCTGGTTCCCCCACGGGCCCCCTCCTCGCGGGCGGCTGCGTGGGTCAGGCGTTGGCGGAGCCGGCGGATCGCGGACCTGGCCGAGCGTTGCCTCTCGCTTTGTGGGCCTCCCGCCGGGCTGAGCCCGGCTCCGGCGACGCAGTAGAGCCGTCCTCCGTCAGCCGCCGCACAGGCGGATTCACTCCGCCTGTGCCCACAGGCGCGATCCGACAGGGGACGCTGGAGCGGGCGAGCGCACCACCGGCTCCGCAAGCACCACGAAGAACGCGCGCGCCAGCGAGGAGGGGGCCCGTGGGGGAACCAGGGGTTCCCCCACGCTGTTTAGAGGTAGCCCAGGGGGTCTACTGCGGCGCCGTTGACTCTTACCTCGAAATGCAGGTGCGGGCCGAAGCAGTGGCCTGTGCAGCCTACGTAGCCGATTGTTTCGCCTTGGACTACTGAGGCGCCGTTTCCTACCGCGAACGCGGATTGATGGGCGTACGCCGTCGCCAGGCCGTTTCCGTGGTCGATCACGATCAGGTTTCCGTAGCCGCCCATCCAGCCGGCGTAGATGACCGTGCCGGACGCGGCCGCGTGGATTGGGGTGCCATAGGGGACGCCGATGTCGATCCCCTCGTGCATCCGGCCCCAGCGCATCCCGAACGGGCTGACGACGGGGCCCGAGACGGGCCAGATCAGACCGGCAGCCGAGGGCGTGCCCGAGCCGGAGGAGCCAGACACGGCGGAGGAGCGCTGCGCGGCGGCGATCTGCGCGCCGAGCTGGGCGCTCACCGCGGCAAGGGCGTTTGCCTCGTCGATGAACGCCCGCTCGTTCGTCTTCACGGACGCGAGCGTCGCGCGCTCGTGCGTCCGTGCCGACGCGAGCGCGTCGCGGCTCGCGACGAGGCGGTCGCGGACGCGCCGCGCCTCGTTCGTCCGCGACGCGATCGCGTTCGTCTCGACGGCGACGCCGTGACGGATCTGGCGTGTGCGCTCGCGCGCGGCGGCCATGTCGGTCTTGGCGGAGGCGACCTCGGCCGTGATCTCCTTGTCCTGCGCGGCCACCTGCCGGACGTAGTCCAGCTGGTCGATGAGGTCCGAGAAGCTCGACGCGGACAGGATCACCGAGAGCGCGTCTGGGTCGCTCGACTCGTAGATCGCGACGAGCCGCACGCTCAGCCGCCGGAGCGCGGCGTGGTACTGCTTGCGGAGGAACTGGAGCCGGCGCGTCTCGAACTGGAAGAGCTGCGTCAGCTTCGCGAGCTTGCGCTGGTGGAGCTCGAGGTCCTGTTGAAGCGCGCCCAGGCGGGTCGTGGCCGCTCCCACGTCGTTTTCGAGGGACCGGATCTTGCTCGTCATCGCCGAGATCTGGCCGGTGAGGACGCCCTCGCGGGCCTGCGCGCTCGCGATCTTCTCGTGGAGCCGCGTGATCCGGTCGTCGACCTGCTGCTTTCGCGAGCCGACGTCGCCCGCCGCCGGTGCGGCGAGGACGAGGAGCAGGAAGATGCCGAGAAAGAGGCGACGGGCCATGGGCTGGAGGTTCGTCGAGCGGCCGGACGTACCTGCCGCAAGCCGCTCAGCCTAGGCGATTTCGCTGCTTTTGACTAGGTTTTGGCGCCAAGGCGCCGCCTCGGCGGCGCCGACCGTCAGGACGTGCGGGCTCTGCCCGCGCGTCCGTCTGAAACGACCGGTCGATCCGTCGGGGTCAGTTCGGAGCGGCCTCTAAGGGGCCGGGCTCCGGCACGCGCGCCGGCTCGGGCGGAGTCCCTTCGTCGGGCGGGGGATAGGGCTCCGGGACGGGCTCGGGAGGCGACGGATCGGGCGGCGGTTGCGGCTCGCCCGGTGGAGTCGGAGGCTCCGGGACCTCGACCATGGCCGGCTCGTGCCCCTGCTTCGACGCCGCGAAACGGTCGAGCGCGCGGAGCGCCTCGGCCGCGCGCCGCCGCAGCGGCCCGACCTGCTCGCGGTAGTGCTCGTCCGAGACCTTGCCCGTGCGGTGATCGAACTCGAGCTCCTTCAGCGCCGCGAGCGCCCAGTCGCGCTCCTCGGCGAGCTGAAGGCGCCGCCGTTCCGGTTCGGTGAGCGCGTCCAGACGGTCGTTCGGAGCCTCCGGCTCGCGCAGGAACGGCCGCGCGACGAGGAGGACGGCCGCGAGCGCCAGCGCTCCCGCGAGAAGGAGCGCGACGGTCATGCCCTGACCGCTGCCGCCGCGTACCGCGCCGCGAGCCGGCGCTGCTCGACCGCGTCCGGCCACATCGCCACCGCCGCGCCGAAGACGAAGAGGACGCCAGCGGCCCAAATCAGGTTCACGAGCGGCTTCACGAGCACCTTGAAGAAGACGGTCCCCGTCTTCGTGTCGATCTGGTCGGCGATCGTGAAGAGGTCGCCGAGGTTCCGCGGGTCGTGGTAGATCGACACCTCATTGGAGGTCTGCGGCCCGCCGGGCGCGACCGGATAGGTGTTCTTCCCGGGCGTGAGCGTCGTGATGTGCGAGCCGCCTCGGGACACGTCCACCACCGCTCGAATGGCCTGGGCGTTCGTCTCCTGGCGCGAGCCGAGCGACTCGTACGTGAGGCGGTAGCCCGCGACCTCCATCGACTGGCCCGGCTTCAGTCCGCGCTCCCGCACTGTCTGGTACGCGCTCGAGCCGGCCACTCCGATCGCGAGCATCAGGATCGCGGCGTGCACGAGGTAGCCGCCGTAGCGGCGGCGGTTGCGCGCGACGAGTCGCACGAGCGAGCCGGTCGCGCGCGTCCCGCGCACGAACTCGTAGACGATCGAGGCGGCGACGAACGCGGAGAACGTGTAGGCGAGCAGCCCCGGGAGCGACGAGCCGAGCCCGACGGCGAGGAGCGCGACGCCCGTGACCGCCGCTGCCGCGAACGGCACGACGAACGTCTTCCCGAGCGCGCGCAGCGACGCCCGCCGCCAGGCGACGAGCGGGCCGATCCCCATCAGCAGGAGCAGCGGCAGCCCGAAGCTGTGGAGAAAGAAGTTGTAGTAGGGCTTCGAGGCGGTGCTCGGCTCGGCGCCGACCGCCTGCGTCAAGATCGGCCACATCGTCCCCCAGAGGATCGTCAGGCAGAACGCGACGAGCAGCAGGTTGTTGTAGAGGAACGTCGCCTCGCGCGAGACGAGCGACTCGAGCTGCGTGCGCGAGCGCAGGAGCGGCAGGCGCAGCCAGATGAGCGCCGCAGCCGCGACGGTCGTCAGGACGATGAACCCGAGGAACCAAGCGCCGAGCGGGCTCTCCGAGAACGAGTGGATCGAGTTCACGACGCCCGAGCGTGTGAGGAACGTGCCGAAGATCGAGAGGCAGAATGCAAGCGCGACCAGGATCGCGTTCCAGACGCGCAGCATCCCGCGCTTCTCCTGCATCATCACCGAGTGCAAGAAGGCCGTCGCCGCGAGCCACGGCATCAGCGCAGCGTTCTCGACCGGATCCCACGCGTAGTAGCCGCCCCAGCCGATCTCGACGTACGCCCAGTGCGCGCCGAGGAGCTGCCCGACGCCGAGGAACGTCCAGGCCGCGAGCGTCCAGCGGCGGGTGACGACGATCCAGCGCTCGTCCGTCCGCTTCGCGAGCAGCGCGCCCATCGCGAACGCGAACGGCACGGTCAGGCCGACGTAGCCGAGGTAGAGCAGCGGCGGGTGCGCCAGCATGTACGGGTTCTGGAGGCTCGGCACCATCCCGGCGCCGTCGGCCGGCGCTGGCTGCGTGTCGAACGGGCTGGAGATGAAGACGAGCATGAACGCGAAGAAGGTCCCGACCGCGCCGAAGACGGGCACGACCCACGGGACGAGCTCGCGCGCGCTGCGTCCTGCGAACCAGACGGCGAGGCTCGCGTAGCCCGTCAGGACGAGCAGCCAGAGCAGGAGCGAGCCTTCCTGTCCGCCCCAGAACGCCGACAGCGCGTAGCCGCCGTCGAGGTCGCGGTTCGTGTGCTCGGCGACGTACGCGAAGGTGAAGTCGCGGCGCGCTAGGGCGGCGAGCAGGACAAGCGCAGCGACCGCGGTCGTCCCGAAGGCGGCGTAGAGCGCGTTTCGGGCCGAGAGCGAGAGGCGTCGGCGTCGTGTGTAGGCGCCCATCGCGCCGGCGACGAGCGCGTATAGGACGAGCCCGAGGCTGAGCAGGAGCGCGGCGCGGCCGAGCGGAGCCAAGCGGCTAGCTCTTCTTCGGGGAGTACTTCGAGGGGCACTTCGTCACGAGCGTGCCCGGGTACGCGACGAAGACGCCGTTCTTCAGGCGCCCGTCGATCATGACGTCGCGGCCGCTCCGGAAGAGGTCCGGAACCGAGCCGCGGTAGACGACCGGCACGGTCGCCTTGCCGTTTCTGTCACGAAGCGTGAACCGCAGCCCGCGCGTCTGGTGCGCGTCGCCGGTGACGCGTCCCACGACCATCCCGGTGAGCGAGACGCGCCCTGTGTGACCCGCGAGCTGGCTCGGCCGGAGCGACGGCGTGCCGCCCGCGATCGCTGTGTAGATCAGGAAGACGGCGAGAACGGCCGCGACCGAGAGCGCGACGACGAGCCGCGCCGGGCTTCGCTTCCTGGCCACGTCGGGATTTTATCCCTCGTTCCGTGGGGGAACCCCTGGTTCCCCCACGAGCCCCCTCCTTTCGGGCCGCTGCTTAGCTCACGAGTTGGCGGAGCCGGCGGCTCGCGGTCTTGTGCCGACGCTGCCTCGCCGTGGTCAGCCTCCCGCCGGGCGGAGCCCGGCTCCGGCGGCCGAGCGCAGCGGTCTCCGACAGCGAGCGGCGCTTGTGGCTCTGAGCCACTAAGTCATAGAAGGAGCTTGACTCCCCACGCGCCACACCGACGGCGACCAGCCGAAGCGAGCGCGCGGGTCAGGCTTCGCGGGACGGCGCTGGCCGGCGGCCGGGGATTCGGTAGCCGTGATCGTGGCAGAGCGACCCCGGCGAGTCCTCGGTCAGCGCATCGCAGTAGCCCTTGCCGTAGGCGGCGCGCATGAACGCGGCGACGACCTCGAGGTTCCAGTCTGCGATGTCCGCCGCCTCGCGCCAGAGGTCGGACAGCCGAAGGTCGATGTCGAGCTCGAGAAGATCGATCCGTGACGGCCGCTTTGCCATGGAGAACAGGCTAGGAACGGGATCGGACGGAGCGCGCGAACCGTCCGCCGCGGCCACGTCCGGGGTCTGACCCCGGCCCAGTCCGATAGCGTCACGCCGATGGGCGAGCTGAAGTTCGGGCCGGCGCGGATTCCCTCGAGGGAGAGCCCCGAGGAGGCGATCGAGCTCCTGCTCGAACGCGGCTACTCCGCCTGCGAGATCGACTTCGAAGGCAAGTTCTGGATGGACTACGACTTTGCGGCGCGGCTGGGCGAGCTCGCGCGGGAGCACGGGATCGCGCTTTCCGTGCACGCGCCCATCGCGGGGTTCATGGGCCACGCCGAGCGCGGGAAGAAGCTCAACATGGCCGTCGGGATGCTCGACCACTCGGCCGGGATCGCCAAGGCGGCGGGCGCCGAGGTCGTCGTCTTCCATCCCGGGTTCCTGCTCGGCCGCACGCGCGAGGAGGCGATCGACTCCGTCTGCGAGCAGCTCGGGGAGCTTCGCGCGCGACTGGAAAAGAAAGACCGGGCGGTTCCGTTCGGGATCGAGGTGATGGGTCGCGTCCGCGAGCTGGGCAGCGCCGAGGACGTCGTCGAGATCTCGCGCCGCTGCGGCTGGGTCCGCCCCGTCCTCGACTTCGCGCACATGCACGCGACCTCCGACGGCGCCTTCACGAGCGTCGAGCCGTTCGCCCACGTCCTTGCCAGCGCCGACGCCGTCATGCCGCCAGGCGCACCGTTCCACGTCCACTTCAGCGACATCCAGTTCGCGAACAGGAACGAGACGAAGCACCTTCCGTACGGCGAGGGAACGCTCCGAGCGGAGCCGCTGGGGGAGGCGCTCGCGCGGTTTGACCGACTGGCGACGGTGATCAGCGAATCGCCCGACGAGGAGTCGAGTCAGGCAATCCGGGCCGCGCTCGATGGCCGGTGACCTAGCCTCCGGGCTGCGGCGCGGGTGCCGGGGGCGCGGGGGCGGGCGTCTGCGTCGGGTCGTCCGGAAGGAAGTTCGCAACGTTCTGGATGAATGACGCAAGTGCCGTGATCGCCGCAGCGAGGACGGAATACCCCAGCGTGCGCCAGTACGACGCGTCGAAGATCGCCTGGCCGGCGCCCGACGCCGGAAAGGCTGCTGCAACTCCCTGGAGAAACGTCCGTAGAGCGCGGAGCAATGCCAGCTTGCCCTTTGACCAGAACCCTCCGCCGGGAACGCTTGGGGCGCTCCCGATCAGTGCAAGCGTCTCGAGCCTCATTGGACCCTCCTCTGATCGACCGCAGTTCGCGTTGGAAGCTACTAACGAGTCAGCGAGAAGACAAGACCAGAGTCAGTTGGCCGTGGGTGCAACGCTCTTCGCCTCGGCCGGCGAGAGCTCGGCCCAGCGCTCCTCGA
Source organism: Gaiellaceae bacterium (assembly GCA_036377055.1). Lineage (GTDB taxonomy): Bacteria > Actinomycetota > Thermoleophilia > Gaiellales > Gaiellaceae > DASUZD01. The sequence goes on along the minus strand of DASUZD010000283.1, from coordinate 3,032 downwards.
ACGGCGCGGCGTCCTCGGGGCGGCCGCGGTCGCGCAGGAACTGAGCGAGCGTCTTCAGCGGCTCGATCGCGAAGAGCTTCGAGCCGTTCGACGCGGCGAGCGCCTCGTGTAGCAAAGCCTCGGCCTCGGCGTCGCGGCCCTGCGCGGCGCGCACGATCCCGAGCACCATCGTCGTCGAGATCAGCGACGCGACGTCCTCCGGACCGACCGTGTCGCGGGCACTGAGTGCGAGCGCCTCCGCCTCCTCGAGGTGGCCGCGGCCGATGAGCAGCTGCGCGAGCCGCCGCTGGGCCTCGCAGAGAAACCCTCGCTCGCCGAGTGGTCTCAGGATGCGGATCGACTCGCGCATCAGCCGCTCCGCCGCCTTGGTGTCGCCTTGAAGCTCGGAGACGCGGCCCAGCATCATCTTCGTGCGGCCGAGCGCCTGCGCGTCGGCGATCTCCTCGTAGAGCCGCACGGCCTCGGCGTAGTCGACCTCGGCCTCCTCGCGCTCCTCGCGGATGAGGTGGAGCGAGCCGGACTGCGCGAGCGCCGCCGCCCGGGCGCGCACGCTCCCGCTCTCCCCGGCGAGCTCGAGCGCGCGCTCGATCAGCCTTTCGGCGCGGTCGAGCTCCAGCTCTCGGATGTACGCACCGGCGAGGCCTTGCGCGGCGTACGTCTCGAGATCCTTCCTGTCGGCCGCGACCGCGACGGCGAGCGCCTGCTCGAGGTTGCGCAGCATCCCGTCGAAGTCGGCCTGCCACGAAGCGACGTGCGACCGTGCGATCAGCGCCTCGAAGTGAGCCACGGGGTGGGTCTCGTCGCGCAAGTGGTCGAGCGCGGCCTCCGCCAGCTCGAGCGCGCGCGACGCGTCGGAGTCGTGGTAGAGCGTCGCCTCGGCGAGCGCCGTCAGCGCTTGCGCCTGGAGGCCGCGGTCGCCAGCTTCCTCGGCTCTCGCACGCACCTCCTCCATCTCGACGAGCACTGCGGAGAAGTCGGCCAGGCGAAGCGCGGCACGCGCGGCGAAGTAGCGCCGCTCGAGTGTCGGCTGGAGCTCGAGCGCGTCGACGAGCAGCCGGCGCGCGCTCGTGAAGCTCTCGCGCGAGAGCGCGCGGCGACCGGCTGCTTCGAGCGCCGAGGCGGCCTCCTGCGACAGCTCGGGCGGGCACGAGCCCTCGAGCTCGTAGTGCAGGCCGCACGCCTCGTGGAGGTGGTACGCGCGAATCTCGATCATCTCGTCGCCGGCCCGTTCTCGGAGCCACCCCGCGAAGCGCTCGTGCAGCTCGGCCCGGGACGACTTCGAGAGGCTCGAATACGCGACCTCGCGGATCAGGACGTGCTTGAAGCGGTAGGCATGCTCACCGCTGATCGTCGACCGCCGCTCTTCGAGGACGAACTCGCGAAGGAGCAGGTCGTCGAGGAGCCGCTCCAGGTCGTCGAGCTCCGGAGCGAGCGCCTCGATCGCGCCAGGCCAGAAGACGCGGCCCATCACGGACGCGCGCTGGAGCAGCGTCTTCTGCGGGTCGGGCAGCCCGTCGATCCGAGCGGCGATCAGCGCCTGGAGCGTGTCCGGGATCACGTCCGGCGCGCGCCCGTCCTCCTCGACGAGCATCCGGATCGTCTCCTCGACGAAGAGCGGGTTGCCCTCGGCCTTCTCGAGCACGGCCTCCCGGACCGCCTCGTCGAGCGAGTGCTCGGCGAGCAGCGCGTCGGCGAGCTCTTCGCTGTCGGCGTGCGCGAGCGGCTCGAGCTCGATCGCCGTCGCGCGGACCCGCCCGCCGCTCCAGCCCGGGCGCACGTCCAGCAGCTCGGGACGCGCGAGGCAGAGGATCAGGAGCGGAGCGTCGCGGACCCACGCCGCGAGGTGCTCGACGAGATCGAGGAGCGGGTCTTCCGCCCAGTGGATGTCCTCGAACACGAGCACGAGTGGCTGCGCCTGCGCGAGCTTCTCGGCCCACGCGCGCGCGGCCCAGGCGAGCTCCTCGCGGCTCCGCTCGCCCTCGACGGCCGCGAGAATCCCTGAGGCGAGCCCGAGGAGATCCGCGACGGCCTCGATCTCGCAGGTCGCGCGGAGCTTCTCGAGCGCCTCGTCGGTCGGGTCGTCGTCGGCGATCCCGGCCGCCGCCTTGACCATCTCGGCGAGCGGCCAGTACGTGACGCCTTCGCCGTACGGAAGCGCGCGGCCCGCGAGGATCGTGGCGCCGTCGAGGCCGGCGACGAACTCGCGCGCGAGTCGGCTCTTTCCGACGCCGGGGTCGCCGTAGATCGTGAAGAGGTGCGCCCGCCGGTCGCGCTGGGTCCGCTCGAACGTGTTCGCGAGCAGGTCGAGCTCCGCGTCGCGGCCGACGAGCGGCGCTTCGAAGGCGCGCGGCCACGCAGGCCGCTCGACCGCAGCGACGGCGCGCCACGCCCAGACCGGCGCACGCCGCCCCTTCAGCTCGAGCGGCCCCATGTCCTCCGTCTCGACCGAGCCGACCGTGAGCCGATAGGCGCCGGGGCCGACGAGGATCTGGCCGGGCGCGGCGATCTGCTGGAGCCGCGCAGCGATATTCACGGCCTCGCCCGTCGCGAAGGTCGAGTCGGTGTCGTCGGCGACGACCTCGCCCGCTTCGACGCCGATCCGCACCTCGAGCTCGAGGTCCGCGACCGACTCCATGATCCCGAGCGCAGCCCGGATCGCCCGCTCGGCGTCGTCCTCGTGCGCGCGCGGGATCCCGAAGGCCGCCATCACGGCGTCGCCTGCGAACTTCTCGACCGTTCCCCCGTGGGTGACGATGCAGCGCGACACGTGCTCGAAGAAGCGCGTCACCCGCCGGCGCACGATCTCCGGATCGTTCGCCGACACGAGCTCCGTCGACTCGACGAGATCGACGAAGAGGACGGTCGCCAGCTTCCGCTCCACCACAACCTAATTGTAGGTAGCGGGAGGGTCGCTACCGAGTGGCGCGACCCTCCCGCGGAGTGCGCTAGAAGCCGGCTCCGAACGTCGAGCGCGGCACAGTTCCCAGCACCTGCTCCTGGTAGTAGACGGGCCCGCCGCCGTCTGCGGTCAC
>DASUZD010000282.1:0-14853 GCA_036377055.1 Gaiellaceae bacterium | reverse complement strand
GATCTGGTGCATCTCGATGGTCTTGCTGTTCGCGGACATCTACCTCGTGAAGCGGGCGTTCCCCGCGAAGTACGAGGAGGTGCGCGTCGCGCCCGACTGGCTGCTCTTCGGGAGCGGCATCGTCGGGATCGCCGCGTCCGTCGTCGGGATCGTCGTGACCTTCAAGACGCCGTGGGTGACGCAGTGGACGACCCACAGCTGGCGCGTCTGGCTCGCGATCATCGTCGTCGTCTCGGCGCTCGTCGCGATCGGGATCTACGCGATCAGCGAGTACACGCACAGGCGGGAGGTGCCCACGCCTACCCCGACACCGGCCGGGTGAAGGCCGAGGAGGTAGTCAAGAAGGCGCACGAGGCGGACCTCCGCCTCGTGCGCTTCCTCTGGTGCGGGAACGACGGCACGATCCGCGCGAAGGCGAGTGCGATCGGCGGCCTCGAAGGCCGCATCCAGAGCGGGATCGGCCTCACGGTCGCGATGCAGGCGATGAACGGCCTCGACCAGCTCCAGCCGGTGGAGGGGATGGGGCCGGTCGGCGAGATCCGGCTCGTCCCCGATCCCGACACGTTTCGCGTGCTCCCGTACGCGCCCCGGACCGGCGCGATGCTCGTCGACCTCGTCGAGCTGAGCGGACAGCCCGCGCCGCAGTGCCCGCGCTCGTTCCTGAGGCGAATGGCCGAGCGGCTCGAAGAGCGGGCGGGCGTGCTCGAGGTCGCGTTCGAGAACGAGTTCTCGCTCGCCACGCGCGGCGAGGACGGCAGCTTCGTCCCAGTGGACTCGAGCCTGTGCTTCTCGACGATCGGGCTGACGGCGTCGCAGGCGTACGCGGACACGCTCGTCGAGGCGCTCGAGACGCAGGGCATCCAGCCGGAGCAGTACTACGCAGAGCTCGGCCACGGCCAGCAGGAGCTCTCGACGAAGCACGCGCCGGCTGTTCGCGCCGCCGACGAGCAGGTCCTCGTGCGCGAGACGATCCGTGCCGTCGCGTCAGGCTTCGGCCTCGTGGCCTCGCTCGCGCCGAAGCCGTGGCTCGACAACGCCGGCAACGGCGGGCACGTCCACTTTTCGCTCTGGGCGGACGGCAAGAACGTGTTCCACGACCCGGATGCGGAGGACGGCCTCTCGGCGCTCGCGCGGTCGTTCGTCGCCGGCGTCCTCGAGCACCTGCCCGGCCTGTGCGGGCTCACGGCGCCGAGCTTCAACTCCTACCATCGGATCGTCCCGCAGTACTGGGCCGGCGCCTTCACGTGTTGGGGGCACGACAATCGCGAGGCCCCCGTGCGCGTGCCGTCCCTCTTCCGAGGCGCCGAGGAGGCCTCGACGAACGTAGAGCTGAAGGCGGCCGACGCGAGCTCCAACCCGTACCTCGCGGTCGGAGGGCTGATCGCGGCAGGGCTCGACGGGCTCGAGCGCGAGCTGGATCCCCCGCCGCCTGTCGAGGTCGACCCCGCCACGATTCCCGAGCCCGAACGCGCCGAGCGCGGGATCCTGCGGCTGCCGGCGACGCAGAAGGAGGCGCTGGACGCCCTCGCCGCCGATCATGTGCTGACGACGGCGCTCGGGCCGGCTCTTACGAGCTCGTACCTCGCCGTTCGCCGCTCCGAGTGGGAGGCCTACTCGGCCGGAGACGAGGCATTCGAGCAGCAGGGTCACTTCTCGAAGTACTGAGCTCGGGACGCTCGGCCGGCCGGCAGCTCCTCCGAGCGAGCCGCCCTTCGCCGTGCAGGTGATGTAGGTGTACACCTGCGCATGGTGGAGGTGTACACCTACATCAGCGGCGTCGACGGCTCGGCGTGCCCGTGACGGAGCGCGCCGAGAGTCTCCTCGAGGCCCTGGGAAGCGTCGCCCTCGTCGACCACCACGCGCATGGGATCCTGCGAGCGCGGCCGAGCCTCGACGAGTTCCGCGGCCTCTTCTCGGAGAGTCCCGACGCGCGGCAGTGGCCGCACGTCGCCACCGGCCTGACGTACCGGCGCGCGATCCGGGAGCTCGCGGAGTTCTTCGGCTGTCGGCCGAACGAGGCCGCGGTGTACGAGCACCGGCTCGCCGCCGAGCCCGACGAGTACGCATCGAAGCTCCTCCGCGCGACCGGGACGGAGGTGCTGCTCGTCGACGACGGGTTCCCGCCGCCGGGCGAAGGGGTCGAGTGGCGCGAGCTCGGCGAGCTGGCCGGCTGCGAGGCGCGGCCCGTCCTCCGGATCGAGCGTGCCGCCGAAGAGGCTGGCGCCCACGGTCTCGAGCGGCTCCGCGCTGAGATCGCCGCTGCGCGGGCGAACGGCTTCGTGGCCCTCAAGACGATCGCGGCCTACCGCGGCGGGCTCGACCTCGACGCCCTGAAGCCGTCCAACCGGATGGACCGCATCGAGGGGATGCGCCTCCGCTGCGCGCTCCTCGCCGCCCTGGAGGTGAACGCCGCGACGGGCGACCCGCTGCCGGTGCAGGTCCATTGCGGCTTCGGCGACTGGGACCTCCACCTCTGGCGCGCCGACCCGAGCTACCTCAAGCCGCTGATCGAGGGGTTCCGCGACACGCAGTTCGTGCTCCTGCACTGCTACCCGTTCGTCCGCGAGGCGGGCTGGCTCGCGCACGTCTACGGCAACGTCTGGTTCGACCTCTCGCTGACGATCCCGCACGTCGCGCGTCCGGCGGAGGCGCTGCGCGAGGCGCTCGAGCTCGCGCCCGTCTCGAAGCTCCTCTACGCCTCCGACGCCGCGCGGACGCCCGAGCTCTACTACCTCGCGGCGAAGTGGTGGCGCGAGGCGCTCGCGGAGGTGCTCGGCGAAACGCTCTCGGCGGACGAGGCCGAACGAGACGCCCGCGCGGTTCTCCGCGACAACGCGCTCGCGCTGTACCGGCTCGCCTGCGGATAGGGGAGACGTCGCCGGAGCCTTCCGCCGTCCGTCGCGGTGATGTTGGATTCACGGCGTGAAGGTCGTCGTCGCCACCGACCGGTCCGAGACCGCGAAGAACGCGGTCGCGTGGGCGGCGGACCTCGCGGGCCGGTACGACGGCGAGCTCGTCCTGCTCCAGGTCCTGCCCGAGGCGCGCGACGGTGCAGAGGAGGCGCTTCGCGCCGACGCCGATGCGATCGCCGGCGCGACCTGTCGGCTCTGCGTCGACCCCGACATCGGGGGTGCGATCGTGCGCGCGGCGGAGGAGGAGGGCGCCGACGTGCTTGTCGTCGGCAACGCCGGCATGGGCGGTCGAAAGGCGTTCCTGCTCGGCAACGTCCCGAACCGGGTCTCGCATGCGGCGCGCTGCACCGTCGTGATCGTCAACACGACCGACGGCGCGGTCGCCGAGGCGCCTCCCGAGCCGCAGGGCGAGCGCCTGCTCGGCCGGGCGGCCGAGATCGGACGCGTCCTGGCTCGCTTCGGCCTCGAGGTCCGTTCGCTGGGCTCGGCCGCCGAACGGGCGACAAAGCTCCGCGGCGTCCTCGAGCAGCTCGGGCCGACGTTCGCGAAGCTCGGCCAGATCCTCTCCACGCGGCCCGACCTGATCCCGCCCGAGGTCGCGGACGAGCTGGCGAAGCTCCAGGACGACGTGAAGCCGCTCGCGGAGGAGGAGGTCGTCCGCGTGATGGAGCAGGAGCTCCGCGTGCCGTGGGAGGACGTCTTCGCCTCCATCGAGCCGGAGCCGCTCGCCGCGGGCACGATCGGCCAGGTCCACGTGGCGACGCTCGAGAACGGCGACCGCGTCGTGGTCAAGGTGCAGCGGCCGACCGCCCGCGACGAGATCATGCGCGACCTCGGCCTGCTGGAGCTCTTCGCCGAAAAGGCACTCGCGCGCGAGGCGCTTCGCGGCGCGGTCGACATCCCGGCGCTCGTCCGCCACCTCAGCGACTCGCTCCGCCGCGAGCTCGACTTCCTCCAGGAGGCCGCGAACGTCGACCGGATGCGCGAGCTGCTCGAGCCGTACGACCGCCTCGGCGTCCCGCGCGTCTACCACGAGCTCTCGACGTCGCGGCTGCTCGTGCTCGAGTACGTGGACGGCGTCTCGATCCGCAGGTCCGAGGACACACCGGAGCGGCGCGAGGCGGCGCGGCAGCTCCTCGAGGCGTTCTACCGGCAGATCCTCGTCGAGGGCTTCTTCCACGCCGACCCACACCCTGGGAACCTGCTCTGGACTGGCGAGAAGATCGTGCTGCTCGACCTCGGCATGATCGGCGAGCTCGGCCCCGAGCTGCGCGAGCTGATGATCGTGCTCATGCTCGCCTTCGCGCGGAACGACCCGAAGTTCCTCTCCGAGGCGGTGCTGATGCTCGCGGGCGAGGAGCGCCGTCGCGACCTCGACCTCGACGGGCTCGAGCGCGAGTTCGCCGCGTTCATCGACCGCTTCCACGTCGGCTCGCTCCGCGAGATCCAGATCGGGCCGATGCTCGAGGGGCTGATCCAGATCGCGAACCGGCACGGCGTCCGGCTGCCCGCAGCGCTCGCGCTGAGCGGCAAGGCCTTCGGGCAGGTCCAGCTCGCGATCGCCGAGCTCGACCCGCTGCTCGACCCGTTCCGCGTGGTCGGCGACTTCCTGCTCCGCAACGTGCGCGACCGGCTGATCCGCCAGGCCGATCCCCAACGCGTCTACTTCGAGGCGCAGAAGCTGAAGCTGCGGCTCGTGCGCTTCGTCGAGGCCGTCGAGCGCGCGACCGGCGCGCGGCCCGGCCCGAAGCTCCAGGTCGACTTCCTCGGCTCGGAAGGGATCGAGCGCGCGATCGCCCGGGCGGGACGGCGCCTGTCGCTCGCCGCCGCGGCCGCCGCGCTCCTCGTCGGCGGCGCGGCCACGGCCGCGGCGGGCACCGCGGGCTGGGTCTCGATCGCATTCGCCGCAGTCGGGGGCGTCGTCGGCGCGTGGCTCGCGCTCGACCTCGCGCGACGCCCTTAGGATCGCGGCATCACCAAGAGGCGGATCTTCTACGGGCTCGCCGCGGCGGTTATCGTGCTCGTCGCGGGGGTGATCGTCGGCGTCATCTGGGCGGACACGAGCGATACCGCCGGCGCGTTTGCCGTGGTCACGAACATCGTCGGTGCCGTTGGGGTCGTGTCGCTGCTGATCGCCCTCGCTATCGTGACCCGCCGTCAGCGGCAGGGTTAGCGGGGCAGAGCATTGGTCGTCATTGCGAGAGCTTGCGCAGCCGGCGGTCGAGGAGGAACGCGAGCGCCGCCATCAGCGCGCCGAGCAGCGCTCGCTCGACCCGCGCCCTCACGTCCGCACCCGCCATAGCCCCGGGATCGTCTCATCCTCGAAGCCCTTGAGCGAGGCCGCGAGGGGCTCCGCGTCCACGTCGAGCGCCGCCACGTCCGAATCGGTCAGGATCGCGTCCGAGACCACCACGTCCTCTCCGGACGACAGGCCGACCAGCCGCGCGGCGAGGTTGACCGTCGAGCCGAAGTAGTCGAGCACGCCGTTCTGGTTGACGGCGATGCACGGGCCGTAGTGGATGCCGACCTTCAGCGCGCGTGGCCGGCCGGCCACGCGCCGCTGGGCGGCGAGCATCGCGCGCAGCGCACCGACGGGCGTCGAGAAGACCGCCATGATCGCGTCGCCCATCGCCTTCACGACCGCGCCGCCCTCGGCCGCGACCGCCTCGCGCAGTAAGTCGAGGTGCTCCAGCACGGAGCCGAACGCCGGCGCGTCGCCGACCTCGCGGTAGTAGCGCGTCGAGTCCTTCAGGTCGGTGAAGACGACGGCGAGGCTGCCGACCGAGATCGGCTCGCCCGGCCGAAGCGCCTCGCTCGCGAAGAGGTCGCGAAAGACCTGGAGCGCCGTCACCTCGGCCGCGGTCGCAGCCTGGTCGCTCCACGCGGTGCGCTCCAGCACGAAGAGCTGTTCCTCGTCGGTCGCATTCTCCAGCCGAAGGGTCGACTCCCGCGCCAGCCGAAGCTCGTCCGCGGCCCAGCCCTTCGAGTCGAGCCGAGCATCTGCGTCCGCCGCACCATCGGCGCCCACGACGATCGGGAGCGCTCCGTTACCGGAAAGCGCGCGCAGGCGGTACCGGCCGGGGCCGAGCCGCGGCTGAAGCGTCCGGTCAGAGCCGGGGTCCAGGAGCTGCTGCGCGACCACGTGCGGCGTCACCTGCGGCCCGGCGACGCAGAACTCGATCCGCTCGACCGGACGAACGCCGGGCGTCGGCCGGAACGTCAGCTCGACCGAACGCTCGAAGTCGGCGGCCACGTCGATCAGGCACGTGTCGCAGTGCACGCCTCCCGCGACCGCGTCGAGCGAGCCCTCGGCCGCCTTCGTCCCACGGCAGAGCGGGCACAGGAGCTCCCAGCGGAGCTCGAGCAGCCCGTGGCGCGTCGAGAGCAGGCACAGCTCGAGGACGGCGCGGCGGTCGGCGCCCCAGACGTCTGCGAGCTCGTACGGCCGGATCCTGCCGGCCGCCAGGTCGTCGGCGTCGACGACGAAGCGGCTGAGCCGCTCGACGAGCTCGGGCGGCTGGCCCTCGGCGAGGAGCGCGTGGCGCGCCGCCTCGACGCGGCTGAACTCGGCCGTCGATCGCTCGCGCGCAGGCTCGACCGAGGGCGGCCGGCGGGCCAGCGAGTCGTACTCGCGAAACACGGCGGCGAACCGGCGACGGCTCCTGAAGCCGATCTCGACGCCGCTCGCGACCCGCCCGAAGAGGCCGCGCGGCTCGACGCGCACGTCGTACGTGAGCCGCGTTCCACCGCCGTCGCGCGGCGTCAGCTCGAGGGTCGTCCGCATCGACGCGAGCGGACCCGACGTGTAGCGGCGCCCGACGCTGAACCGCCGCGGGCTCATCCACTCGAAGGGCTCCTCCTCCCACTCGACGGGCACGCCCAGCCGCGTGAGCCGGAGGCGCCGCCGCGCGTTCTGCCCGACGCCGCGCTGCTCGACGGCCGGAATCCCCGCGTCCCGGTTGAACCGGTTCGTGTCCGAAACCAGCGGCCAGAGCTGCTCGGGGCTCGACACGAGGTCGAGCTCAAACCGATACGCGAGCTCCTTCAGGACAAGGAGTCTCGCTTTGCCTGCCCGCCCAGCGCAAGTCGGTCCGCGACGTCACTCGATGCGCTCTTCGAGCCGGCGTCGCGCGCTTGTGGCTCTGAGCCACTAATCGGGTGGGCTCACGCTCGGCCTCCCCTGTCGGAAGTTCGAGTTCCGGCTTGGGTTCGGCCTCGAGCTCGGGCTTCGGGCGCTTGCGCTGGGTCCCCGGGAGAGCTTTGTGGCTCTGAGCCACTAACTTCAAGTGTCTGCAGCTCGCGCAGGCCGTTGGGTCGACGCGGCCGCCGTCGCGACGTCGCGTGGATACGTCCCGAGGCCGCGCCAGAGGAAATACGCGCTCGCGCCGAGCGGGACCACCATGACAGCGAACGTCCACTGGAGGCCCGAGCGCCCGCCGCCGAAGACGTGGTCGGACACGGCGCCGAACAACAGTGGCGCCAGTGCCTGAGCCGACGTTCGGAGGAACGTTCGGACCCCCTCGGCTCGACCCCAGAGGAGCGGGACCATGATGTCGAGCCGCGCTGCGTCGACCGGCGGGTTTTGCGCCGAGAGGGCGAGCGCCGCGAACGTGATGTACGGCAGCGCGGTCACGGCGCTCCGCGTGAAGATCGCCGGGATGAAGAGCAGCGTCGCGAAGGTCGCGGCGACCGCGGCGACGAGGATGCGACCGCGGATGTAGCCGCGCCGAAGCAGCAGGTCGCCGAGCGCCCCGCCCGCGAGGACGCCTGCGACGGCGCCGCCGCCGACGACGAGCAGCACGAGCGTCCCGAGCGCCTGGTCGATCCCGTACTGCTTCGTGACGAACTCGACGCCGAAGGTCTGGACGCCGGCCAGGAAGTAGTAGCCGCAAGCGCTCGCGAGGATGAGGACGATGTTCGTCCGGATCTTGAGGATGTAGCGGGTCGCGTCGATCAGGCCGAGTCGGCGTGGGTCTTCGTGCAGGACGAGCTCCGGGTCGGGCTCGAGGCCGCGCTCGCGGGAGAGTCGCTGCGCGTCGGTCTCGCGCGGCTCGTCCGGCTCGCCCACGCGCGCGACGTCCTCCGGCCGTGCCTCAGGATGGATGAGCGCGTCGCGCCCGCCGCGGGCTGGCTCCGGGAGGCGGAACACGAGCCACGCGAGCACGAACGCCGGCAGCGCGAGGATCACGAACGCGGCCCGGAACGAGAGCGTCGCGATGTCGCCGGTGACGGCGAAGCCGATTCCTGCGCCCCCGAGCTCGCCGGCGAGGATGTAGCCGTAGATGCGGCCGCGCTCATACGCCGGGAAGTAGTCGCCGACGAGCGACGCGACCATCGGGCCGGCCGCGGCCGTGACGCCGCCGAGGAAGACGCGCGTGAGCAAGAGCTCGCCGAAGCTCGTCGTGGTCGCGCTCCAGATCATCGCGCCGCCCCAGAGAACGATCGCGCCACCGAGCACCCACGTCCGGCGGACGCGGTCGGCGAGGACGCCGAATGGGAGGCTCGCGATCGCGCCGATCAGCGAGGTCACGGTCACGAGCAGCCCGATGTCCGTGTTCGTGATGTGCAGCGCGTGGCGGAGAGGCGTCGCCGAGGCGCCGACGGTCGCCGCGTCCGCGCTCGAGAGCGCGAGCACGGACGCGAGCAGCACGATCACGCGCGTCCGATCCGCGCCGCCGAGCGCCTGCGTCAGCGCCCGCGAGGCCGACCGGCTGAGGCTGCCGATCGCCGCCGCAGCGACCCCGACCGCCTCCCGACCCCTCCCCGGACCCTCCGTCATCGGGCCAATGGTGCACTGCCTGGGCGCCGTTGTGAGGCGTGGGTGGGCTGGCATAGGATCGGCCGATGACTGCGCCGTCGGTCGCGCCGCTGCTCCTGGAGGCGCGGGATGTCCAGAAGCGGTTCGGGCACGTCGTCGCCCTCCGCGCCGGGAACTTCGCGCTGCGGCCGAACGAGGTGCACGCGATCGTCGGCGACAACGGCGCCGGCAAGTCGACGCTGATCAAGATCATCTCGGGCGTCCTCCAGGCGGACGCGGGCGAGCTGCTCCTCGACGGAAAGCCGGTCGAGATCGCCAACCCGCGGGAGGCGCGCGCGCTCGGGATCGAGACCGTCTACCAGGACCTCGCGCTCGCCGACCAGCTCGACGCGGCGGCGAACCTCTTCCTCGGCCGCGAGAAGCTCCGGCCAGCGCCGCTCTCGTGGTTCGGGTTCCTCGACAAGAAGGCGATGGCGCGGCGGGCCGAGGAGGAGATGCGCCACCTGAAGATCGGGATCCAGTCTGTGCAGCAACCGGTGCTCAGCCTCTCCGGCGGCCAGCGCCAGGCCGTCGCGGTCGCGCGAGCGATCGCGTGGGGGACGCGGATCGTGATCATGGACGAGCCGACTGCCGCGCTCGGCGTGCGCGAGTCCGGGATGGTGCTGGAGCTGATCAAGGAGGTGCGGAGCCAAGGGCTTGCCGTGATCATGATCAGCCACAACCTCCCCGAGGTCTTCGCGGTCGCCGACCGCATCACGGTGCTGCGGCTCGGGCGGACGATCACGACGCTCTCCACCGCCGACACGTCCCTCGACTCCGTGGTCGGGATGATGACCGGGGCGGTGGCGGCGTGATCGGCACCGCGCTCGAGCCGCTTCGGCTCGCGCCGAACCCGATCCACCGCTTCTACCGCGGCGGCGAGGCGATCGCTCGGTTCCGGGGCGACGCGCCCGGACTTAGTGGCTCTGAGCCACTAAGTCACGAAGGCGGCCACGCGCCCGAGGACTGGGTCGGGTCGACGACGCCGGCTTTCGGCGAGGAGCCGCTCGGTCTAAGCCTGCTTCCCGACGGCACGTTGCTCCGCGACGCCGTCGCCGCCGAGCCCGAAGCGTTCCTCGGCCCCGAGCACGTCGCCCGGTACGGCGCCGACACGATGCTCCTCGTCAAGCTGCTCGACGCGGGCGAGCGCCTGCCGGTCCACTACCACCCGGACGACGAGTTCGCGCAGCGGCACGGCTTCGCGCACGGCAAGACCGAGGCGTGGCTGATGGTCGAGGCGCGCGCCGGCGCGTCGATCTGGCTCGGCTTTCGCGACGACTTCGACCGGGAGATGCTGCGCGAGCGGCTCGACGACCCCTCGCTGCTCGCGATGCTGAACGAGCGGCCCGTCGCCGAGGGCGACTTGATCTTCGTCCCGGCCGGCGTGCCCCACGCGCTCGGCGACGGGATCCTGATGGTCGAGCTCCAGCAGCCGTCCGACCTCTCGGTCCTGCTCGAGTGGAGCGCGTTCGGCCTCCACGGCGACCTCGACCTCGACCGCGAGCTCGAGGCGCTCGACACGACCGCGTTCAGCGACCGCCCATGGACGGACGAGTTCTTCCGCGTCGAGCGGCACGGCGCCGGCAGCCTCGACCCCGGCTTCTCGATCCTCGTCGTCCTCGAGGGCCGCGGCCGGGTCGGCGGGCTCGGCGTGAAGCGCGGCGACACCGTCCTCCTGCCGCATGGCGCCGGAGCGGTCGCCCTCGAAGGCGACCTGGAAGCGATCCGCTGCCGCCCTCCCGGAGCCGCCTAGATGGCGGTCGTCGAAGAGACCGAGCCGACCCTTCCGGACGGGCTCGAGCCGGAGAAGGAGCGCACGGTCTGGGACCGCGTCGTCCCCTACGTCGGGCGCTCGTGGCTCTTCGTCTTCCTGATCGCGCTGCTCGGCTTCTTCTGGCTCTCCACGCCGTCCGGAACCTTCCTCACCTGGGGCAACCTCGAGCAGATCGCCCTCAACACCTCCGAGGTGATCCTGCTCGCGATCGGCGAGACGTTCGTGATCGTCACGGCCGGGATCGACCTGTCGATCGGCGGCATCCTCTTCTTCTCCGCCGTCTGCGGGGGCGAGGTGATGCTCCACCTCTCGGGCACGAGCGCGCAGACGATCAACGGCCAGTACCCGCACGACGCGCGCGCGATCCCGATCGGCATCGCCGTCTGCGTCCTCTCCGGCACGGTCTGGGGGTTCATCAACGGGACGCTGATCACGCGCCTGAAGCTGCCGCCGTTCATCGTCACGCTCGGCACGCTCGGGATGACCTTCGGGTTCGGCGACCTGATCGACGGCGGCTCGTACCTGCCGGCGCCGGTTCCGACGAGCTTCTCGAGCCACTTCGGAAGCGGAAAGATCTTCGGCCTCTACGCGCCGATCTACGTCGCGCTCGGCTTCCTGATCGTCGCGCACGTCGTCTTCCACCACACGCGCTTCGGCCGCTACACCGCGGCGATCGGCTCGAACGCGGAAGGAGCGCGGCGGACCGGCATCGCCGTCGACCGCCACATCGTGAAGGTCTACACCCTCGCGGGCTTCCTCGCCGGCGTCGCGGCCGTCCTCGACCTCGCGATCTTCACGAACACGACCTCGATCTCGCACCAGACCGACAACCTGAGCGCGATCGGGGCCGTCGTGATCGGAGGCACGAGCCTGTTCGGCGGTGTCGGCACCGTCCTCGGCAGCGCCGTCGGGGCGTTCATCCCGACCGTGCTCCAGAACGGGCTCGTGATCAAGAGCGTCCAGCCGTTCTGGCAGGAGGTGGTCGTCGGGGCGACCATCGTCCTCGCCGTCTATTTCGACCAGGTGCGTCGCCGCCATGCGAACACCTAGAAAGGAGGAACGATGTCACGCCGCTTGATTGCGGTCCTCGTGGCATTGTCAATCGCCGTCGCGACCCTCGCGTCGTCAGCGGCCCTCGGCAGCAGCAGCTCGCACGAGACCCGGGCGAAGGCGCAGAAGACGTACACCTTCTATCTCGTCGCGGGGATCGCGAGCGACGCCTTCTACCTCACCATGAACAAGGGCGCGAAGGCGGCGGCGAAGAAGCTCGGCAACGTGAAGGTCGTCTTCACGGGCTCCCCGGCCGCGTTCTCGCCGAACACCCAGATCCCGTTCCTGAACGGGGCGATCGCACGAAAGCCGGACGCGATCCTGATCGCACCAACCGACAAGACGGCGTTGATCGCGCCGATCCAGCGGGCGATCAGCGCCGGGATCCCGGTGGAGACCGTGGACACGTTCATCACCAAGAAGATCGCGTTCACGAACGTCTCGACCGACAACCTCGCGGGCGGCAAGGCCGCGGCGGACGCCCTCGTGAAGGCGATCGGCGGGTCCGGCGAGGTGGCCGCGATCAGCGTCAACCCGGGCATCAGCACGACCGACCAGCGGCGTGACGGCTTCGTCGCGGAGCTGAAGAAGTTCCCGAAGGTGAAGTACCTCGGGATCCAGTACTGCAACGACGACCAGACGAAGGCGTCGAACCAGACGTCCGCGCTCCTGGCCGCGCACCCGAACCTGAAGGGCATGTTCGCGATGAACGTCGTGTCCGGGAACGGCGTCACGCAGGCCGTGAAGGCAAAGGGCAAGTCCGGCAAGGTGAAGCTGGTCGAGTTCGACGCCGGCCCGCCGCAGGTCCAGGCGCTGAAGGCGGGGACGATCGACGCGCTGATCGCGCAGTACCCGTACGGGATCGGGTCCCTCGGCGTCCAGCTCGCGTACAAGTACGTCACGGGCAAGAAGACGGGGATCAAGAAGCACTACGGCACGGGCTCGGCGATCATCACCCGGGCGAACGTCAACAACCCGAAGTTCAAGAAGTACCTCTACACGCCGTAGGCGCCGACTCGGCGGCGCCGACCATCAGGACGCGCGGGCTCCGCCCGCGCGTCCGTCTGCAATGACCGGTCGACAGGCCTGAACTGATCCGAGCCGACGCCGTAGTGGCGTGACGGCAGGCGGTGCGCGTCGAACTGGCGCGCACCGCCGCTGCCGCTACCGTGCCGGTCACGGTGCATGGAACGGGGTCGAACGGGAGTCGTCCGCCGGCGCGGAGCCTGCTGAGGAGGAGCCATCAGCTCGCCGTCGACCTGGGGACTGCGAACACGGTCGTCTTCAGGCGCGGCGAGGGGATCGTCCTCTTCGAGCCGTCCGTCGTCGCGATCGACGAGCGCACCGAGCGCGTCCACGCCGTCGGCACGGACGCGCGGCAGATGATCGGCCGGACGCCGGCGCACATCCGCGCGACGCGGCCGCTCCGGCACGGCGTGATCGCCGACTTCGAGATGACCGAGGAGATGCTCCGCTACTTCATCCGCAAGGTGGCCGGCTCGCGATCCCGCGCGCACGTGATCGTCTGCGTGCCGAGCGGCATCACCGAGGTCGAGAAGAACGCGGTCGTCGAGGCGACGATCGGCGCAGGAGCGCGGCGCGCGCATCTGATCGACGAGCCGCTCGCGGGAGCGATCGGCGCCGGCTTACCCGTGAGCGAGGCCGTTGGCTCACTGGTCGTGGACGTGGGCGGGGGCACGAGCGAGATGGCCGTCACGGCCCTCGGCTCGATGGTCGTGTCGCAGTCGCTCCGGGTCGGCGGCTACGAGCTCGACGAGGCGATCGTCCGCTGGGTTCAGGAGAACGAGAACCTGCTGATCGGTCAAGAGCAGGCGGAAGGGTTGAAGCTCGCCGTCGGCTCGGCGCTGGAGACGAACGACCCGACGCTGACGAGCGACGTCGCCGGCCGCGACCTGCTCACCGGCCTGCTGCGACGGACGACGGTCAGCGGGCGACAGGTGCATCGAGCGCTCGAGCGGCCGCTTCGCCAGATCGTCGACGCCGTCAAGGATCTGCTCGAGCGAACCCCAGCCGAGCTCTCGGCCGACATCGGCGATCGCGGCCTGACCGTCGTCGGCGGCGGCGCGCTGCTGCGGCGCTTCGACGAGCTGCTGCGGCTCGAGACGAACCTGCCGGTGACGGTGCCGGAGTCGCCGCTGACCGCGGTCGCCCGCGGCGCCGGAGCCGCGCTCGAGGAGCTGGCGACGCTGGAGCGAATCGGCAACGGCCGGGGGAGGCGCCGCCGCAGGCTCCGCTAACGGCCCGACGTGGCCACGAGGGCGGTGCGCCGACAACCGGGGTCTGACCCCGATTCCGCGCGGAAGTGTGCCGGCGCTGCGCGCACAGCGCGCGAACCCGGCTAACGCAGCGCGCTCGCGTGCTTCGGGGGTCTGACCCCGAAGTGCGGCGGAACGCGCCGCCTCGGTGCACAGCGGGACCGGCTTAAGGAGTCAGCTCGAACTCGAGGCCGGGGTGGTCGCGCTGCCACTCGCGGAGCAGCGTCTCGATCTCGCGGGCGCCGCCGTCGCCGTACGAGCCGATCACGGCCGCCTCGATCTCGTTGCCGTTACGCGTCGCGATGCAGTCGCGCTTCTGGCGGAGCAGGAAGAGAAGCTCTGGAACGAGCTCAGGCTCGTTGAGGCGGATGCGGGGCATTCGCTCGGCTAGACGAGGATCCGGACCGCAGTAGCCTCAGGGCACCCGCGCGCGCGTAGCTCGACGGCGACGTGGAGGTCGACCTCCGGCGAGACAGCAAGCCGTGTGGCCGAGTCCCACGAGTACCCGGCGCGAAGCAGCACCTGGAACCGCCACGCGACCACGGCTGTCCGATCCAGCTGCTTCGCGTCTGCGACTTCCGAGGTGCTCATGCGTTCACGATGTGCCGGGGCCCGTTGCGCCGGACCACCCCTCAGCGCAGGGTCGTCCTCTTCGAACGGCTAATCCAGTCGCAGCCTCGAGCTGTGGTCGAGGTTGAGCGGAGTTTCCGCTGCTCAGCGCTCCTATCGGAGGTCAGGGTCGTCCTCGACCTTCGGTCAGCGAGAGAGCGGCGAGACCGCTCTAGCTTCGGTTTCGGGTGCAAAACAGAGGAGTGCGCCTGTGGGGAGGGAGAGCACTGCGGCAAGCGATTGACCGAAACGAGCTTGGCACAGCCAGCGGGTTTGCGACCCGCTGTTCGCGTGCCTGCGGCTGCGCGAGGCTCGAGTCGGTCGGAAAGGCAGGTATCTGATGCGTCGGGATCGGCAGGGCGACAGGCCTCGAACGAACAAGACGAAGATCGCGATTGCGCTGGCAGCGATCTTCGTCGTCGGGCTTCTCTCGTC
>DASUZD010000281.1:0-4815 GCA_036377055.1 Gaiellaceae bacterium | reverse complement strand
GCCGGCTCGACGTGGGCGGCGTACTGGTCGCCGACCGACCCGAACGGCGAGATCGTCTACACGGCCGACGCCTACCGCGGCGTCGACGTGCTGAGGATCGAGAACGGCGGCCTGACCGGCAAGAAGGTGAAGGCGCCCGTCCGGAACGAGTGGTTCGGCAGCCCGACGCTCGACTCGGCCTCGTTCCAGCCGCACCCGGTCTACGGCTTCATCTGCCCGATCCTGAAGGCGGACGTCGACTACCCCTAGGAAGCGAGCCCGAGCTTCCCCTGGGTGTGGCTGTCCGAGAGCGCTTGGAGCGCCCCGGCCGCGTCGGCGAGCTCGAAGCTCTGCTTGATGTGGACGCGGAGGATCCGATCGTCGAGCAGCTCGGCGAGCCGTCGTAGGTTCGCCACGCTCGGCTGCGCGACGAGGTTGAAGCGCTGCGGCCCGTCGCCAGCGGCCCCTAGCGTCGAGGCGAGCCGGCCACCGTCCTTCAGCAGCGCCTCCTGCGGCACGTGGTTGACGAGGTCGAGGATCGCGTCGACGCCGTCGGGACAGCGCTCGCGGACGCTGGCGTTGAGGTCGGCCTTGCGGTCGAACGTCTCCCCGACGCCGAGCTCGCGCAGGTGGTCGGCGTCGTCGGCAAGCGCGGGCGCGATCACGTGCGCACCGGCTTGCGCGGCGAGCTGGACGAAGAAGCTCCCGACGCCGCCCGCCGCTCCGATCACGAGCAGCGTCTCGTCTCGTGCGGGCGCCAGCGCGTCGAGAGCCGCCAGCGCAGTGATCGCCGCCAGCGGAGCCGCGCCTGCCTCCGCCATGCCGACATCGCGGGGCTTGGAGGCGACGAAGTCGTCCTCCGGGACCGTGATCAGCTCGGCCCAGCTGCCGTCGTGGACGGTCGGGTTCGCGATCGGCAGGAAGCCGAAGACTTCATCGCCCGCTCGGTAGCCGCTGACGCCGCCGCCGATCCCCTCGACGACGCCAGCGAAGTCGCGGCCCAGCGTGACGGGGAGCTCGTGCGGGAGCATGTCCTTGAGCAGGCCGGCGGCGGTTCCGACATCCACGGGATTCACGGACGAAGCGTGCACGCGCACGAGCAGCTCGCCTTCACCGGCCCGAGGCTCGGGCAGATCGTCGTGCAGCCCGGGCGGCAAGTCGAAGCTGTCGAGCGTGAAGGCCCGCACGCCGCGACGATAGCTCCGGTCTATCCGATCGGCTCGACGATCGTCAGCGAGTTGCCCGCCGGGTCACGCAGCCTGAACATCGGCGGCACCGGGTGGCCCCAGTGCGCGATCTCCGGGTCGACGTCGACTCCGGCTGCCTTCAACGCCGCGTGGTCGGACTCGATATTGCTGGTCGAGATCACGATGCCGGTGTCGACCGCCGTCGGCCCGCCCTCCATCGGCGGTGCGATCGCAATCGCCGTCGATCCGCCCGGCGGCGCGACCTCGATCCACCGCATCTTCCCGTCGGCGAACGTGTCGTCGGCGCGCAGCTCGAACCCGAGCGTCTCGACGTAGAACTCGAGCGCGCGATCCTGGTCGGCGGCCGGAATCGCGACTCGGCCGATCTCGGTGATGTGCAGCTTGTCGGGCATCTCGTCTCCTTCGCGTCGTCGGAACGTCACTGCTCAGACCGCAGGCCCAGGTGGAAGTCATCGAAGATCCGGCGGTGGAGGCCGGCGTGCGTGCGGTCGTGCTCGTCGAGGGCATCAGCGACAAGATCGCGGTCGAGGCGCTAGCGGCGCGCCGCGGTCGCGATCTGGACGCCGAGGGCGTGGCCGTCGTGCCGATCGGCGGCGCGCAGGCGATCGGGCGCTTCCTGCGGCGCTACGCGACGGAGCGACCGGACGTGAAGCTGGCCGGCCTCTGCGACGCCGGCGAGGAGGCCGAGTTCCGGCGCGGGCTCGAGCGCGCCGGCCTCGGCTCGAGCCTGACGCGCGCCGAGATGGAACGCCTCGGCTTCTACGTTTGCGTCGACGACCTGGAGGACGAGCTGATCCGTGCGCTCGGCGCCGATACCGTCGAACACGTCGTCGACGCGCACGGCGACCTCGGACCTTTCCGGACCCTCCAGAAGCAGCCCGCCTGGCAGGGCCGGCCGGCCGAAGACCAGCTCCACCGCTTCATGGGCAGCGGCGGCCGCCGGAAGATCCGCTACGCGCGGTACCTGGTCGAGGCGCTGGATCTTGCGCACGTGCCACGACCGCTCGACCTGGTGCTCGCACACGTAGCCGACGAGCGGTAATACTTCCGAAAGTGAAGCGGCTGGCCGACCCGTACCGCGACCTCGACGTGATCGACTCGCGCGCGCCGCGGTTCAACCAGGCCACGATCGGGATCGTCTCCGCCGTCGCGATCGCGACCGGGCAATCGTGGCTGCTCGGGCTCCTCGCGCTTCAGCTCGTGGTCGGCCTGACGCTCGGCCGGCGGTTCTGCCTGCCGTGCCTCGCGTACTTCGAGCTCGTCCAGCCGCACCTCGGCGAGGGGCCGCTCGAGGACGCGCGGCCGCCGCGGTTCGCGAACGTCGTCGGTGCGACCTTCCTCACCGCGGCGACCGTCTCGTACGCGGCCGGGATAGGCACGGTCGGCGCTGTCCTCGGCGGCCTCGTCGCGGCGCTCGCGCTGCTCGCCGCGGCGACCGGCTTCTGCACCGGCTGCGAGGCGTACAAGCTCGGCCGGTTGCTGCTCGGGCGGCCGTTCGTCTCGTGCCCGCTGCCGCCGCGGCCGACGCGCTAGCTCGAAGGCGCCTCCATCATCCGCATGTGGTTTCCGGAGGGGTCGCGGAAGCCGGCATCGACGCCGTAGGGCTGCTCCGTCGGCTCCTGGTCGAACTCGACGCCACGGCCCTTGAGCTCCTCGTAGGTCGCGCGGCAGTCGTCCGTCGCGAAGAAGAGCCCGCTCGAGGCTCCCTTCGCCAGCAGCGCCTGGATCTGGGCACGCGTGTCCTCGTCGAAGACCGGCGGGCCGGGGATGGCCATGAGCGTGATGGCCACGTCCGGCTGCCCGGGCACGCCGACGGTGAGCCAGCGGAAGTTGCCCATCTCGGCCACGGTCACGTCCTGGCGTAGCTCCATGCCCAGCTTCTCCGTGTAGAACGCGAGCGCCTCGTCCTGGTCGTGCACCCAGACCTGCGTGTACGTCAGCTGCTTCAGCATCGGTCCTCCTTCGGTTCGGTGTCGGCCGCGACGTTAGCCGCGGTTCGCGCAGCCGTCTTCTCCAAACGTGCTGGACCGCGGACGGGCGTAGGCTTGGAGGACACAGGTCGGGATCCTCGCCCGCATGGCCGCCGGCGGGTGCGCCGCCCGGTACGCCGCCGGGGAAAGCCCGAACGCGCGACCGAAGCTGGTCGTGAACGAACCGAGGCTGTGGAGCCCGACGGCGAGGCAGACGTCGGCGACCGAGCGGTCCGTGTTGCGCAGCAGCGCGGCCGCCCGCTCCAACCGCCGCGTAAGGAGGTACTGGTGGGGCGGCTCGCCGAACGCGCGGCGGAACTCCCGGCTGAAGTGCGCTCGCGAGAGGTGCGCGGCCCGGGCGAGAGCGTCGACGTCGAGCGGCTCGCGGTAGCGCGCGTCGGCGAGGTCCTTCGCGCGGAGGAGGTGCCGTGCCGGCGGGACGGGCTTCATGGCCAGCGCGGCGAGCGCAGCGCCAGCGGCTCGAGCGCGTCCCAGTCGCCCCGCCGCGGCGCGAAGACGTCGATCACCACGGCGCCCTCGGGCCCGGCGACGGCGGAGTGCGGCGTGTTCGGCGGGATCACCCACGTGCCGCCGGGGCCGAGCTCGCGCTCCTCGTCGCCGACGCGGAAGCTCATCGCGCCGCGAAGGACGATCCCGAGCTGCTCGTTCTCGTGCGCGTGCTCTGCGACGATCGCGCCCGGATCGAGCTCCACGACCGCGAGCGTGATCCGCTCGCCGCTGACCGCGCGCGCGACGATCCCCTCCCAGATCGGGAGCGGCCCGATCCGCCCGAGCTCTTCGAACGCGCCCAACTAGAAGGTGAGCCGCGGCCGGCGGCGACTCTTCTCCACGCGCCCTTCCAGCTGGTCGCCGAGCCAGTTCACCGCCCACACGACGATCACGACGCCGACGTACGTCCAGAAGCCGTCGATCGAGAAGTGTGGCGCGACCCACTCCGCGAGCGCGACCATCGCGATGTTGATCACGAGGTAGAAGAAGCCGAGGGTGACGATGATCAGCGGCAGCGTGAGGAGCGCCAGCAACGGCTTCAGGAGAGCGTTCGCGATCCCGAGCACAGCGGCGCCGATCAGG
Organism: Gaiellaceae bacterium; assembly: GCA_036377055.1. Taxonomy (GTDB): domain Bacteria; phylum Actinomycetota; class Thermoleophilia; order Gaiellales; family Gaiellaceae; genus DASUZD01. Next base: position 566 of record DASUZD010000281.1, on the reverse strand, counting down.
TACGCCGCCCAGCCGTGGATCCGCACGCTGTCCCACAACGAATTGGCCACCCAGAGCGCGGCGGCATTGACCGCCCACGCGAGCCCGAGGCGAATCGCGAACGACATCGCCCGAAGCGTAACGTGCAGCCGCGTGGAACCGGTTTTCTTCGCGACCCCGCAGGAGTTCCGCGCGTGGCTCGATGCGCATCACGCCGACGCGCGCGAGCTCCTGGTCGGCTTCCACAAGAAGGGGTCCGGCAGGCCGAGCATGACGTGGCCGGAGTCGGTCGACGAGGCGCTCTGCTTCGGCTGGATCGACGGTGTCCGTCGCAGCCTCGGCGACGAGAGCTACACGATTCGCTTCACGCCCTGGAAGCCGCCGAGCACCTGGAGCTCCGTCAACGTCGAGCGCGCCGAGGCGCTGATCGCGGAGGGAAGGATGCTGCCGGCCGGGCTTGCTGCGTACGAGGCCCGCAGCGCTGAGCGGTCCGGGATCTACGCCTACGAGCAGCGCCGCAGCGCGAAGCCCGAGCCCGAGCACGAGCGTGAGCTCCGCGCGAACGCGAGCGCGTGGGAGTTCTTCCA
>DASUZD010000280.1:0-24252 GCA_036377055.1 Gaiellaceae bacterium | reverse complement strand
TACTCGAGCGGGAGCTCCTTCGTGATCGGCTCGACGAAGCCGGAGACGATCATCGCGGAGGCCTCCGCCTCGGACAGGCCGCGCGACATCAGGTAGAAGAGCTGCTCCTCGCCGATCTTCGACACCGTCGCCTCGTGGCCGATGTCGACCGCGTTGTTGTCGATCTGGATGTACGGGTAGGTGTCGGAGCGCGACTCCTCGTCGAGGATCAACGCGTCGCAGACGACCTTCGACTTCGAGCCGACGGCGTTCTTGCCGACCTCGAGCAGCCCACGGTAGCCCGCCCGGCCGCCGTTCTTCGAGATCGACTTCGACGTGATCACCGAGGTCGTGTTCGGCGCCATGTGGTGCACCTTGCCGCCCGCGTCCTGGTGCTGGCCGTTTCCGGCGAACGCGATCGACAAGACCTCGCCGTGGGCGCGCTCGCCCATCAGCCAGATCGCCGGGTACTTCATCGTCAGCTGCGACCCGAGGTTCCCGTCGACCCACTCCATCGTCGCGCCCTCGAAGGCCATGGCGCGCTTCGTCACGAGGTTGTAGACGTTGGTGGACCAGTTCTGGATCGTCGTGTACCGGCAGCGGGCGTCCTTGTGGACGAGGATCTCGACGACCGCCGAGTGCAGCGAGTCGGTCGTGTAGATCGGGGCCGTACATCCTTCGACGTAGTGCACGTAGGCGCCCTCGTCGACGATGATCAGCGTGCGCTCGAACTGGCCCATGTTCTCGGCGTTGATCCGGAAGTAGGCCTGGAGCGGCATCTCGACCTTCACACCCGGCGGCACGTAGATGAACGAGCCGCCCGACCAGACGGCCGAGTTGAGCGCGGCGAACTTGTTGTCGTTCTGCGGGATCACCTTCCCGAAGTACTTCTTGACGAGGTCCTCGTGCTCGCGCAGGCCCGAGTCCATGTCCAGGAAGATCACGCCCTGCGCCTCCAGGTCGGCCTGGAGCTTGTGGTAGACGACCTCGGACTCGTACTGCGCCCCGACGCCGGCGAGGTACTTCTTCTCCGCCTCGGGGATCCCGAGCCGGTCCCAGGTGTCCTTGATGTCCGCCGGGAGGTCGTCCCACGACTTCGCCTGCTTCTCGGTCGGCCGGATGTAGTAGTAGATGTCGTCGAAGTCGATCCGGTTCAGGTCGCCGCCCCACTGCGGCATCGGGCGCGCGAGGAAGTAGTCGAGCGACTTGAGTCGGAACTTGCGCATCCACTCGGGCTCGTTCTTGTGCTCCGAGATCGCCGCCACGAGCTCGTGCGAGAGCCCCTTGCCCGACTTGAAGAAGTAGTCCTCCGGGACGTGGAAGCCGTACTTGTACTCGCTTCCGATCTCCCTGACGACTTCGGTCTCTGACGTCGTCACGCCGGCACCTCAAACGCCTGGTAGCCCTCGGCCTCGAGCTTGTGAGCGAGCTCGGGACCGCCTTCCTCCACGATACGCCCGTCGACGAACACGTGCACGAAATCGGGCTCGATGTAGTTGAGGATCCGCTGGTAGTGCGTGATCACGACCGCGCCCATCTCGGGGCTGACGAGCTCCTCGACGCCTTGCGCGACGATCTTCAGCGCGTCGATGTCAAGGCCCGAGTCGGTCTCGTCGAGCACGGCGATCCGCGGCTTCAGCATCGCCATCTGGAGGATCTCGACGCGCTTCTTCTCGCCGCCCGAGAAGCCGTCGTTCAGGTAGCGCTGCGCGAGGTCGCGCGACACCTTGAGCCGGTCCATGGCCGCGAGCAGGTCCTTGCGGAACTCGGGCACGCGGACGGGGTCGTCGGCGCCGCCGGCGCGCGCCTTCCGGATCGCGTTGATCGCGCTTCGGAGAAAGCTCGTCACCGTCACGCCGGGGATCGCGTGCGGGTACTGGAACGCGAGGAAGAGGCCCCGCTGCGCGCGCTCGTCGGCGCCGAGCTCGGTCGCGTCCTCGCCGTCGAAGAAGATCTGGCCCTCCGTGATCTGGTACGCCGGGTGGCCCATCAGCGCGTAGGCGAGCGTCGATTTGCCCGATCCGTTCGGGCCCATGACCGCGTGCACCTCGTTCGGGTTCACGGCGAGGTCGACGCCCTTGACGATCTCCGTGCCGTCCTCGAGCGCGACGTGCAGGTTCTTCAATTCGAGCAGCGCCAAGCTATGTAACACCTCGATGCGTTGAGGATCGCGGGCCTGCGGCCCGACTCGTGACGTCCATGGTAGCCGTCCCAGGCTCCTCCGCGCGCGCCTGCCGGACACGCGCGAGTGCGCGCGGAACGGCCAGCCGAAGCTCGGTCCAGAGCGTGCTCGGACGGGAGCGGTCGTCGAACCGGCCGTGCGCGCCGGGGTCGCCCGGCAGCGTCTCGAAGAGGTTGTCGGGCGAGTCCACGGGCTTCGGCTCGCCGGTGTGCTGGCCCTTCCAGCCGTTTCGAAGCAGCACGAGGTCGCCGGCGCGCGGCGAGAGCTTCTGGCCCCAGAGGAGCTTCTGGGCGCCCCAGCTCACCGGCAGCTCGCGGATCGGGTGCTCCATGCAGAAGAGCGCGGCCTCCGCGTACGGCTCCGGCTGGTAGATCGGCGGAACCGGCTGCGGCTGGTAGCCGATCTTCTGCCGGTCACGGTCGAACTGCGGCGTGTTGATCGCGCCCGGCAGGATGACCGAGACGGCCACGTCCCAGCCCTCCTTCCGGATCTCGACGCGCGCCGACTCGAAGAACGCGCGCAGAGCGGCCTTGGAGGCGCAATACGCGCCCTGGAGCGGGATCCCGCGGTACGCGAGCGCGGAGTTGATCGAGAGGAACGTGCCGCGGCACGCGCGCAGGTGCGGGAGCGCGGCCCAGTAGCCGTACACCTGGCCGAAGAAGTTGACGTCCATGACGCGACGAAGCTCCTCGGACTCGTAGCGGTAGGTCTCGGCGTAGACGGTGACGATCGCGTTCGCGACGTACGTGTCGATGCGGCCGAAGCGATCGACGGCCTGCTCGACGACGCGGGCGACCTCGTCCTCCACCGCGCAATCGGCCGGAACGGCCAAGGCCTCCGAACCCTTCTCCTCGATCTCGGCGACGCAGTTGTCGAGCGCTTCTGCATTCCGCGCCGTGACGACGACCTTCGCGCCCCGCTCGCCCGCGGCGCGCGCAATCGCGCGTCCGAGCCCGCTCGAGGCGCCTGTGACGACGACCACCTGCTGGCTGACCGGCTTTTTACGCACCTCTCCACGGTCACCGGGTGCGAGCCGGCGCAAACGCGCTATCGTGGGGCCCATGCCGAACATCGGCCCCGGCGAGATCGTCCTCCTCCTCCTGCTGGCGCTCCTCCTCTTCGGCGCGAAGCGCCTTCCGGAGATCGGCCGGTCGCTTGGCAAGGGCATGCGTGAGTTCAAGGACTCCGTCAGCGGCGTGACCAAGGACGACGACGACCGCCCGCAGCTCGAGCCACCGATCGGCACGCAGGACACGACGGCTCCCGCCGCCCCGCGCGAGCGCGACACGGTTTAGTCCGATGCGGGTCCCGCGGCGCCTTCGCCATGGCGAGGAGGCGACGCTGGTCGAGCACCTCGACGAGCTTCGGCAGCGCCTGATCCTTTCGCTCCTCGTGCTCGCCGCGACGACCACAGTCGCGTTCGTCTTCCATTCGCACCTCGTCCGCTGGCTCGAGGCGCCGCTCCCGAAGCAGCGCCAGCACCTCCTGACGCTGGCGCCCGCCGAGCCGTTCCTGACCTCCTTCAAGATCAGCCTGATGGCGGGGATCGCGCTCGCCCTGCCGATCCTGCTCTGGCAGCTGTGGAGCTTCCTCGCGCCGGCGTTCGAGGAGCACTCGCAGCGGGTCGTCGCGATCTTCGTGCTCTTCGCGACCGTCCTCCTAGCCGCAGGCGTCGCCTTCGGCTACTACCTCGTCCTGCCGCAGGCCCTGCACTTCCTGACGAACTACGACAGCCACCTCTACAACATCCAGATCCGTGCGCGCGACTACTTCTCGTTCGCGCTGCTCGTGATCGCCGGTGTGGGCGTGATCTTCGAGCTGCCGGTGTTCGTGCTCGCGCTCGTGCGGCTGAACATCCTCTCGACGTCGACGCTTCGCCGGAACCGGCGGCTCGGCTACTTCCTCGTCTTCGTCGTCGCGGTCCTGCTTCCGGGCGTCGACCCGTTCACGACGACGCTCGAAGGCCTGCCGCTGCTCGTCCTCTACGAGGGCACGATCTGGCTTGCAGTGCTGATGGAACGGCGCTGGGCGGCGCGCGAGCTCGCCGCCGTCGAGCCGTCGTGACGTACCCGAAGATCGAGCTGCACGTCCACCTCGAAGGCACGGTCCGAGCGCCGACGCTGCTCGAGATCGCGCGTCGGAACGACTACCCGCTCCCGGAGGACAGCGTCGAGGGGCTCGCGCGCCTCTACGAGTTCCGCGACTTCGAGCACTTCATCGACGTCTGGATCCTGACCACGAACGCTCTCCAGCGCGCCGAAGACTTCCGCCAGGTCGTCGTCGACTACGCGGCCGAGGCGGCAGCGCACGGCGCCGTCTACGTGGAGGGGATCTTCTCGCCCGCCGAGCGCGCCCGTCGGGGCGTCGACTGGAGCGAGCTCTTCGAGGGGTACTGCGACGGCGCCGAGGAGGCCCGCGAGCTGCACGGCGTCGAGGTCCGGCTCACCCCCGACATCACGCGCGGCTTCTCGGCCGACGAGGCCGAGGCGACCGTGCGCTGGAGCGCATCCTTTCGCGACCGCGGCATCGTCGCCGTCGGCCTCGGCGGCCTCGAGGCGCAGTACCCGGCCGACCCATACGCGCGCGCGTTCGAGCTGGCGGCCGCGGAGGGGCTCGGCTCGGTGCCACACGCCGGCGAGGTGACGGGCGCAGCCGCTGTCCAGGCCGCGCTCGAGCTGCTCGGAGCGGACCGCGTGCGGCACGGGATCGGCGCTGTCGAGGACGCGGGCCTCGTGCGCGAGCTCGCGGGCCGCGGCACCGTCCTCGACGTCTGCCCGATCTCGAACCTCCGCACGCGCGCCGTGCGATCGCTCGAGGAACACCCGCTGCCTCGGCTGGTCGCCGCAGGCGTCCGGTGCTCGGTCTCGACCGACGACCCGGCGATGTTCGACACCGACCTGAGCCGCGACTACGAGGCGGCGCGCTCGCTCGGGCTCGAGCCGCGCGCGCTCTACGAGGCCGGGCTCGCCGGAGCGCTCTGCGACGAGGCTACGAAGGAGCGGCTGCGGGCGATCGCCGCTGGCTTCGACTGGAGTGCCAACGGCACAGTTTCGGCGGTACCCTAGGCGCGCGATGGCGAGAGGAGCCGCGAAGCAGCGCACCGCACCGGCAAAACCGAAGCCCGCGCCGAGGGCGAAGGCCGCCGCGCGCCGCCGCACCACCGGCGAGGACCAGATGTTCTTCATGCGGCTGCGGCGCGGGACGAAGCCGATCTTCATCTTCCTCGCGCTCGTCTTCGCTGCGGGCTTCGTCTTCCTCGGCGTCGGCTCGGGCTCGTCCGGGATCGGCGACCTGCTGCGCGGGATCAACCTCGGCGGCGGGTCCTCCGGCACGTCGATCAGCAAGGCGCAGGACAAGATCAAGAAGGACCCGACCGACGCGGCGGCGCGCCTCGAGCTGGCGAGGGCCTACGAATCGAAGGGGCGAACGGACGACGCGATCGCGGCGCTGACGAACTACGTCAAGGTCCGACCGCGCGACGTGACCGCGCTCCAGGAGCTGGCGAGCCTCTACACGACGAAGGCGGATGGGTTCCAGCGCCGCGTGCAGCAGGCGCAGCTCGACGCGCAGGACGCGAACCTCGGCAGCACGTTCGCTCCGTCCGCGAAGCTGAGCCAGGCCGTCGGGCAGGACCCGATCACGCAGAACCTTTCGACGCAGGCGCAAGGCCAGATCGGCGATCTCTACTCGCAGATGCAGGCGGCGTACGGGAAGGCGACGACCGCGTACAAGACGCTCGCGAAGGCGTCGCCGGGCGATCCGAACATCCAGCTCGAGCTGGCGCAGTCCGCCGAGTACGCCAACCAGAGGTCGACCGCGGTCGCCGCATACAAGCGCTTCCTGAAGCTCGCGCCCGACGACCCGAGCGCCGGCCTGGTCCGCCAGCGGCTCAAGCAGCTCAAGTCGTCCTCGACGGCGCCGAGCTCCTCCTCGTCCGGTTAGACTCCGGCCCGGAAGGGCCGCCAGCTCACGATCTCGGGGGACGGATGAACTTCGACATCAAGACGGAGCCGCTGGGCGACGGCAGGTATGTGATCTCGCTCGCCGGCGAGGTCGACCTCTACACAGCGCCTGAGTTCAAGCAGCAGCTGCTGGACGCGATCGCGCAGGGCGCGACGCACGTCGTCGTCGACTTTTCCGACACGACCTTTATCGACTCGACCACGCTCGGCGTGCTCGTCGGGGGCGTGAAGCGACTCCGGACGAACGACGGCCAGCTCTCGCTCGTCTGCAACGACCGCAACATCACGAAGATCTTCGAGATCACCGGGCTCGACCGCGTCTTCACGATCTACCCGACACGCGACGAGGCCCTCGAGCAGATCGGCTCCTCGAGCCAGCCCTCGGCGTAGCCTTGCGCGCCGGCGTCGTCGCTCCAGAAGGGCCAGCGAGGCGGCCTTCGCTGCACGGGGCGTGATGCTCGTCGCGAGGCAAGGACGCAGGGAGTGCCGATAACAGCGTTATCGGCGCGACCGAGGACGCCGAATCGGGGCGAGCAGCGCGGCCCAGACGGCACAAGGGTGTCTCGCTGGCCCCTCCTAATCGCGCTCGCCGCCGCGCTGCTCGCGGCTGGGTGCGGCACGGGCGGATTGGTAAAGGGTGGCGATGCGACGCGCGGCAAGACGCTCTTCATGGGCAAGGGCAGGTGTGCGGGCTGCCATGCGCTCGCGGACGCAGGCTCCGTCGCAACCGTCGGCCCGAACCTCGACGACGCCTTCGCTGCGAGCCGTTCCGACCGGAGCGACATGCACGTCTCCGACAGCACGATCGAGTCACTCGTGCTCGACCAGATTCGGATCGCGGCCCCGCCGATGCCCGCAAACCTCGTGAAGGGGCAGGACGCGGCCGACGTCGCGGCTTACGTCGCGTCGGTCGCGGGGAAGCCGCCGTCGGCGACGGCGGTCGCGGCGGGCGGCGCGGGGGCGGCCGGCGGTGGCGGCGGCGCGAGCGACGGCAAGGCGATCTTCTCGGCCAATTGCTCCAGCTGCCACACGCTAGCGGCTGCAGGCGCGACCGGCACCGTCGGGCCGAACCTCGACCAGCTGAAGCCGCCCGAGCAGCGGGTCGTGAAGCAGGTCACGAAAGGCGGGGCGATCATGCCCGCCTTCAAGGGCAAGCTCAGCGACGCCCAGATCAAGGCCGTGGCCAAGTTCGTCGCCTCGTCCGCGGGCAAGAAGTAACGCTTTCGACACCCGGCCCAAGACCTGGCAGACCTACGCTTCGGATTGATCCCCGGGTGGGTGGGGGTTAGGGACGGGACCCGGCCCGGCGAGCGCTCCGCGTCACCGGACCTCCTGCCGCTCGGCCTCGAGGTCGGTGACCACGTGCGTGATCGGAACGGCGAAGCGTTCGCGCGCTCGGGTGACCACGCCTGACTCGAGCCAGTGGGAGCGGCCCTCGGGGTGCGTCGAGATGATGATCTCGTCCGGGCCGAACTTGCGGACGCCGTCCTCGAGCGCCTGGAGCGGATCGGCGTCGCCGACCTCGCCGTGGGCCGGGACGCCCGACCGCCCGAGCTCGGCGAGGCTCGCGCGGAGGCGTCCCTCGGCGGCGACTCGGGCCCCGTCCTCGTCCGACGTCCAATGCTTGAGGCGGGCGTTCAGGGCCGGGACGACGACGAGGACGTCGGCGGCGAAGCCCTCCGCGCGCTCGCGGATCATCGAGCGAAGCGCCTCGCCCTGGACCGTTTCGTTCGCGACGACGAGAATCCGCCGTTCGTCGGGAGCCCCGCGGTGCTGCACGGAGACGCGCGTGGGCTGCTCCGCCCGCCGCGCGCGCGCCCACCACACCACGAGCGCCGCGGTCAACACGACGAAGACCGCCACGCCGAGCCACCGGTTGGTGACGGCCGCGATCGCGATCGCTCCGAAGTAGGCCAGCGATCCGAGGACGAACCGGAAAGCCTCTGCCTCACTCCGGAGCGGGTTGATCATGGCGTCAGATGATGTAGACGGTGGTGTAGACGACGATCCACATTACGTCGACGAAGTGCCAGTAGATCCCGGGGATCTCGACGCCGTGGTGGTGCGCCGCGGAGTAGTGGCCTCGGAAGGCGCGCGTGGTCGCGAAGGCGAGCAACGTCAGCCCGACGAAGACGTGCGCCCCGTGGAGGCCGGTCAGGCAGTAGAAGATCGTCGGGAACGCGCCGTCCTTCGGCGCGAAGCCGATCCGCGAGTACTCAAGGACCTGCGTGAGCAGGAAGGTCAGACCCATCAGGAACGTGAGGGTCAGGCCGGCCTTGAGGCCCGCGTGGTTGTCGCGCTTGATCGACTGGAGCGCCCAGTGCACGGTGAAGCTCGACGTGACCAGGATGGCCGTGTTCACGCCGGCGACGAAGACCGGAAGGTGGAACGGCGGCGTCGGCCACGGCGTGCCGGCGGTCACGCGCACGAAGAAGTACGCCGTGAAGAACGCGCCGAAGAGCATCACCTCCGACGCGATGAAGAGGAACATGCCGAGGACCGAAGCATCGACGCGCGAGCTCTTGTTCGCGATCGGCGGCCCGTGGTGAGCCGCTTCGGCGTGCGCAGCGCTCACCGGCGCGCCTCCGCGGCCACCGGGTCGACGACGACGTGCTCGACGGGAAGCTCGAGTTCGTTCCGCAGCCGGCCGACGAGGTCGCGCCGGAGCCAGCCGGACCGTTCGCCCGGAAACGTCGAGACGATGATCTCGTCGATCCGCTCGTCCGAGACGGCCTGGCAGGCGGCCGTGAACGGGTCCGGGTGCGCGACCTGGCCGTGCGCCTCGATCCCGCTCCCGCGCAGCTCCGCGAGCGCTCGCCGGAGCCGTGCCTCTGCCTCCGGATGGCTCGACTGCGTCGGGTCGCTCTGCGGGCTGACGAGCAGGAAGCTCGCCGGCGAGCGCGCGGCCCGCTCGCGGATCCGGGCGAGCAGCGGCTCGCCGACGACGGTCTCGTTCGCGACCACGAGCACGTTCGCCGGCGCGCCCGCCTCGCGCGCGAGGTCGACGACGACGTGTTCGACCGGGATCGAGCCGGCGGCGTCGCGGATCCGGTCGACGACGCTCCGCCGCAGCCAGCCGGACTTCTGCTCCGGGTGCGTCGAGACGATGACCTCGGTCGGCTGGAGCTGCGCGATTGCATCCTTCACGGCGCTGACGGGATCGGAGTCGACGACGAGGCCGTGGGCGGAGATGCCTTCCGAGTGGAGCAGGTCGAGGGTGCGGTCGAGCCGGCGCCCGGCCGCGGCACGGCGCGTGTCCTCGTAGACGACGTAGCCCTCGCGCGGATGGTTCACCGGGCACAGCACCGTCACGCGGATCGGTCCCGCGTGCGCACGCCGGCGGAGCGCCTCGAGCAGCGACTGCCCGGCGACGGTCTCGTTCGCGACGACGAGGATCTCGCGCGGCTGGTCGCTCAGTGGACGCGCACCTCCCCCTCGGTCTCGGCCGCGGCGCGATCACCGTTCAGCACCGCGTGCCGCGCCCCCGGGACGCCGTACTCGTACGGGCTGCCGACGACCTGCGGGATCTCGTCGAAGTTGAAGATCGGCGGCGGCGACGAGACCTGCCACTCGAGCGTGAGCGCGCGCCACGGGTTTCCAGGCGCGGGCGGGCCGAACCGCCAGCTGTGGATCATGTTGTAAAGGAAGACGATCGTCGACGCACCGAGCCCGAAGGACGCGATCGAGATGAACAGGTTCCAGTCGGCGAACTTCGTCGGATAGTCGAACGCGCGCCGCTGCATCCCCTGGACCCCGATCAGGTGCATCGGGAAGAACGTCGCGTTGAACCCGATGAAGGTCAGCCAGAAGTGCAGCTTGCCGAGCCGCTCGTCGAACATCCGGCCGGTCATCTTCGGGAACCAGTAGTAGATCCCGGCGAAGATCGTGAACAGCGACCCGCCGAAGAGCACATAGTGGATGTGCGCGACGACGAAGTACGTGTCCGAGACGTGGATGTCGATCGGGACCGCGCCGAGGTAGATCCCTGAGAGGCCGCCGATCACGAACATCGATAAGAAGCCGAGCGCGAACAGCATCGGCGTCGTGAAGTGAATCCGCCCCTCCCACATCGTGGCTAACCAGCTGAACACCTTGATCCCGGTCGGGACGGCGATCAGCAGCGTCGTCGCCATCATCGGGACGCGCAGCCACGACGCCATGCCCGAGACGAACATGTGGTGCGCCCACACTGAGAAACCGAGCACGAGGATGGCCATCAGCGAGAGCGCCATCAGCCGGTAGCCGAAGATCGGCTTGCGCGACATCACGGATATGACCTCGGAGGCGATCCCGAAGCCGGGCAGCATCATGATGTAGACCGCCGGGTGCGAGTAGAACCAGAAGATGTGCTGGTACCCGAGCGGGTAGCCGCCCGCCGACGCGTCGAAGAAGTGCGTGTGCAGGACGCGGTCGAACATCGTGAAGAACTGCGACCCGGCGATGAACGGCGTCGCGATCACGACCAGCAGCGAGGTCGTGAAGTTCGCCCAGACAAGCAGCGGCATGCGCCAGAAGGTCATTCCCGGCGCCCGCATGGTGATGATCGTGACGAGGAAGTTGAGCGCGGTCATGATCGACGAGGCGCCGGCCCACTGGACGCTCATCTGGAAGAAGACCGAGCCGAGCGGCTGGTGCGTGGAGCAGAGCGGCGCGTAGCCCGTCCAGCCGCACGCGAAGGCGCCGCCGGGCACGAGGAAGCTCGACAGCATCATGAAGCCGGCGATCGGCAGCAGCCAGTACGAGAGCGCGTTCAGGCGCGGGAAGGCCATGTCCGGCGCGCCGAGCATCAGCGGCACGACGAAGTTCGCGAGCCCCGCGAAGGCCGGGATCACGAACAGGAAGATCATCAGCGACGCGTGGACCGAGAAGAGCCCGTTGTAGGTCTGCGGGTCGAAGTACTGCGCGCCTGGCTTTGCGAGCTCCGCGCGGACGAACATCGCGAGCATCCCGCCCGCCAGGAAGAAGAAGATCGTCGTCACGAGGTACTGGACGCCGATCACCTTGTGGTCGGTGTTGACGCGGAAGTAGTCGCGCCAGCTGCGCGCGCCGTGGCCCGAGTGGTCCTCCGGCACCGTCGGCGCGCCTGTCGCGTAGCGGGCCCAGTAGTCGAACGCGCCGATCCCCGCGAGGAAGCCGATCGGCACGGCGGCGAGCTCGACGGTCGTGATCACCTCGCCCTTCCAGATCGGGTGCCAGCCCTCGGCCCAGCGGACGAGCACGGTGATCCCGGCGCCGATCCCGAAGAAGAGCGAGATCATCCACGGCACCCGCAGCCAGCCCGGCGCGAGGACGCGGCGGAAGCCGGTCGGCGGCGGCGCGGGCGCCGCGTGGACCGCGTGGTGCTCGGTGACGCTCGTCACGACCCCCCTTTCTTCGAGCCGCCGACGAGATACTGCACGAGCGCGTCGAGCTGGCTCGACGGAAGGCTCGCGAAGCTGGGCATGAGCGCCTGATAGCCCGGCTGGACGTACGCCTTCGGGCTGACGATCGACTCGCGGACGAACTTGTCGAGCGGCTGGCCGGCCTGGTGCGCGTACTGCGGCAGCTTGTCGAGGTCAGGCCCGACCTTGGCCGTCGCGCCGGCGGGCTTGAACGTGTGGCACGACGCGCAGCCGTTCGCGGCGAAGATCGCCTTGCCGCCCTGCTTCCCGCCCGACTTCACGGCCTTCTGCTGCTTCTGCGCCCAGGCCGTGAACGCCTGCGCCGGCATCACGATCGCCTTCGTCCGCATCACCGAGTGCCCGAGGCCGCACAGCTCCGTGCAGATCACCGGATACGTGCCGACGCGGTCGGGCGTGATCACGAGCGTGGTGGTCATCCCGGGCAGCAGGTCTTGCTTCTGGCTGAACTCCGGGACCCAGAAGGAGTGGATGACGTCCGTCTCGCGCGAGCGCAGGTAGAGCTTCACCGACCGCCCGACGGGGAGCCGGAGCGTGCCCGACGTGATCCCGCCCTGGGCCGGGTACGAGAAGCTCCACGCGAACTGCTGGCCGGTGACGTTCACGCGGAGCGGACTCGCGCCCGCGTGGCCGTTCTTCGCGAGCACGATCGCGCTGACCACGGCGATGGCGATCACCAGCACGGTCGGGACGGCGGTCCAGGCGATCTCGAGCCCGGTGTGGCCGTGGATCGGCGCACCGTCGGCGTCGTCGTCCGGCGCGGCACGGAACTTCAGCAGCGAGTAGGCAATCACCGCGGCGACGATCGCGAAGATCGCCACGCAGATCACCGTCACGAACCAGAAGACGAAGTCGATCCGGCCGGCCTCGCGGCTCGCCGGGTGCGGCAGCCAGCCGGGCACGAGCGCGAGGGCCGTCGCAACCCCGGCCGCGACGATCGCGAAGAGGAAGAGCTGGACGATCGAGCCCCGGCGCACCGGTCGCGAGACTACTTCACCGCCCGGGCGCGCCGCCACGAGAAGCGGCTGGTGTGAAACACCTGCAACGAAGAGGGATTGGTGGAACCTCGTTCGTCGGACGCGGTGTGATGCTCGTTCCGAGGCAAGGACGCAGGGAGCGTTCGTAGCCGGAGGCTACGGGCGCGACTGAGGACACGGCCTCGGAGCGAGCAGCGCGCCGCGGGCGGCACAACGATGTTCCGCCAAGCCCTCGTGCCAGCGCAACTCGTTCCAGCCTTCGAGCGTTTGATTACCGCCTCTTGCAATCGGGAACCACTGACTACGCACAAGGAGGTTCGATGGGACTCGGAGTGAGCATCTTCCTGATCGCGGTCGGCCTGATCCTGGCCCTCGCGGTCCATGCATCGACGTCCGGCTTCGACGTCAACACGATCGGCTGGATCCTGGCGATCGTCGGCGCGATCGGGCTCGTGCTCTCGATGATCTTCTGGTCGTCGTGGGCAGGCCCCGGCTACTTCACGCGGCGCCGGACAACGTACGTCGACGACGCGCCGCCGCCCGGGTACTAGGTCGGCGCGAAACGTGAGCGGGCCGTTCGGGGGCGGCCCGCTCCGATCTCTTCAGTTGCGGTTGCGGGCATACCGTTTCGGGGGATTGGGTCCGATTGGATCGGATGCCGATACGGCGCGTGTCCCACCTACCAAGCGGCGTTCGGGGCCGCGCCGAGGAGGAACGCGCGAATGAGCATGTCCGATTGGCTGGACTTCGTCCGGCTCAACTGGAGGAAGGAAGAGGGTCAGACGATGGCCGAGTACGGCGTCGTCCTGGCCGTGATCACGATCGGCGCCGTCGCCGTCTTCACGGCGCTGTCGGGCGGGATCTCGGGCTCGATCTCGAAGGTCACCGCTCTCCTTCCGTAGGTTCTCGAGGCCTGCGGCGGACGCCTAGCCCGCCGCAGCCTCACGCTCGGCCGTTTGCAGGATCTCGACGGCCGTTCGCTTGAGATCCTCGTTATTGCTCGTCAGGTCGAGCTTCTTCAGGCGATGCACCTGGTCAGCCGTCACGCCGAGATCCTCCAGGGGCACACCATCGTGAACCCCCGTCCGCGTCGCGCGCCGTAGGGCGACGCGGAAGCCGGCGCCACCGTCGAGCGCACCGAGCGTCTGGGGGAGCCACACCCGTAGGAGGTCGTGCGTCCAGACGTTGGCGCCACCCGCACCGCTCTGCTCGTCGGTGCCGAGGACGGTCCCGATCCGGTTGTCCTGGAAGCCAGCCGCGAAGATGTCGGCTGCCGAGTAACAGAGCGCGTCGAGGATCAGGACCTTCGGCGCCAGGTAGCGCGGGAGCTCGGCCGCGAGCTCGGCCGGATTGCTGAGGAAGAAGCCCTGCGAGTAGGCCTCGCCCGTCTCGACGGAGGCGGCGATGCTGTCGCGCCACGGCGCAAGCTCGGGAGTCGCGTCGCAGAGAGAGAGCGCGGTCGGAGTCGTCGTCATCGAGAAGCGGACCGGCGTCACCGGCCTGTCGGTCAGGAGCTGAAGCAGGCCCTCGGCGGCCGGGATGTGCCCGCCGGGGTTGCCGCGGATGTCGATGATCAGGCCGTTCTGCGGGAGGCGGGCGAGCGCGCGTCCCATGGCCTCGAGGAAATACCGGGCGCGCGTGACGTTGAAGCTGAAGATCCGGACGTACCCGTACCGCGTGCGACCGCTCCGGACGGTCTCGAACCGGAGCACGGCGTGGAGGTCTTGGGGTGGCACGACGCGCGCCTTGGTGGTCGCGAAGAGCGCCCGCTTGACGTGTCGCGTCGCCTCCCGCCCGAGGTCGATGCCGAGGTTCACGGCCGCGGTCGGAACGGGATCTTGGGCGCGCCCGCCGCTGCCGGGCAACGCGTAGACCAGCCAATGCACGCGGAGCTCGCGGTTGCCACCGCGAGGCGGCCGGAACCCGACCGTCACCCACTCCTCGTCCGGCGGAAGGGTCGTCCGAAGCGGTCGCAGCGTCATCGCCTCGAGACCGCGCGCGATCCGAGCCGAAGCGTTCGAGCCGGCCTGCCGCTCGGCGTTGAGCTCGACCGCGCGCTCGATCGGCACCGCGTTCCAGGCGACGACCTCCGAGCCCGGTCGCAGACCGCGCTCAGCGAGGTCCCGCTCGGCCTTCGAGATGACGTAGTGCGGCTTGTCCGCCTCGTCGAAGTAGCGCTCGACGAGAAAACCCAGCGTCGCCACGTGCCCGCGGTACGGATCCGGCAGCTGGTACGTCGTGTGCAGGTCGCGGAGGCTGCGGAAGACACCGCCGAGCTCGGCGTGGAACTGGAGGTCGCTCATCGACTCCAGGCGACGCGCGAGCAGGCGCAGCCGCTGCACCGGATCGACGGCGTGCATCGCGCGCTTCAACCGGAGGTGGACGTAGAGCCCCTCGATGATTGCCTGCGCTTGGGCCACCAGCACGTACCGCGAGGCGAGCGACAGCGGCTGGACACGAGCGAGGAAGTCGGCGAGCGGCACGGCGGCTGCTTCGCCGGCGCGACCTCGCGCGCGGCTACGGCTCATTCGTAGAAGTCGCGGAGGTGTCCGAGCTCCGGCACGTCCACCGCGTCGATCGCCTTGAAGAAGTCGGCGTCGTGCTCGAGCGAGTCGAGCGGAGGAATCGTCAGGTCGAGCGGGACCTCGCCCGCCGCCGCCATCAGGCCCGTATCGCCTTCAGGCATGTCGCCGTAGAGGACGAGCGGCGCCTCGGGCGCGTCCAGCGGACCGCCCCATGCTGCGAGCGCGTCGACCGCGTTCCGCCATGCCTTCACCGGGTCGCGGCGAACCGCCTCGAGCCGGCGGACGACCTGGCTCCACGTCAGCTGCGCGTCGGGATTCCCCGGCTGTTTGACGACCACGCTTCGCTTCTCGCCGGCGACGGTGATCGCGTTCGGCCGCGCGGCCCCAGCGGCTCTCATGGACGCGCGCGTCCCGTAGTACGGCTTGCCGCGGATGACGACGAGCTCGACATCGCGCTCGCGCGCCTCGATCAGGTTCCGGTACGGGTCCGGACGGCGCTTCGCGACGACCGCAACGTCCGCTTCGGCGTCCTTCGCCAACCGGCCGAGCAACGGCCCCCACGCTACCGCGAGCGCATCGCCGGGATTCCTGGTCACCATCTCGCAGAGCTGGAGGTCGCTGAACCGGTTGTCGAACTGGTTCTTGTTGACGATGTCGGCCACTTTGAGCTCGCCGAGCACGTGCTTCGTCCCGGACGGCGACCAGTCGGAGCCGATCGAGATCCGGAACCCCTGCTTGGAGGCCTCGACGACGTCCGTCGTCTTCGAGTAGAGCCAGAGGTTCGAGAAGGGCGACCAGACGATGTTCCCGGTCTGAGCCGCGGCCTCCCAGGCGGTGAAGTCGTCCTTGGTCAGGGCGGTCGCGTGCACCCCGATCAACCCGGGCTGGAGAAGGCCGGCCGACGTCACGTCCGTGAACTCGCTGAGCACGGCGGAGCCCTGGATCCCCTCGGCCATGTGGTAGATGAACACGCCGCCCGTGTTCCGCAGGGTCTCGCCGCAGGCATGCAGGTCGTCGACGCGCTTCTGGAGGGCGGAAACGAGGACCGGGTTCGAGAGCGGGCCGAGCTGCTCGACGTCGACGATTCGGAGGAGCCACCCCTTGACCGGCCGGGTGGAGTGCGGCGCGCCCTGGATCGAGGTCGTGCCGCCGACGAGCGCCTTGACCTCGACGTACTTGATCAGCGCCTCGGGCTCGACCGTCCCGAGCACGCGCGACGGCCAGCTGATCGTGCTCCCGTAGTCAGGATGATCCTCGCGCGTCCACGAGTGGTGGTCGCGATACGGCGCGCCCTCTCCGGCCCAGAGCGGCAGCGTGTTGTACGCAAGGTGTGAGTGGAGATCGATCAGTCCCGGATAGACGTACGCTCCGGTATCGACCCGTGGAGCCTTCGGGAATCCGTCCGGGGCAGGGTCCGTGGAAGAGGCGACCCCCGCGATCTTCCCATCGTTGATGTACACGACGCCGTCCTCGATGACCGTCCGCGCGTCATCGAACGTGACGACCGTCCCCTGCAGCTCAAGCGCCAATCCCGCCGCCTCCTGGACCTTGCTCGCGAGGTATGAACAATAGGGTCGCGCTGCCGTTGCGTAAAGAGTGGCGAAATGAGCGATTGCGTTTCTGCTCCGCGCACTGATCCCTGTTTCGCGCTTCATCGGCCGGGAACGGGGCAAGCGATGAAATGGGCGGCGCTTGTCGCGTGGGTTCTGACCGCTGGCGGCGGCTTCGTCTTGCTCTCGATCTACCTGGCGCGCGGCGGCATGCGACAGGCGCGCGAAGCCGGGAATCGCATCCGGCCGCCGATGATCCTCGGTCACTTCCTGCTCGCGGCAGCCGGCCTTGTCGTCTGGGTCGTCTACGTCTGGAAGGACAAGGACGTGCTCGCGTGGATCGCCTTCGCGATCCTGGTCGTGGTCGCGGCGATCGGCTGGACGATGTTCGCGATCTGGCTTCGCCGTCGCCAAGCGCGGCCCGCGCCTGACGCAGTGACTCCCGACACGCCGCCGGAGCAGCATTTCCCGGTGCCGATCGTGGCGCTGCACGGGCTCCTGGCGGTGACGACGGTGATTCTCGTCCTGCTGACGGCTGCGGGCGTCGGCGGAAGCTAGAACCTAACGAGTACCGTCGCGCCGTACTCTCGGCGTGATGGCGCGACTCCTGCTTGCGGCGATCGCCGTCGCGCTCGTCGCCGGGCCGAGAGACGCGACGCGCTACGTCGACCCGGCCGGCTGGTCGCTGACCTACCCGCGCACGTTGCACCTCGAGCGATCGGCTGCGCGCCTGCGAATCGACGTCTCCGAGGTCACGATCGCGAGCTTCGCGCCCCGCAGGGCGGTCCGAACCGGTTCCACGTCGAGCGGCGCCTGGCTGCGCCTCGACCCGCCTCGCGACCGCGACGGCGCCTTCCCGTCGGACGGAGTCGCGTTCCGGATCGTGAGCCAGGAGGGCGGCCCGGCCCCTGACGTCGAGCGGCCGGAGACGCCGTTTCCGCTTCGGCTCTCGGACTTCCCGAATGCCCGGCCCCAGCCCGTGACTGCGGACGGCCGGAACTACCTCGCGTACGTCTGGATCGGCTCCCGCGCGCCGGCGGAGCTGCGCGCCCGGCTCGCGGGGGTCGTCTCGTCGCTCGCGTTCCCGCGGCTGCGCCCCGGGGAGACCGTCGGCTACGGCTTCACGGTTCTCGAGCGCGTGCAGCGCTACCCGGTTGGGTCGTTCACGCGCGTCAGCGTGCAGCGGCAGCCCTTCTACCTCGTGCGCGCGCCCGGCGGGCTCTACGGGATCGGGTGGCGCTGGCAGTCGATCACCGGCGGCTACAAGTCGCGCTGCGACCTCCGGCTCGACCGGCGCCGCCGCGAGTTCTTCTGCACGAACCTGCGAGCGCGCTGGGACCGCGTCGGTCGCGTGCTCGTCCGGCCGCGGGGCGCGGCGCGAGGCGACCCGCTGAACGTGGCCGTCGCGAAGGTGAGCTGGGACGGCCACGTCCTGCTCTACCCGGGTAGCGCCCGTTTCGCCGACGCCCGCTTCGCGCGGCGGCTCTGGCCGGACACGTGCCCGTCCGCGCGGCCGTTCCGGCCCGGCCGTCTCGGCGCGGTCGCGTATCGGCGCGGGGGCGCACTCCGCGTCGTCGAGCTCACGTCCGGCAGGGACAGGCAGCTCGCTCGCGTCGGGGATCGGCCACTTCGCTGGAGCCCGGACGGCCGCTGGATCGCAGTCGGCGACACGCTGGTCGCGGCCGCGAGCGGCGCGACGTGCCGGCCGTTCGGCGTGGGCGCGTCGAATCTCCAGTGGCGGCCTCACGCTCGGACGTTGATCGCCGACGTGCGCGGTCGAGTGCTGGTCGCGTCGGGACGACCGCTGCTTCCGCGGGGATTCGCGGTCGGGGCAGCCGCGCTCGAGCCCTCCGGCACGCGGCTGGTCGCGCAAGGGCGACGAGGCTCGCTCTGGGTCCTCGACCTCGCGACTGGCAGGCGGACGCGGATCTGGCAGTCGCCAACGCCGCTCGGCCGGGTCGGACCGCCCACCGGCGAGCGCTGGGCGATCGACGGCGAGTGGATCCTCTTCCAGACCGACACCTACCGCTCGAGCTCGATCGCAGCCGACGGCCTGCCGCTCTGGGCGATTCGGCGCACGGGCGGCCGCGCGATCCAGGTCGAGCCGCACGTGCTCACGGCGGCGGACTTCGTCCAGGACTGCGGCGCGACGACCGTCGTCTCGGCCGGCTTCGATCGCTACGTCAGCGCGCACAAGCGCATCGACGTCGCGGTGCCGCCGTCGTGGAGCCCGAGGAGGGTCTCGCCCGACCGGCGCGAGAGCTGGTACGCGGCGACGTGCTCCCCCGATGGCAGCCACATCGCCGCCACGGTCACGCCGAATCGAGACGAAGGGCGGTTCGACTCGGCCGAGCGCTCGATCCGGCTGATCGAGAACAAGGCGTGGCGCCTGCTGGTCGGGAAGCCCGGCGACGGCGCCTCCGACGAGCAGCCCCGCTGGTCACGCGACGGGCGATGGATCTTGTACCTACACCACGCTGCGCGGACGAACGCGACCGCGATGCTCTACCTAGTCGACGTCGCGAGCGGCAAGCGGCGCGGCCCCTTCGCGAGGATCAGCGGCGGCCTCGGCTACTACGGCTACCACGACTGGAACGACCTCGCGGCGTGGTATCAGCCGGCCGCGTCCTCGTAGAGCCGCTCCCCGCGGTGGAGGCGGCGCGCGATCTCGAACGTCTGGAGCTGCGATCGCGGCGTCGTCGCATGGGCGGCGAAATAGCGCGCGGCGGCGACGAGCGGCAGCGCCGCGTCGTCGGTCCCGCGCAGCAGCTCGTGCTGACGCGCGGCGGCCTCGACGCACTGGATCGTGTGGAAGTTGCGGTCCTCGCGGAGGAGCCCGGCTCCGAGTGCGGCTACGAGGCGGTCCGGCTCGCCTCCTGCGGCGAGAAAGCCCGCGACCAGCACAGCCGCCTCGTCCACCTGCTGCTGGCGGTCGAGGAGCGCCGGCAGGTCGCCGAGCAGCGCGCCGGGATCGCCGTGTGGCGCGGCGCGCGGCAGCCGCGCGGGCGGCACGTTGAGGAAGCGGTCGAGATGGACGCTCATCGCCGCGTCGAAGACGCCGCGCAGGAGCTCCGGCGAAGGCGAGCGGCGCAGGCCCTGCTCGACCGCGTTCGCGAACGTGAACGTGTGCAGCGCCGTGTCCCAGTCGCCGAACTCGTTGCTCGTGTGGAAGCGGGCGATCCGGGTCACGGCGGCGAAGGCGACGGCGGAGGCGAGCTCGACCTCCGTCGCGCCTTCCCGCAGCGCCGCGAGGAGAGCCTCGACGGCCGCGGCCGGGTCGTCGGCCAGCACCGTCTCGACCAGAGCGCGACGACCCTCCCAGCTGCCGCGGAGGGCGACGCCGGCGGCGAGCGCGTCCGGGAGCCGCTCGAAGGCGTCCTCGACGAGCGCGACGAGGTCGATCGGATGGCGCCAGGCGTTCGCCTCCTCCCTTCGCTCCGCGAATGCGAGCTGGGTCGGGAGGCTCGCGAGCACGCGCTCGGCTCGCTCCCAGCCGGCGACGTCGAGCGCCTCGAGCGCCTTGTTCACGAAGTCGAGCGTGTGTCCGTCGTCGAGGTAGCGGTGGTCGGTCGCGGCCGCGAAGAGCATGTCCGCGAGCGCCGCCGGTGACGCGCCGGCGCGCACGGCCGAGACGAGCGCGCGCTCGGCGCCCTCGGCGTCGCGGACCTCGACGAAGCGCCGGAACCACGTCGCAAGTCGGTCCGGCTCGACCTCGTCCGACGGAAGCGGGGCGAGCGGGAACCGCGGCGGCCCGTCGGCGGAGTCGGAGGCGACGTCGGCAAGCCCGTGGTAGAGCGCGAGGTCGCGGTCGACGTCGTCGAGCCGCGGCACGAGATTCATCAGGCACGAGAGCGTCGTCAGCCCGCGGAACCAGCCCTCGCCGCGGCGCTCGACTCCGAAGTCGAGTCCGGAGCGAAACGGCTCGACGCCGGTCGGATCGGCTTCCAGCAGAGCGATCGTCGCCTTCGCGACCACGAGTGCGATGTTGCGCTCGAGCCCGACTCGCAGGCGACGCCGCTCGCGCGCGGCCGGATCGGCCGGCGGCGACACGTCCACGAAGACGGAGCCGTTTCGAAGCTCGACCGGGAACGTGCGCAGGTCGCCGGCCCACTGGTCGAACGTGCCGCCGCTGCACAGGTCGAACCGCGCGTGGTGCCAGTGGCAGGTGAGGATGCCGTCGGCAAGCGAGGCGCGGTGCAGCGGGAAGCCCATGTGCGGGCAGCGGTTGTCGACCGCGCGCACGTCCTCGCCGTCGACGAACAGCGCGAGCGTGTGGCCGCCTGCGTGGACGACGAGCCGCCCCGCGGCGCGGAGGTCCGCGAGGCTCGCTACCTCGACGAACTGGTCGGTCAGCGTCTCGGTCATGCGCTCAGGGAGCGTAAGGGCACGGCGCGCCGGCGCCATCGGGCGAAGGGCGGATCTTTCGCCTCCGTCACGAGACCTACCCGCTACTCCAGCTCGACGAGCCGCTCGCGCACCGCGTAGAGCGCGGCCTGCGTCCGGTCGGCGAGGTGGAGCTTGGCGAGGATGTTGCTCACGTGCGTCTTGACCGTCTTCTCGGAGACGACGAGCTCGGCCGCGATCGCCTTGTTCGACAGGCCTCGCGCGAGCGCACGCAGCACGTCGAGCTCTCGCGCCGTCAGCACGTCGTTCTCGTCCCTCCGCTCGGTGACCTCGCGCATCACGCGCGCGGCGATCTTCGGATGGAGCAGCGCGTCGCCGCTCTGGACGCGTCGGATCCCCTCGGCGATCTCGTGCGGCTCGACGTCCTTCAGCAGGTACGCGGCGGCGCCCGCCTTGATCGCCGGGAAGATCTTGTCGTCGTCCGCGTAGCTCGTCAGCACGATCACCTTCGTGGACGGGCTCAGGTCGCGGATGCGCCGCGACGCCTCGATCCCGTCCAGGTCCGGCATGACCAGGTCCATCAGGACGACGTCCGGGAGAAGCTCCTCGACCTTCGCGACCGCCTCGGCGCCGGTCGTGGCCTCGCCGACCACCGCGAAGCCGTCCTGGAGGTCGAGGTACGTGCGCAGGCCGCGCCGGACGACCGGGTGGTCGTCCGCGATCAGGATCGTCACTCCGTCCACTCGGCCTCGTACAGCCGGTACGTTCCCTTGAGGCCCTTGAGCACGTGCGGCCCGCGGTCGCGGAAGCCCACTCCGTCGGCGTCGACGAGGTTGCGGGTCAGCTCCGAGACGAGGATCTCGCCGCCGGCGGCGGTGCCCGCGATGCGAGACGCGACGAAGACGGACCGTCCGAAGTAGCCGTGTTCCTCCGCGATCACCTCGCCGGTGTTGAGCCCGGCGCGGACGCGCAGCGGAAGGTCGCTCCGCGCGAGCGTGCGCTGGATGTCGAGCGCACACTGGATTGCGCGCCGAGCGCTCGAGAACGCGATCATGAACGCGTCGCCCTCGCGCTCGACCTCGACGCCTTCGGCGCGGTCGATCGAGTCGCGGACGAGGGCGTCGTGGGCGCGGAAGAGCTCGCGAGCCCGCGCGTCGCCGAGCTCCTCCAGGAGCCGCGTCGAGCCCTCGATGTCGGTGAACAGGACCGTGACCGTGCCTTCCGGTCTGGCGCGTTCGGCGTAGAGGCGGTGCAACACGCGCCGCGTCGCCTCGGCGCAGAGGACGGGCTCGCCGCGGTGGACCTTTCGAATCGCCTCGGCGATCTCGGCCGGGTTCGTGCCCTTCGTCAGGAAGCCGCCCGCTCCGGCGCCGAGCGCCGGCAGGACCCGGTCGTCGTCGGTGAAGCTCGAGAGCGCGAGCACCTGCACCGCGGGCTGCTCCTCGCGGAGCTTCTTCGTCGCCGCGATGCCGTCCATCTGCGGCATGACCATGTCCATGACGACAACGTCCGGCCGGAGCGCCCTCACCTGCTCGATCGCCTCGAGGCCGTTCTCCGCCTCGCCGACGACCTCGACGTCAGGCACGAGGTCGAGGAATACGCGCAGGCCCTGCCGCACGACCGCGTGGTCGTCAGCGATCAGAACGCGGATCTCGCCCGCCAAGCCCAACCTCCAGAGAGACCGTCGTCCCCGCGCCCTCCGCCGACTCGATGCTCAGCTCGCCGCCGATCGCCTCGGCCCGCTCCCGCATCGAGACGAGGCCGAGCCGCCTTTGTGCCTGCCGGCCCGCCGGGTCGAAACCGGAGCCGTCGTCCGCGACCGCCAGCAGCACGTGATGGTCTCGCGCCGCGAGCCGAACGGAGACGTGCTCCGCGCCGGAGTGCTTCAGCGCGTTGCCGATCGCCTCCTGCGCGATCCGGAAGATCTCGCGCTCCGCGACGGCGTCGCGCGCACCGAGCGGGCGCAGCCGTGCCGCGCCGTCCAGGTCGACGTCGATCTCGACGTCGTGGACGCGCCGGAGGACGTCGACGTGCTTCCGCAGCGTCTCCGCGAGCCCGTCCGCTGCGACGTCGCCGGGCCGCAGCTCGAAGATCACCGAGCGCAGCTCGTCCATCGCGCCCCGCGCTAGGTCGCGCACGGCCTGGAGCTGCTCCTTCGCGCGCTCGGGGTCGACGTCGACGAGCAGCGCGGCGGCGTCGGCCGTGAGCGTCACGCTGAACAGGCTCTGGTTGACGGCGTCGTGGAGGTCGCGCGCGAGCCGGTTTCGCTCCTCCACGACGGTCAGCTCGCGGCTCCGCTCGGCGAGGCGCGCGTTCTCGATCGCGACCGCCGCATGTGCGGCGAAAGTCTCGATCAGCTGCTGGTCGCCGTCGGTGAAGAGGACCCGGCGGCCGCCCTTCTTGTCGGTCAAGTAGAAGGCGCCGATCACCTCGTCGTGCGACACGATCGGCACGCCGAGGAACGAGCGCATGTTCGGATGCGCCGCGGGCCAGCCCTCGAAGCGCTCGTGCTGCGAGATGTCCGGCATCCGCACCGGCTCTGCACTCTCGAGCATCGCGCCGAGCAGGCCGTGCTGCCGCGGCAGCTCGCCGATCGCGTCGTACTGCTTGTCCGTCATCCCGGAGGTGATGAAGCTCGCGAAGCCGCCTTCACCGTCCGGAACGCCGATCGCCGCATAGCGCGCCGCGACGAGCTCGCGCGCGGCGTCCGCGAGCCGGTGGAGGACGCGCTCCAGGCTCCGCTCCGACGCGATCGCGTGCACGACCTCGCTCACCGCGCGGAACGCAGGGCTCTCGGATCCGCAGGTGGGGCAGTCGAAGGCCATCCGCCTCTGCGCCGAACGATACGCCGCGAGCGGTGCCGCGACCATCCGTCCGAAGGCCGACCGGACCTAGGCCTTTCGCCCCACGGTGGTGTCGTCTACTGCGCGGGCTGCGGGTAATCCGGCCCGTGCTGGGAGGGCAACGATCTCCGTGGCATCGGAGCTTTCATCATCTTGAGCATCTTCCAGCCGCCGCCGTAGCGGAAGTAGCGCCAGATGAGGACCGCGGCGAGTGAGAGAAAGATGATGTTGAGGACGGTCGTGTAGTTCCAGGCGACGCTTGCTTCCATGACCTTGGCGTTTCGGGCGGTGCGTTCGATCCCGGCGCCCTGGAAGACGAATTCGACGATCAGCCCGGCGGCGACCATCGTGACGTAGAACGTGACGAACAGGAAGGCGGCCATTCTCCAGCCGTAGTACTTCCTGTAGATGTGCAGGATCGGCAGGATGATCAGGTCGGCGAAGATGAAGGCGAGGACGCCGCCGAAGCTGATTCCTCCGTTCCAGAGCAC
>DASUZD010000279.1:0-7455 GCA_036377055.1 Gaiellaceae bacterium | reverse complement strand
CACGACTACGACAAGGAGCCGTTCTCCAAGCTGGGCTGGCTGAACCCTCGCCGGCTCCTCCAGTGGGCGCGGCGGCTGCTTCAGGAGTTCGACGTCCGCGGCGGCGGCCCCCAGACGCGGGCGTCCGCACTCTCGGGCGGGAACCAGCAGAAGGTCGTGATCGCGCGCGAGGTGGCGCGCGATCCGCGGGTGCTGATCGCCGCGCAGCCGACGCGCGGCCTCGACGTCGGCGCGATCGAGTTCGTCCACCGGCGCCTGGTGGAGCAGCGCGACAGCGGCAAGGCCGTGCTGCTCGTCTCGCTCGAGCTCGACGAGATCCTCTCGCTCTCGGACCGGATCCTCGTCATCTACGAAGGACAGATCGTCGGCGAGTTCCCGCCCGACGTCTCCGAGGAGGAGCTGGGGATCGCGATGACCGGCGGGCGCCGCGAAGAGGCCGCGGCGTGAGTAGCGACGAGATCGCCGAGCCCGCGGCGGGCGAGGACGTCGAGACTCCGGGCGGCGGCGAGCCGGGAGGGTACGCGCCCAGCGTCGCCGAGCGGCTCGCCTTCTACCAGCGTGCGGGCGGGATCATCACCCCGGTCCTGACCACCGTCTTCGCCTTCTTCATGGGCGGGATCGTCGTCGCGGCCACCGGTCACGACCCCTTGAAGACCTACCACGCGATCTTCAACGGCACCGGCCTGAACTGGTTCTTCCACGTCGGGAACTACCACATCGACATTCCGTTCACGAACCACCACGTGTGGTTCCCATGGAACACGGCCGCCGACATCGCTTCGCCGGGCTACAGCGTGCCGGCGAACAGCCTCGCCCAGACGCTTCTGTACTCGACTACCCTGATCCTCACCGGCCTGTCGGTCGCCTTCGCGTTCCGGTGCGGCTTGTTCAACATCGGCGGGCAGGGGCAGTACCTCGCGGGCGCGATCACCGGCGTGTACATCGGGACCCGCTTTCTCGGGATGCCGGGCCTGCTGCACATCGTGGTCGCGATCGTCCTCGCCGCGCTCGCCGGCGCCTTCTGGGGCGCGATCGCCGGCTTCCTGAAAGCGACCGTCGGCGCGCACGAGGTGATCACGACGATCATGCTCAACTGGATCGTCATCTGGCTCGGGCAGTACCTGTTCGGGATCGGCGGGCCGCTCCAGAACCACGTCGACGCGACGAACCCGAAGTCGGACACGATCGCTGCCAACACGCATCTCTCGGTGTGGTGGGGGAACCCGTTCCTCCAGGGCCTCCACACGGGCTTCTTCATCGCGATCGCGGCGCTGATCGTGTTCTGGATCGTCCTCACGCGCACGACGCTCGGCTACCAGGTCCGCGCCGTCGGGTTCAACCCGGATGCGGCTCGCTACGGCGGGATCAGCGTCTCGCGGAACTACGTCGTGACGATGGCGATCGCCGGGATGTTCGCCGGTCTCGCGGGCGTCATCGACATGCTCGGGTACGCGTACAGGCTCGACGTGCTCGACATCCAGGTCTCCACGGTCGGCTTCATCGGGATCGCGGTCGCCCTGCTCGGGCGGAACAAGACGCTCGGGGTCTTCCTCGGCGCGCTGCTCTTCGGCGCGCTGATCAACGGAACCTCCACGCGCAACCCGGGGCTCGCGCACGTCTTCGACCCGCGCTTCGCCGGCAACTTCAGCACCATGATCCAGGCGCTCGTGCTCCTGTTCATCGGCGCCGACCTCCTGATCCTCTACGTCTGGCAGCTGCGACGGAAGGTCCGGCTGCGGACGAGAACCGCCGCGGGCGCAGCCGAGGGGACGGCGTGACGACGGCCGAGTTCGAGCCGCGCGCCGCGGCCCGGTGGGCGCTCGGGCCGCGCCAGATCGCCGTCGCCGGAATCACGCTCGGGCTGCTCGCCTTCTGGCTCGCTCTGCCGCCCGTCGTCGCGCGGAGCGGGGTGTGGCCCGTCGTGTTCGGCATCTGCGCGATCGCAGCCGGGATCTGGTCCGTCACGCGCGGCGCCGGCAAGCCCGCGTGGGGCGCCATCGTGATCGGGGCCCTCGGCATCGGCTTCGGGCTGCTCGCGACCCAAGCGAGCGAGTCGAATCTGAAGGACGTCGTCGCGTGGGGCCCGCTGCTCGCGAACATGTTCCTCTGGGCGACGCCGCTCACGTTCGCGGCGATCGGCGGGATGTTCTCCGAGCGGAGCGGCGTCGTGAACATCGGCCTCGAGGGGATGATGCTGTCGGGCGCCTTCTTCGGCATCCTCGGCGCCGACAAGCTCGGGTCCTGGGAGCTCGGCCTTCTCTGCGCGATGGCGTCGGGCGGCGTCCTCGCGCTGATCCACGCCGTCAACTCGATCCACCTGCGCGCCGACCAGATCGTCAGCGGCACCGCGATCAACTTCCTCGCGCTCGGCGTGACCGGCTACTTCTACATCCTGGTCTACGGAAGCGAGGGCACCCCCGGGACCGGCATCCCGGCGATTCCGAACGTGCACCTGAGCTTCCTTGGCCACGGCTTCCTCGGCCAAGTCTTCGGCAACCTGAACCTGATGGTCTGGCTGATGTTCGGGCTGATCGTCCTGTCCTACATCGTCATGTTCAGGACGTCGATCGGGCTTCGAATCCGCGCCGTCGGCGAGCATCCGCGTGCCGCCGACACCGTCGGCATCTCGGTGTACCGGGTTCGCTACGGCGCCGTCGTGACGTCGGGCATGATCGCGTCCCTCGGAGGAGCGTTCCTCTCGATCGGCTACAGCCACTCCTTCACGGAGAACATGACGGCGGGCCGCGGGTTCATCGGCCTCGCGGCGCTGATCTTCGGGAACTGGCGGCCGTTCGGCGCCTTCGCGGCGGCGCTCCTCTTCGGCTTCTCGACGGCGCTCCAGTTCCGCGTCGGCAGCGTCTGGGGCGCCATCGGGACGCTCGTCCAGGCGCTGCCGTACGTGCTCACGCTGATCGCCGTCGCCGGCATCATCGGCCGCACGACGCCGCCGGCTTCGATCGGCCGTCCCTACGTAAAGCAGTAGCCGCTCGACCGGTCATTTCAGACGGACGCACGGGCGAAGCCCGCACGTCCTGAGGTCGGCGCCGCGAGCGGCGCCTTCGGCCGGCCGCACGTGAAGCAATAGCCCGTTCGTAGAATCGCCCGGATGGGAGACCCCGGGTCCGGCGCGGATGCGCCGCAGGCCGGTCCGCCGAGCGTCGCCGCGCGCCTTGCCTTCTACCAGCGCGCAGGCGGCGTCGTCACACCGCTGCTGACGGGTCTCGTCGCGTTCGCGTTCGGCGGCGTCGCCGTCCTCGCGACGGGCCACAACCCGCTCACCACCTACCGCGCGATCTTCGACGGGACCGGGCTCAACTGGCTCTTCCCCTGGGTGACCGGCGCGTCGCGGTCGCTTGCGGCGAGCAACCTCCAGCAGACGCTGCTGCTGACGACGCCGCTGATCCTGACCGGGCTCGCGGTGGCGTTCGCGTTCCGCTGCGGCCTCTTCAACATCGGCGGCCAGGGGCAGTACACGGTCGGCGCGATCGCGGCGGTCTGGGTCGGCTCGTCGCTGCACGGGACGCCGGGCCTCCTGCATATCCTGCTCGCGATCGGCCTCGCCTCGGCGGTCGGCGCGCTCTGGGGCGGGATCGCCGGCTTCCTGAAGGCGACCGTCGGCGCGCACGAGGTGATCACGACGATCATGCTGAACTGGGTCGCGTACTGGGCCGGGACCTACCTCTTCAGTCTCGGCGGCCCGCTCCAGAGCTCGACCCAGTCGTCGGTCCCAGTCTCGAACGACGTGGTGGACTCGGCCAAGCTGCATGTCTTCTGGGGCGACCCGCTGCTCCAGGGTCTGGACGTCGGCTTCTTCGTCGCGCTCGCGGCGCTCGTCGTGTTCTGGATCGTCCTCAACCGGACGACGCTCGGCTACGAGGTGCGCGCCGTGGGCTACAACCCGGACGCCGCGCGCTACGGCGGGATCGGCGTCCGCCGGAGCTACTTCCTCGCGATGGCGATCTCAGGCCTGTTCGCCGGCCTCGCGGGCGCGATCGACATCCTCGGCTGGCAGTTCAACCTCAACGTGAACGACATCCAGGCCTCGACGATCGGCTTCATCGGGATCGCGGTCGCCCTGCTCGGGCGCAACACGGCCGTAGGGACGTTCTTCGCCGCGCTGCTCTTCGGCGCGCTCGTCAGCGGAACGTCGACTCGGCATCTCGACCCGACGGTCTTCCGTCCCGACCTCGCGCGGAACCTGACGCTGCTGATCCAAGGGCTGATCGTCCTGTTCGTCGGAGCGCCAGTGCTGATCGTCTACGCGCGGCGCGCCTGGCGGCGTCTCGTCGGAGCCTTCGCGTGACGCGGCCGGCTCGCGCGGCGGGGGTCGCCGGCGTCGCGCTGGGAGCGCTCGCGTTCTGGCTTGCCCTGCCGCCGGTCGCCGTGCGGAGCGCCGTCGTCCCGATCGCGGTCGGGGCGCTCGCCGCCCTAGCCGGCGCGTGGACGATCTCGCAGCGCGAGCTGCGCCTCGGCCGCGGCGCGGTCGCGGCGGGGATCTGCGGCGCCCTCCTCGGCGTGCTGGCGACGCGCGCGGGGGTGGGGAACCTCGAGGGCGTCGTCGTCTGGTCGGCGCTCGTCGCGGCGATGCTCCGCTTCGCGACGCCGCTGACGTTCGCGGCGATCGGCGGGATGTTCTCCGAGCGGAGCGGCGTCGTGAACATCGCGCTCGAGGGGATGATGCTGGCGGGCGCCTTCTTCGGGATCTGGGGGGCCGACTGGGGCGGCAGCTGGGTCGTCGGCCTGCTCGTCGCGATGGCCGCCGGCGCCGTCTTCGGGCTCGTGCACGCTGTTTTCGCGATCCACCTGCGCGCCGACCAGATCGTCGGCGGGACCGCGATCAACTTCCTCGCGCTCGGCCTGACCGGCTTCCTGTTCATCGACATCTACGGCTCGAACGGAACCCCTGACCTGAGCTCGTCGCAGCAGATCCCGGACGTGACGATCTCGACCGGGAACGACTTCTTCTCCAACGCATTCGGACAGCTGAACCTGATGATCTGGCTCTCGCTCGCGCTGCTCGTCGTCTCGTACGTCGTCATGTTCAGGACGCCGATCGGCCTGCGGATCCGCGCGGTGGGCGAGCATCCGCTGGCCGCCGACACGGTCGGGATCTCCATCTATGCCACGCGCTACGCTGCCGTCGTCCTCTCGGGTGTCCTCGCCGCCATGGGCGGCGCGTACCTGTCGATCGGCTTCGTGCACTCCTTCAACGAGAACATGACCGCCGGCCGGGGCTTCATCGCCCTCGCCGCGCTGATCTTCGGCAAGTGGCGCCCGTTCGGCGCATTCGGCGCCGCGCTGCTCTTCGGCTTTTCGAGCGCGCTCGCGCCGCGGCTCGGCGGCGTCTCCGATTGGAGCTCGTACGCCGTCTTGTTCCAGGCGCTCCCGTACGTCCTCACATTGATCGCGGTCGCCGGCGTCATCGGCCGCTCGATCCCGCCCGCAGCCGTTGGCCGTCCGTACGAGAAGCAGTAGGCCGCTCTCGCGGCTCGCGCTCGTGCTCGGCCTCGCCGCCGTCGTCGCGCTGCCGGCCGCGGTCGCGCTGGCGCAGGTCTCGCCGCGCGTGACCCTGCTCCAGGCGGGCTTCGGCGTTCCGGTCGCAGGCGTCCTCGGACTCGCCGCAGTCCTCGCCGCCCGCGGCGCGCGCCGCCGCTCGCAATGGACGCTCGCCCCGATCGGCATCGGCGTCACACGCACCGGCCGCGCGCTCGGCGTCCTCGCCCTCTGCGTCACGGCGAGCGGGACGATCGCGCTCGCCGTCTACGAGTTGCTCGTGCGCGCGCAGTAGCGCGCATAGAATCGGCCGAGCGTGTTCGAGATCGGCAACAGCCTCCGCGAGGCGCGCATGCGCCAGGGGCTCGAGTTCCCCGAGCTCGAGCAGGCGACCAAGATCCGTGGAAAGTACCTGCGGGCGCTCGAGCAGGAGGAGTTCGAGCAGCTTCCGGGCCCGACCTACGTGAAGGGCTTCCTCCGCTCGTACGCCGAGTACCTCGGCCTCGACGGCCAGCTCTACGTCGACGAGTACAACTCGCGCTTCCTCGTCGGCGAGGACGAGGCCCCACACCGGCCTCGGCGATCCAGCGCGGCCCGGCGTCCCGAGCACCGGAGGATCGAGTCGAACGTCGTGCTGCTCGCGCTCGCCGGAATCGCGCTCGTGACGGCGCTCGTCATCGTCGCGTGGAAGTTCGGCGGCTCGAACGACAACCAGGCGATCCCGAACCCGCGCGCCGGCTCGTCCGGGAAGCACACGAAGGCAGTCGCGCCGAAGCCGCGCCGGCACACGAAGCGGGCGCCGCTTCGAGCGCACCTGCTCCTGACGGCGACCGGCGGCGACTGCTGGCTCGAGGTGCACAAGGGCTCGGCGAACGGCAAGCTCGTCTTCGCGGGGACGCTCCAGCCTGGCTCGAGGCCGCTCGACTTCACCGCCAAGCGCCTCTGGATCATCGCCGGCGCGCCGCAGAACCTGACCGTGAAGCTGAACGGGAACCTGCGCTCCTTCCCGCGCGGCGACCCGGCGATCGTGCTGGTGTCGCCCAAGGGGATCGCGCGCGCGCCGGCCGGCGCTTGATCCGCCCTCGCGCGGTCCTCGTCATCACGGGAAGCGAGCTCGCGCGCGGCGACCGCGCCGACCTGAACGGCCCGTTCCTCGCGCGGCAGGTGCTCGAGCTGGGGCTCGAGCCGGCGCGGACGACGATCGTCGGCGACCGGCCCGACGAGCTCGAAGCGGCGCTGCGAGAAGGGCTCGAGGCCGACCTCTGCGTCGTCTCCGGCGGTCTCGGGCCGACCCACGACGACCGCACCGTCGAGGTGCTCGCGCTCGCAGCCGGTCTGCCGCTCCTCGTGGACGACGAGCTGGAGCGCGAGATCGGCGAGATCTCCCGCTCCTTCGCCGAGCGGATGCGCAGGCCGTACGCGGACTTCCAGCCGGGAGTGACGAAGCAGGCGACGCTACCGGAGGGCGCGGTTCCGCTCGGGCTGGCGGGCACGGCGCCAGGGTTCGTGCTCGCGACTTCTCGGGGCGCGGCCGTCGTCCTGCCCGGGCCGCCGGCCGAGCTCCGCCGGCTGTGGCCGCGTGCGCTCGAGTCGGAGCCGGTGCGACGGGTGCTCGCGCTGGCGCGGCCGCCGGAGCTGCGCGTCCTGCGCCTGTACGGCGTGAGCGAGTCCGCGGTCGCGCGGGCGCTCGCGGACGCGGGCGGCGACGGCGGCGGGGTGGAGGCGACGATCTGCGCGCGCGACTTCGAGATCCACGTCGACCTGCTCGCCGATTCGGACGCGGGTGCGCGGGCGGGCGAGCTCGAGGCCGCGCTCGTAGAGCGGCTCGAGCCGTACGTGTTCGCGCACGACGAGCGCCCGGTGGAGGCGCTCGTCCTCGACCTCTGCCGCGAGCGGGGCTGGAGCCTCGCGACCGCGGAGTCGATCACGGGCGGGCTCGTGGGCGCGCGACTGACGTCGATT
>DASUZD010000278.1:0-11346 GCA_036377055.1 Gaiellaceae bacterium | reverse complement strand
CGTTGCCGTTGTCGGAGAGCACGCGTTCGACGGTGATCCCGTGCTCACGGAACCAGCAGACGGCGCGGCGGAGGAAGGCGGCGCAGGCGGCCGGCGACTCGCTCGCGAGCAGCTCGGCGTAGGCGAGCCGGCTGTGGTCGTCGATCGCGACGTGCAGGCACTGCCAGCCCTCCCGTCGGCTGCGGTTGCCGGCCTCGGGGCCGAGGATCCGTTTCCCGACCGTCCAGAAGCGGCCCGGCTTCTTGATGTCGACGTGGACGAGCTCGCCCGGTCGGGAGCGCTCGTAACGGCGCACTGGCCCACGGAGGGGACGCGGAAGCCGTGAGCGGCCGTGCCGGCGCAAGACCTTCCAGACGGTCGAGGCGGACAACCCGAGCTGCCCGGCAACGATCAGCGGGCCCGCGTTCGCGAACTCGCGGGCGGCGAGGATCCGCTGCTCCAGCTCGGGCGAGAGCCGCCGCGGCTGCCGCCTCGGCACCGGCGGCCGATCAACCAGCGCCGACCAGCCGCCCTCCTGAAACCGACGCCAGAGCCGATACCCGGTCGCCCGGCTCGCACCGCAGGCGGCAGCCGCCGCCTGCGGACTCATCCCACCAACGATCAGAGACACGAGCCGACAGCGCGACTCGAAGGAAAAACGCATCCGCCGCGGCGGGCAGACTCGATCATGCATCTGGGCCTCCTGTGCGAGCTGGGTCTTGGTCGACCACAAGGCTCGCCGGAGGCCCGGACGCAATCAGCCGTCTCGCAGGTGTGTAGGCAACAGATCTAGACGTCGGCGACGAGCACGCAGTTGCGGCGGCTCGCCTCGAGCGGGTAGGGGCCCTCCGGCGCGGTCAGCGGGCCGGCAAGCTCTGCGAAGGCGTCGAGGAACGCCTGCGCGGCTTCTTTGGTCGCCCACATCGCCTTCCCGACGGCGTCGCGGCACTCGACGTGCCGGAAGTGGCGGCGCAGGACCGCCGGGCCGCTCTTGCAGCCGAAGAAGTCCTCGTCCCAGACCGAGTCCGTCACCAGCCGCCAGAGCTCGGCGAGGTGGTCGGGGTGGTTGTAGATGCCGACGAAACGGCGGCTCGGGCGGAGCAGGCGCACGATCTCGGCGAGGCCGGCGTCGAGGTCGGTCAGGTGGTACAGCACCCAGTTGCACGTGACGACGTCCAAGCTCCCGTCGGCGAACGGCAGCCGCTCGATGTCCGCGACCTCGGCGCGAAGGCCGTGCTCGCGTGCCTTCGCAACCGCCCCCTCGGAAACGTCGACGCACATGACCTCCGGCGCCGCGATCAGCGCCGCGAAGTCGCCATTCCCGCAGCCGGCGTCGAGCACTCGCTTCGGGTGAATCTCCGCGATCGCCTGAAGCGCGACGCGCCACGGCTCCTCGCCGCGCAGCCACGCCGTCCGGTCGAGCCGGCGGGCCGCGAGTCGTTCCGTCGTCGCGTACTCCCGGCCGACGATCGAGGGATCGCTGATCCGGCGCACGTGCGACAGCGTACGTCGGGGCCCGCCCGGCTGTCTGATTCGCTTCAAGGCGTCCGAATCGCCGGGCGAGGAGGCCCATCTTGGCCCCACTGGAGCTAGGTGTTAGGTGCTTTCTCGCTCGCCGGAACATCGATAACGGTCGGTTGTTCAGATGGAACGTAAATACGCTGTCGGGCGCGCATTTCGGCGGTCCGCTTGGTGTCTTCCTCAACGCGGTCAATCGCCGTATCGAGATGACCCTTCAAATCGCGGAGTCGATCGACGAGGCCGCCACGCACTGCGTCCCTGTACCCGATGAACTGCCGATATGCCGCAGCTACCTCTTCATCAGCGAGGCGACCGGCCGCGTTCGCGGTGGCGATGATGGCAGTCGGACCATGATTGAGATCGGATAAGAACCGAAGTTGTTCGTTCGCAGTAGACATTCGGTTGTAGGCGTGCGTTAAAGCTTCGATCGTTTCTTGTCGAAGCGTTGTAAAGACGACCGCCTGACTGACGAGGGGCCAACCAGTCAGGTCGAAGCCGGGGTAGGGAATCGCACCCTGCGGGAGTTCTGCGAGCATGACTCCGAGAAGCGTTGCTGCACCCTCAAGTTCGGAGTGGATCGCACCCAAAACGGCGACGCGGGCCTGCTCGCGTTCCAAATCACGTTCGAGGCGTCGGGCGCTCGTGTCTTGCAGTCGAAGCTTCTGCTCGACGAAGCGATAGCCGAGGTAGAGGACAAGCGCGCCACCGGCCGCAGACGAAATGAACCCCGCTGCGACTTCACTGCCGAAGCTGAAGACCACGCGATGACGGTAATCGAGGGAGCTGACGGATCCGCGGCTCGGGGTTTGGGGCCTGCGATACGCGCCACCCCGCGGCGATGTTGGCACGCCGTCGACACCTCCGGCGCGGCGCACTCGGCCACGGCGCCATGCCGGGGGCGACGCGCGGGCGTCGCGTCGCCCCCCGTTGTCGAATCAGCTATGCGGCACGTGGATGACAGGACACTCGAAGCTCTTGATCACGCCCTGATCCACGGCTGCGCCGCCTGCGATCGCGGCGAGGACCTCCTCGTCGCTGTCGAAGTTGCCGCTGCCGTTCGTGTCGTACAGCGCGACCGCGGCCGGGTAGTTCGCGAACGACAGGCCGTGGACGCGCCAGCGGCCGCCGTTGAAGCCCGGGTCGCCGGGGGCGGCGGTCGCGACGTTCGGCTGGAGGCCGAAGAACTGGTAGATCGTGTCGAAGCTCAAGTCGGGCGCGCCGGTGTTCGAGAGGTCGGTCGGCGTGTTGACGGTGCGGTACAGCTGCCCGTCGACGTAGAACGCTGGGCCGGTGACGCCGCCCGAGCCGCCGGCGAGAGCCGACCCGGCGACAACGGCCGCCGCAACCGCGGCGACGACGAGCGAGAGAACGAGCCGATGCATGTGAAGCCCCCCTTGGTTCGGTGTCGCACTCGACGGTCGCGGACCGATCTTGCGGCGGCGTTTCAGGCGCCTTAAGGGTTTCTGAACGTCAGGCGGCGTCGGCGAAAGGAAGCGTGAACGCGACGCGGGCGCCGCCGTCCGGCCGGCGCTCAGCCCAGATCCGGCCGCCCTGCGCCTCGACGAGCCCGCGCGCAATCGTAAGCCCGAGGCCAGCGCCGCCGGTCGTCCGCTGCCGTGAAGCGTCCCCGCGCCAGAATCGGTCGAACACCCGCTCCTCGGCGCCGGCCGCGATGCCCACGCCGGTGTCCTCGACGGCGACCTCGAGCGCACCGTCCGCGGGCCGCGCGACGACTGCGACGGCGCCGTCCGACGGCGTGTGCCGGAGCGCGTTGGCGACCAGGTTCTGGAGCACGCGCTGAACCTGGTCCGGCGCGCAGCGCACCTCCGGGAGCCTGCCGTCCATCCTCGTCTCGAGCCGCACGCCTCGCGCGCGCGCCTCCGCTTCGAGGCCGCGAACGCAGCTCTCGATCAGCCCGAGGACCGGCATGCGCTGGAGCTCGAGCGTGAGCGCTCCCGCGTCGATGCGCGCGAGCTCGAAGAGGTCGTCGACGAGCGACGCGAGCGTCCGCGCCTGCTCCCGGAGCGCGGGCACGTACTCCTCCGGCTCGACGAGCCCGTCCTCGATCGCCTCCAGCATCGCCTGGATCGCCGCCACGGGGGTCCGCAGGTCGTGGCTGGCGGCGACGACGAGGTTTCGCCGCGCGTCGAAGAGGTTCCCGATGCTCGCGGCCATCTCGTTGAACGAGCGCGCGAGCCGGACGAGCTCGGCCGGCCCGGACTCCGAGGCCCGGGCGCCGAGATCGCCGCTCGCCAGCACGGCGGCCGACGCCTCGAGCCGGTCGATCCGCCTTGCGATCTCGCGACCGAGGAGGAGCGCGGCCGCGACCGCCGCCGAGGCCGACGCCGCCGCGACCGCCAGGATCTTCACGTCGTCGTGCATGTGGAACATCACGAGCCCCGAGAGCAGCACGGCGCCGAGCGGCAGCGCGACCGCGAGCATCGCGAGCGCGGTGAGCTGGAGGCGAAGCGTCGGCAGGAGCCGGATGCCGAGGACGAGGACGAGGCCGGCGCCGAGCGTCGCGGAGGCGACCACGAGCGCGAATCCGGTCACGGCGTGAAGCGGTAGCCGACGCCCCACACGGTCTCGATGAACCGCGGCTGCGCCGGATCCGGCTCGACCTTCTCCCTCAGCCGGCGGATGTGCACAGTCACCGTGCCCGTGTCGTACGCGCTCCGGAAGCCCCAGACCGCGTCCATCAGCTGGTCGCGCGTGAAGACGCGACGCGGGTGCGAGGCGAGGAAGTGGAGCAGGTCGAACTCCTTCAGCGTCAGCTTCAACGCCTCGCCGTCGCGCTCCGCCACGCGGCCGGCGGGATCGATCGTGACGTCGCCGAACGCGAGCGTCGCGCCGCCGGTCGCCGGACGCTCGGTCCGCCGGAGCAGGTTCCGGACCCGCACCGCGAGCTCCCGCGGCGAGAACGGCTTCGTGACGTAGTCGTCGGCGCCGAGCTCGAGCCCGACGATGCGATCGGCCTCGTCGCCGCGCGCGGTCAGCATGATCACCGGCAGGTCGCTCCGGGCGCGGATCCAGCGGCAGAGCTCGAGCCCGTCGACCTCGGGGAGCATGACGTCGAGGACGACGAGCGAAGGCGGCTCGCGCTCGAGGATCTCGCGCGCGCTCACGCCGTCGCCGGCCTCGAGCGTGCGGTATCCGTCGCGTTGCAGGTACCGGACCACGACGTCCCGGACGATCGGCTCGTCGTCGACCACTAGGACCGTGCTCATGGGCTCAGTCTCCCCCACAGCTGATTGCGCGAACGTTAAATCCTGCTCAACGCCGAGGCGACGAACGCCGCGGCGCGCGCGGGATCGACGGGCGGGCCACCGTCTCTGGCGGCGAGCGCGGCCTTCACCGTCTCCGTGTCGAAGTCGCGGTCGAGCGCCCACCGCCCGGCTGCCGGCTTCGACGACCACTCGTCCGCGAGGGCATAGCGAAGCGCGCGGCACGCGTTCAGCACGGCATCGTCGCCGAGCGCGTCGCCGCCTTCGTGCCAGCGGAGCGACTCCGCGACAACCGAAAGGAGCAGCTCGCGCGGGATGGCCGCGAACACGTCCGCCGCCGGCGGCCCGACGAGCGCGATCGCGTGGTCGCGGAGGATGGCGCGGTCGATCGCGAACCAGTGGCTCCCGATCGCAGGGTCGAGCTCGAAGTCGGCGCGGAACGGCATCGCCCGGCCGGTGTTCAGGTTCAGCTCGAAGTCGGCTTCGACGCCTCCGGACGCGACCGCCTCGCGCGAGTACACGACGAGCTCGAGCCCGCGCGCCGGGCACGGCAGCGCCTCGTGCCGCCACACCGCGACGAGCTGCTCCTTCGCGCGGCGCTCCAGCGCATCGGAGACGACGACCGCGACGTCGAGGTCACTCCGCCCCTGCTCGTACGCGCCGAGCGCAAGCGACCCGCCGGCGTAGACGCCGACGAGCTGCCCGCCCAGAACCGTCCGCGCGCGCTCCGCGAGCTCGGCCAGGTACGCGTCTACCGGTGAGCCGGCACGGCGCCGTTCCGCTTGGCTTCCTCCCACGCCGCCTTGGCCTCCGCCGTCGTCGGGTCGAAGTCCGGCTTGATCCGCCGGAAGAGGTCGCCGAGGTCGTCCCAGAGGCGATACGGCGACGGTCGTCCCCAGAACCAGTAGCCCACGTAGACCTTGTCGATCACCAGGCCGGGCGCCAGCAGCAGCGTGTGCGGCACGTTCGCCGGGTGCTTGGGGTCGGTGTACTCGCGGATGTCGAGCGCGCTCTGCACCTCGAGATCGGCGTCCGCGAGGTACGACCAGTGCGCGCCGGTCGAGATCTTCAGCCGGTAGACGTCGTGCAGGTCGTTCGGAAGCACCGTCACGAGCTGCGTGAACGCGACCGACGCCCACTCGTGGAAGCGGAGCATCTCGCGCTGGTGCTGCCGCTCGCGCGGACAGTGCTCGCCGCGGCCGAGCATCAGCACCATCGCGTCGTCGCCCTGGAGCTCCGAGAGTCGGTGCAGGTCGCCGTTCTCGTCCGGGAGCTCGAAGTCCGGCAGCGTCTCCCCGGGGGTCAGGCCCTTGCTCATCGTGTCTCCTTTCAGCGAGTGCGGATGCCCTCGGTCGCCATGCGCAGCCGGTAGACGCTCGTGAGCGCCGTGACGTAGAGCGTCCTCCCGTCCTCGTCGCCCCAGGCGAGGTTGTGCGGGTTCTCCGGGAGCCGCAGCAGGCCGAGCCGCACGCCCTCGGGCGAGATCACCCAGATCCCGCCGGGGCCGCAGACGTACAGCCGCCCCGCGACGTCGACCTTGATCCCGTCGATCGCATCCTCTCCGGGCGCGTCCGTGAGGTCACAGAGCAGCTCGCCCTCGCCCGTCTCCGGGTCGTAGCGCATCACGGCCTTGTGGTCGAGGTCCCAGTCGCCGACGTAGAGCCAGCGCTCGTCCGGCGAGAACGCGAGGCCGTTCGGGCCGGCGAGCTCGTCCGTGAGGAGCGCGATCTCGCCGCCCGGCGTGACGCGGTAGACCCCGCTGAAGCCGAGCTCGGCCGCGTCCGGGTCGCACAGCCCGAACGGCGGGTCGGTGAAGAAGAGCGTGCCATCGGAGCGGTAGACGAGGTCGTTCGGGCTGTTCATGCGCTTGCCCTCGTAGCGGTCTGCGAGCACGGTCGTGTCGCCGTGCGGGTTCACGCGGATCACGCGGCGGTTCCCGTGCTGGCAGATCGTCAGGAGGCCGTCGGGCGAGAACGTGAGCCCGTTCGAGCCGGGCTGGTGGAAGCGGCCGATGTCGAGGCCGGCGTAGCCGCTCTTCGAGCGGAAGACGGTGACCTGCCCGGCTGCCGCCCAGCGGTAGATCGCGTTCGTGTTCGGCGACGAGAAGAGGAGCGACCCGTCGCGCGACCACACCGGGCCCTCGGTGAACTCGAACCCGGTCGCGATCCGCTCGAGTGGCCCGTCGACAAGCACGTCGCCCTCGACCTCGACCGGCGCCTCCTCGACCGGCCGCGCGCGGTCGGCAGCGTAGAAGTCGAGCGTCGCGGTGCGCATCCAGATGTAGTTCCGGGGCGAGGCCGAGATCGGCCCGTTGATCCCGAACACGCCGATCCGGAACCTGTCTCCCGGGCTTGCGGCTCGAGTTAGGAGCACGCGGTTCGGCGCGTTGAACCCGCCGACGACGTGGCCGCCGGTGTCGCCGAGCGCGAACGGCAGCTCCCCGTTCACCCAGACCTCGGCGTAGTCGTCGATCACGACCTCGAAGACGACCGTCGCGCCGGTCGGGTCGAAGTCGCCGAGCCGCTCGGGGATCGTGAGCTCGAGCTCGTACCAGTTGAAGCACACGCGGCCGTTCGCGAGCCGAAGCTGCGTCTCGGCGGGGGCGAGCTCGCGCGCCTGCCCGTCGCGGACCACGTCGTAGGTCCGATTGGGGACTGTCCCCGGCCCGAGCGGATCCTCGGGCGAGCCGAGCTCGACGAAGTCGATCTCCTCGACGCGGCAGTCGGTGTAGCGCCACTGGCCGCCGACGAGCGCCACGCCCTTGTCGGTCTGGAGGTCGACGACGGCGTCCGGCTTCCCCGGCAGGAGCTCGGGCGGGCCGGGCACGCGCGCGGCGCGCGTCTGAAGCGCGATCACGTCTCCACCTTCACCACGAAGTAGAGGAACGGGTCGGAGACGTCGGTGAACTGGTGCGGGACGCCGTTCGGGATCGCAAGCACGTCGCCCTCGCGGAGCTCGCGCCGCTCCCCGCCCTCGATCCCGTCGCCGCGGATCTCGCCGCCGGTGACGACGGTCGCGCGTCCCTCGAGCACGTGCATGACGTCGACCTCGCGATCGTGCAGCTCGGGAGCGCCCGGCGCCTCGCGGCGGCCGGCGTCGATCTTGTAGCCGCGCGTCTCGAGCAGCAGGCCGCCGGTCTCGAGCTTACGCCGGAGCTCGGCGCCGGAGAAGAACCGCGCGTGGCCGTTTGCCGACGCCGCGAGCGCCTGCGCCCCGATCGTCGCGAGCTCCTGGTCCTCGTCGGCGGACGACGCGCCGCTGACGCCGATCGCGCCGACGACCTCGTCGTCCCAGAGGATCGGCATCCCGCCCTGGAGCGGCACCGCGCGCGCGAGGTGAAGCGCCGACGGCCGGCCGCCGGACGCCTGGTCCTCGAAGTCCTTGCTCGGCCGGCGGTAGATCGCAGCTGTGCGCGCCTTGTCGATCGAGACCTGGACGCTCGCCACCTGAGCGGTGTCCGGCCGGTGGAGGTAGACGAGCTCGCCGCCCGCGTCGACGACAGCCGTCATCGGCGCCACGCCGCGCTCGGCCGCGACTGCGCCGGCGGCCTCGGCGACGACGCGCGCGCCCTCGAACGTCAGCGCGGGCGCCTCGGTCGTCGAGAAGTCCGCGGCGGCGCCCGCGAGCGAGATCGCCTCGTCCTCGTCCGGCGTCTCGCCGCTCGTGCCGATCGCGCCGACGACCTCGCCGTCGACCTTCAGCGGGATCCCGCCGACGAGCGCTTTCGCGCCGTGCAGCGCGAGGGCGCCGAGCCGGCCGTTCGTGACCTGCTCCTCCAGCTCACGGCTCGGGCGGACGAAGATCGCCGCCGTGCGCGCCTTGTCGACTGCGACGCGGCTCGAGGCGATCTGCGCGCCGGGCGTCCGCCGCAGCTGGATCAGCTCGCCGGACGGATCGACGATCGCGATCACGACCCGCGCGCCGCGCTCCTTGGCAAACGACTCGGCCGCGGCCAAGACCGCGTCGGCGCCCGTGTCGTCGATGATCCTTCGAGTGCGCACGAGCATCGCGCTCACGCTCCTTTCGCGGCCCAGACCGCTGTGTCGGTCGTGATGTAGAGGGCGTCGCCGAACGTGAAGTTGACGGCGCCCGGAAGCTCGATCTCCCCGACGAGCTCGCCGGCTGGATCGAAGATCTGCAAGCCGCTCGCGCACGACGAGAAGACCCGCCCGTCAGGCGTGACCTTGATCCCGTCCGGATACCCAGGTGAGATCTCGGTGAAGAGCCGCTGGTTCTCGAGCCGCCCGCTGACGACGTCGAAGGCGTAGATCACGCAGGCCTCGGAGTCGCCGACGTACAGGGTGCGCTCGTCCGGTGAGAAGGCAAGCCCGTTCGGCTTCTCGAACGAGTCGGCGACGCTCGCGAGCGTTCCGTCGAAGCGGTAGACCGCGTCGGGCAGCTGCGACGGCGGCCGGAAGCCCTGGAGGTAGCCGTAGCTCGGGTCGGTGAACCAGATCGCGCCGTCGCTCGCGACGACGATGTCGTTCGGCGAGTTGAGCGGCAGCCCGCGGTACGACTCGACGACCGTCTGCCGGCCGCCGGTGCGCGGGTCGAGGCGGCTGATCCGCGCGTCGGTCATCCGCGTGCCCTGCTCGCAGACGAGGATCCGGCCGTCGCGGTCGAGGGTCATCCCGTTGGCGCCGTTCGCGCCGTCCACGACGGTCGTGATCTCGCCGCTCGCGAGGTCGAGCCGCCGGATCGCCACGTGCGGCCGCGGCCGCAGCACGGAGGTGAAGTAGAGCGCGTGCTCGTCCGGGACGTAGACGGGACCCTCGTGGGCATCGGTCGCGACGACTCTGACGAGCTCGACCATCGTCGTCTCCATGCCGCTCCAGTCGCCGCAGCCGCGCGCCCGTTACAGCAGCATGCGCAGCCGATGATCGGAGAGCGGTACCTGGAGGTCGTCCTGCGGCTCGCGAAGCTCGCGCCAGAGCTCGTCGACAGCTACGCGGGCCCGGCGGAGCTCGCGGCGCGCGTCGCGTCGGAGCGGCCGCGGACGCCCGCAGAGCTCGAGGCCGAGATCCGGGAGTTGCTCGAAGCCGTGGCGACCGAGGAGGACCAGGCGCGCCGGGCCTGGCTGCGCGCACAGCTCGAAGCGCTCGAGGTCGCGACGCGGTGGGTCGGCGGGGAGCGGCTTCCGTACCCGGAGTACGTCGAGCGCTGCTACAGCGTCCGCCCGCGGCTCGAGCCCGAGGAGGCGTTCGCCGAGGCACATCGCCGACTCGACGTCGCGCTACCGGGAAGCGGCGGCGTGGCGGCGCGGACGCAGGCGTGGCTCGAGACGCAGATCGTCCCGCCCCACCTGATCTCCGCAGGTCTCGAGGCGCTCGGGGACGAGCTGCGGGAACGGACCCGCGAGCGTTTCGGCCTTCCGGCCGACGAGGAGGTGAAGTTCGTCGTCGTCAGCGGCGAGCGCTGGAGCGCGTTCGCGGAGTACACGGGCGACCTGAAAAGCGAGATCTTCGTGAACATGGATCTGCCGATCCCGTCGTTCGTGCTGCTCGAGCTCGTCGCTCACGAGGTCTACCCCGGCCACCACACCGAGCACGTGGCAAAGGAGGTGGCGCTCGTGCCGCACGGCTACCTCGAGGTGCAGGTCTTCCTCTACCCGACGCCGCAGGCGCTTGTCGCCGAAGGAATCGCTGAGCTCGCGCTGGAGGCCCTGCTCGGCGACGACGCCGAGGAAGCC
This sequence comes from Gaiellaceae bacterium, assembly GCA_036377055.1. Classification (GTDB taxonomy): domain Bacteria; phylum Actinomycetota; class Thermoleophilia; order Gaiellales; family Gaiellaceae; genus DASUZD01. Next base: position 933 of record DASUZD010000278.1, on the reverse strand, counting down.
GGCGCCGCCGCCCTACGCCCGCTGGGGATTCCATACGACGCCGAGACGGCCGCCGCGGTGCGTCGCGCGAAGAAGGCCCTGAAGCCGCTTCAGCAGAACGTCCTTCTCCTCGACCTTCCGACCGAGGACGCCTGGGCGTACAAGCGCCGGTGGATGCTCGAGCCGGACGAGTTCGTCGACAAGTCGATCGAGGCGATCCGCAAGCAGTCCTGGCGGCCGTACTTCAGCTGCTATCCGGAGGGCTACCGGCTCTGTAGGGCGTTCGTCGACGGCGACCCCGGGCGGTTCGGTCGCCTTCTCAACGAGCAGCTCACGCCGGCTGACCTCCGTTCTGGGCCACCTCCACGTACACCTTGATCGCGTCGCGGTTCTCGGTCAGCTCGCGGATCATCAGCTCGTGGTTCTCGAGGCCGCGGATCGGCGTCGTCAGCAGGTGTTCGAGCCAGCCCGGGTAGAGCGCCTCGGCCTTGATCAGGTCGTCCACGCCGCTCCGGAAGTCGGCCGGCGAGGCGTTGACCGTTCCGACCATGACCTTGTTCCCGAGCACGAAGCTCTGGTTGATCCGGTCCGAGTTGATCTCGACCTTCCGGTCACCGCCCGTGATCGACGACAGGACGAGGACGCCGTTCTTGCCGAGCACCTCCGCGGCCTCCCAGACGATCGGCGAGAAGCCGGTCGCGTCGAACATGAGGTCGAATGGCCCGCGCGCCTCGCTCACCTCGGCCAGCGTCATGTCCCGCGACGAGTAGTACGTCCCGCCGAGCTGCTCGATCAGGTCGGCGTTCCGGTACGGCCGTTGCGGCAGCGAGTACACGGTCAGCTCGAGCCCGCGGAGCCGCGCGACGAGGGCCGTCAGGAGGCCGATCGTCCCCGAGCCGAGGATGCACGCGCGGCGCGGCTCCCAGACCTTGAGGCGCCGCTGGATCTCGAAGG
>DASUZD010000277.1:0-8827 GCA_036377055.1 Gaiellaceae bacterium | reverse complement strand
GGCGTTTGGATCCGCGCCGCGGTCGAGCAGCTCCCGCGCGAGCTCGACGCTCGCGAAGCACGAGTGGCAGACGTAGTGGAGCGGCGGCCAGGCGCGCGGGCCGCCCACCTCGTTCGCGTCGCCGTCCCAGCCGCGGCCGAGCACGAGGGCGGCCCAGCGATCCCGCGCGATCTCGGGGCGCGCCGCGAGCAGCCGCTCCGCGCGCTCGCAGCGGCCGGAGGTCGCGGCGACGACGAAGCTCTCGACGGACGCCTCGGCCGCCGCGACGAGCGCAGGCCAGCTGTTGTACCCGTGCTCCCGCGCGAGCACGAGCTGCGCGCTCGCGAGCTTCGGCGGCAGGTCTCCCAGCCGCGCGAGCGCCTCGCGGTCTCCCGCGTGCGCGGCGCGCACGAGCTCCTTCGCCTGCTTGCGGAGCTGCTCCAGGTTCATCGCGACGTCCTCCCGTCGAGCCCGTGTCCGCGGCGGGCGGGAAAGAGATCGAGACCTGCGAAAGCCGTGCTCCCTTGAGGTGGGCTCAGCCCTATCCGCGGACCGGATGCGCCCTCGCGCGCAAGCGATCGTAACCGGAGCGACCTTCATGATCCGAGGCGTGCGGCGGATCCTTCTCGGGCTGGCGGTCGTGGAGCTGGCTCTGGTCCTGGTCCTCCCCGCGCCGTCGAATCCCGACAAGCCGGGCATCACCGGCGGGATCAGGACGGCTGCGGCGCAGCTTCGGGGCGAGGGCCCGCCCGTCGACCTCGTCCAGGACTACTACGGCGCGCGCGCCCTCGGGCGCGGCGGCGACCCGTACCCGGTCCTGACGCGCACGTACGCGAGCGTCGGGCTCGACTGGCGCGCGAGCCACCGCTCGACGCACCCGCCGACGGCGTTCCTGCTCCTCCTCCCCGTTGCGTGGATGCCGTGGAAGGTCGCTGCCGCCGTCTGGGGCGCGCTGATGCTCGTCGCGATCGGGATCGCCTGGTGGGCCCTCGGCGCCCGTCCCGAGCTCGCGGCCGCGCTGACGCCGCTGACGATCCTGTGGCCTCCGGGCGCCTGGTCGCTCGGTCAGCTCACGCCGCTCTGGCTGCTCGGGATCGCGCTCGCGTGGCGCTTCCGCGACCGGCCCGACGGTGCGGGCACGTCCATCGCCGTAGCGTCCCTGACGAAGTTCCTGCCGGCGCTCGCGCTCGTGCCGTTCCTCGTGCTCCGGCGCTGGCGCGTCCTCGGAGGCTTCGCGCTCGTATGGGCGATCGCGCTCGTCGAGCTGGCCGTCTTCAGGCCGAGCGCGTTCGGCCGCTACCTGTCGGTCGCGACCTCCGTCGGCGACGAGCAGGCGGGACGCGGCGAGAACTCCGCGCTCCTCCCTGCCTTCGCGCATCACCTCGGCCCCGCTGGCCTCGTCGCGGCTGCGGCCCTCGTGGCGGCCGTCGTGGGTTCGTCGATCGCGCGCCTCCGGTCGCGCGGCCGGCTCGACGAATGGACGGCGTGCGCATGGGCCTGGGCGTCGGTCGCCCTGCTCCCGATCGCGTGGATCTACTCGCTTCTACCGCTCGTCCCGGCGCTCTGGCTTTCGCTCCGCCGAGGCGGGATCGTCAGCCGCGCGCTGGCGCTCGTCGCGATCGCGATCCCGCTCTTCGTGGATCCGTTCGGGCTCCCGGGCGGGATCCGGCTCGCGCTCGCGACAGCCGCAGTCGGCGCGGCCCTGATTACCAGCCGCGTGTCTCTAGAAGCTCTTCGGCGGGAATCGACGCAGCGCTCAGGCCGCTCATAGCGTCGCCCAAACCTTGCGACACGCGCGCGAGGATCTCAGCGTCGCGGAAATGCGTTGTCGCCTCCACGATCGCCTTGGCCCGAATGGACGGGTCGGACGACTTGAAGATCCCCGAGCCGACGAAGACGCCGTCCGCGCCGAGCTGCATGCAGAGCGCCGCGTCGGCCGGGGTGGCGATCCCGCCGGCGGTGAAGGTGACGACCGGGAGCCGGCCGTTCTCCGCGACGAAGCGAACAAGCTCGACCGGCGCCTGGAGATTCTTCGCCTCCGTGTAGAGCTCGGCCTCGTCCGTCGCGCCAAGCCGCCTGATCGCGCCGAACACCGCCCGCATGTGCGTGACCGCGTTGACGATGTCGCCCGTGCCGGCCTCGCCCTTCGTTCGGATCATCGCGGCGCCCTCGGCGATCCGGCGGAGCGCCTCGCCGAGGTTCGTGCACCCGCAGACGAACGGGACGGTGAAGCGCCACTTGTCGATGTGGTGCGCCGTGTCCGCGGGCGTCAGCACCTCGCTCTCGTCGATGTAGTCGACCTCGAGCGCTTCGAGGATCTGAGCCTCGACGAAGTGGCCGATGCGCGCCTTGGCCATGACCGGGATGGTCACGGCCTCCTGGATCTCGCGGATCTTGTCCGGATCGGCCATGCGCGCGACGCCGCCCTCGAGCCGGATGTCGGCCGGGACGCGCTCGAGCGCCATCACCGCGACCGCGCCTGCGTCCTCCGCGATGCGCGCCTGCTCGGCGGTCGTCACGTCCATGATCACGCCGCCCTTCAGCATCTCGGCGAGACCGCTCTTCACGCGCATCGTGCCGATCTCGGTCACGCGGCCGATTCTACTGAAGGCACGCTCGCACGAAATCCTTTTCGGCGGCGGTCGGCTCGCGGTCCCAGAGCACGAGGGTGTTGCCCTCGAGGTCGAGCAGCGAGTTCAGCCGCTTGCGCTGCTTCGCGTTCGTCGCCGAGCGCCTGTAGCCGCGCTCGATCAGCTCGGAGTCGTCGCGAGTGTCGCCGAAGGAGATCGTGAAGATCTTCCCGTCACGGCTCGAGCGGAGGGCGCCGTCGGGCGCGCTCGCGGCGATGAAGTCGATGTCCGGGGAGTTCACGCTGACCTGGAGGCCGGCCTTCGTGAGGCACTTCTTCGTGGCGTTCAGGCTGTAGATGCCCGGCGTGCGACCCTTGGGCGGGCCGCAGCCGGCGACGGCGAGCACCGTGAACGCGGCGAGGAGGAGCGTCACACGGGCGAGCACGTCGGGCGCCGACTGTAGTTGAATCCTCGGCTTCCATGCTCCCTTGGTCGAAAGAGTGGCGCGGGCGCCTCGACGAGCACGTTCTCGTCAGCGAGCTGCTGCGCGGAAATCCGCTCGGCGACCCGCACGAGCGCCCGCTGTGGGTGTGGGTGCCGCCCGGTTACGACGACTCCGACCGCCGCTACCCCTCCGTCTACATGATCCAGGGCCTAACCGGACAGCTCGACATGTGGCGCAACCGCGCGGCGTTCCGGCTCAACTTTCCGGAGCTCGTCGACGAGGCAGCGCTCCCGTGCGTCGTCGTCTTCGTGGACGCCTGGACGTCGCTCGGCGGGAGCCAGTTCATCGACTCCCCGGGGACGGGGCGCTACGGGAGCTACCTGTGCGACGAGGTCGTGGCCTTCGTGGACGAGCGCTACCGGACGCTCGCGGAGCCGGCGCACCGCGGCATCGCGGGCAAGTCGAGCGGCGGCTACGGCGCGATGGTCAACGCGATGCTGCGGCCCGATCGCTTCGGCGGCCTCGCGACGCATGCGGGCGACGCGCTCTTCGAGGTCTGCTACCTCCCGGACTTCCGCACGTCCGTGCGGGCGCTCCGCGACCACTACGACGGCTCGTTCGAGCGCTTCTGGGAGGACTTCCGCTCGCGCCCGGCCCTCTCGAGGAAGGGGGACCACGTGCTCCTGAACGACTGGTGCATGGCCGCTTGCTACTCGACCGACGAGGACGGCACGGTCCACCTCCCGTACCGAACGGACACGGGCCGGCTCGTGCCGGAGGTGTGGGAGCGCTGGCTCGCGTGGGACCCGGTCCGGATGGCGCCGCGACACGCGGACGCCCTGCACAGCATGCGGGCGATCTGGATCGACGCCGGCCGCTGGGACGAGCCGCACCTCGACCTCGGCGCCGAGGCCTTCCGGCAGGAGCTGGAGGCGATCGGCGTCACCGACGTCCACTTCGAGCTCTTCGACGGCGGCCACGGCGCGATCGAGTACCGCTACCCGCTGAGCCTGAAGTACCTCGTCGACCGCCTCTCCTGACGCCGACGCCGGTTGCCTTGCCATTGCGCGCGGCGGATAATCGCCTCGCGGGTATCTGCGAATAAGGAGTATTCAGTGGCGATCCGAGAGACGAGCGCGACCGAGCGCCTGATCGAGACACGCCGTCGGTACGTCGCGCAAGGGGTGTCGACGCCGCGGCTCGTCGTGGAGCGCGCCGAGGGCGCGCGGCTCGTCGACGTGGACGGCCGCACCTACCTCGACTTCGCCGGCGGGATCGGCTGCCAGAACACCGGCCACCGCGCCGAGGCGGTCGTTGCCGCGATCCACGAGCAGGTCGACCGCTACCTGCACCAGTGCTTCATGGTCGCGAGCTACGAGCCGTACGTCGAGGTCTGCCGCCGCCTCGCCGAGCTGTCGCCCTGCGCGGGCGAGGAGCAGAAGTCGATCCTCGTGAACTCCGGCGCCGAGGCGATCGAGAACGCGGTCAAGATCGCGCGCGCGGCGACGGGCAGGCCGGCGGTCGTCGTCTTCGAGAACGGCTTCCACGGCCGCACGCTGCTCACGATGTCGATGACCTCGAAGGTCGTCCCGTACAAGCGCGGCTTCGGCCCGTTCGCGCCCGAGGTCTACCGCGCGCCCGCACCGTATCCCTATCGCGGGATCTCCGGCGACGACTCGATCGCCGCGCTCGAGCGCCTCTTCAAGGCCGACGTCGACCCGCAGACGGTCGCCTGCGTCGTGCTCGAGCCGGTCCAGGGTGAGGGCGGCTTCGTCGTCATGCCGCCGGACTTCCCCGCGAGGCTCGCCGAGCTCTGCGCCGGCCACGGGATCCTCTACGTGGACGACGAGGTGCAGAGCGGCGTCGGCCGCACTGGCCCCGTCTGGACGATCGAGCACTACGACGGCGTCGAGCCCGACCTCCTCGTCTCCGGGAAGTCGCTCGGCGGCGGCCTGCCGCTCGCGGGCGTGACCGGGCGTGCCGAGATCATGGACGCCGTCAACCCGGGCGGTCTTGGCGGCACGTTCGGCGGCAACCCCGTTTCGTGCGCCGCGGCCGTGGCCGTGCTCGACGCCGTCGCGGAGCCGGAGTTCCGCCGGCGCGCGGAGGAGCTCGGGACGACGCTCCGCCGCGGCCTCGAGGCGATCGCAGCGCGCGTCGACGCCGTCGGCGAGGTGCGCGGGCTCGGGCCGATGCTCGCGATCGAGCTCCGGGAGCAGACGCCGGCGCTTGCCGCCGCAACGGTCGACGCCGCCTTCGACCGCGGCCTCGTCCTGCTGGCGTGCGGGCTCTACGGCAACGTCCTTCGGATCCTCGCCCCGTTGACGATCTCCGACGAGGAGGCCGCCGAGGGCCTCGAGCTTCTGGAGGCGGCGCTTGTCGACGCAGGCGCGCGAACGGCTTAGCGCCTCACCGGCCGAGACGGCCGCGGCGCCGCCCGACGTCCGGCTCGTCGAGATCCGCAAGACGTATGGCGACGTCGTCGCGGTGGACGGCGTGGAGCTCTCCGTCGCTCGCGGCGAGTTCTTCACGCTCCTCGGCCCTTCGGGCTCCGGCAAGACGACGACGCTCCGACTGATCGCCGGCTTCGAACGGCCGGACGCAGGGCGGGTCGAACTGGCCGGAACGGACGTGACTCGCCGCGCGCCGTACGAGCGCGACGTCAACACCGTCTTCCAGGACTACGCGCTCTTCCCGCACATGACGGTGGCGGAGAACGTCGGCTACGGCCTGCGGGTGAAACGGGTGGCGCGGCGCGAGCGGAAGCGGCGGGTCGAGGAAGCGCTCGAGATGGTGCGCCTCCCCGCGGTCGGCCGACGGAAGCCGGTGCAGCTCTCGGGCGGCCAGCGGCAGCGGATCGCGCTCGCCCGGTCGATCGTCAACCGCCCGCAGGTGCTCCTGCTCGACGAGCCGCTCGGCGCCCTCGACCTCAAGCTCCGCCAGGAGATGCAGATCGAGCTCAAGCGGATCCAGCAGGAGGTCGGGATCACGTTCGTCTACGTCACGCACGACCAGGAGGAGGCGCTCACGATGAGCGACCGCCTCGCCGTCTTCAACGAGGGCCGGATCGAGCAGGTCGGCATGCCGGCCGAGGTCTACGAGCATCCGGCGACGGAGTTCGTCGCCGGCTTCGTCGGCGTCTCGAACGTCGTCGAGCGGGACGGGCGCAGGTTCACGATCCGGCCCGAGAAGATCCACCTGCTGGCCGAGGACGAGTCCGGGACGCGCGGCGACGTCGTCGAGCCCGGCCGCATCCACGACGTCGTCTACGCCGGGATGGTCACGCGCTACCACGTCGAGCTCGACCGCGGCGGAGCGCTGATGGTGATCAGGCAGAACCTCGAGACGTCCTCGGCGGAGGCGCTCGAGTCGAGAGGGAGGCGGGTGCGCCTCGAGTGGCGGCCCGAGCACATGTTCGAGATCCAACGAGGAGGGATGGAATGAGGATTCGCAGAGGGCACGTCCTCGCCGCGGCCGCGACCGTCGCGCTGTGCGTCCCGGCGTCGGGCGTCAGCTCGGGTTCGAGCAGCCCGTCGATGATCACGAAGATCGGGGCGGGCGAGGGCTCGCTGAACCTGATCGCGTGGGAGGGCTACACGGACAAGAGTTGGGTGAGCCCGTTCACGAAGGCCACCGGCTGCAGGGTCAAGGCGAAGTTCGGCGGCTCCTCCGACGAGATGGTCACGCTGATGCGGACGGGCCAGTACGACGCCGTGTCGGCCTCCGGCGACGCGAGCCTGCGGCTGATCGTCGGCAAGGACGTCCGCCCGATCGACCCGAAGCTCGTCCCCGACTACAGGAACTTCATCCCGCAGCTCAAGTCGCCGCCCCACAACACCGTCAAGGGCGTCCACTACGGGATCTCGCTTCAGTGGGGCCCCAACACGCTGCTCTACAACACGAAGAAGGTGCAGCCGAGGCCGACGAGCTGGAGCGTCCTCTACGACTCGAGGTTCAAGGGCAAGATCACCGTGCCGGACAACCCGATCCAGATCGCGGACGCGGCGCTGTACCTCTCGAAGACGAAGCCGAGCCTCGGGATCAAGGATCCGTACGAGCTCACGGACTCGCAGTTCAAGGCGGCCGTCGACCTGCTGAAGAAGCAGCGCCCGCTCGTGAAGAAGTACTGGGCGTCGGCCGGCGACGAGATCGACCTGTTCAAGAACGGCGGCGCCACCGTCGGCGCGTCGTGGCCGTACCAGACGAACACGCTCCAGAAGGACAAGGCGCCCGTGGCGGATTTGATTCCGCGCGAGGGCGCGACCGGCTGGGCGGACACGTGGATGATCTCGACCAAGGCGAAGCACCCGAACTGCGCCGTCATGTGGATCAAGTGGGTCTCGACGCCGAAGGTCCAGGCGCAGCAGGCGCTCTTCTTCGGCGAGACGCCCGCGAACAGGAAGGCCTGCTCGTTCATGAACAGGCTCGAGAAGGGCAGCTGCTCGAAGTGGCACCTGAACGCGCCCGCGAGCTACTTCAACTCGATCAAGTTCTGGAAGACGCCGATCGCGAGCTGCGGGAACGGCAAGACGAACTGCGTCGACTACAGCAAGTGGCAGGCGGCCTGGACGGACATCAAGTCATAAGACGTAGGTGACGTCGCAGGCGTACGAAGCGGCGGGCCGGCCCCGAGGGTCGGCCCGCCGCCGGCTCTCCGCGGCGCTCTGGCGGCGCCCGTGGCTGCGCGCGATCGGGCTGCTCGTGCCGCCGCTCGGTTGGATGGCGATCTTCTACCTCGCGGCGCTGGCGGTCCTGTTCGTGTCGGCGTTCTGGAGCATCGACTCGTTCACCGGCAAGCTCACGCACGCGTTCACGTGGGCGAACTTCCACACGATCGTCCACGACTCGACGTACCGGCAGATCGCGTTCCGCACGATCTGGATGGCGGCCGCCGTGACCGTCACCGACGCGCTCGTCGCGCTTCCGTTCGGGTACTACATGGCCAGGGTCGCGTCGCCGCGAACGCGGGCCGTCCTCTTCGTCCTCGTCCTGCTGCCGCTCTGGTCGAGCTACCTCGCGCGGATCTACGCGTGGCGACTGATCCTGAACCACGACGGCGCGCTCAACTGGTCGCTGGCGAAGATCGGCCTTCCGCAGCAGGGCTGGGCCTTCACCTCGACGGCGATGTGGATCGTCTTCTCCTACATCTGGCTGCCGTTCATGATTCTGCCGGTCTACGCGGCGCTCGAGCGGATCCCCGACTCGTTCATCGAGGCGTCGCGCGACCTCGGCGCCGGCGGCCTCACGACGTTCCGCCGGGTCATCCTGCCGCTGGCGCTCCCAGGCGTCGTCGCCGGCTCGATCTTCACGTTCTCGCTCACGCTCGGCGACTACATCACGCCGTCGCTCGTCGGGAACGTCGACTTCGTCGGCAACGTCATCTACCGGAACGTCCTCGGCCTGACGAACAACCTTCCGTTCGCGGCGGCGTACGCGACGGTGCCGCTCGTCGTGATGGCGATCTACCTCACGCTCGCGAAGCGGACGGGCGCGTTCGAGGCGCTGTGAGCGGGCCGACTGAAATGGACGTCGTCGGCGCGAGCCGTGTCCGGGGTCAGACCCCGGACCGGTCCGAACGGGACGTGATCTAGGTGGAGCGACGTGGAACCCGGATCGCACTGGCCGCGTGGGCGGTGCTCGTCGTGCTCTTCCTCTGGGTGCCGCTCGTCCTGATCTGCGTCTACGCCTTCAACTCTTCGAACATCCAGAGCTGGCCGATCGCGGGGTTCAGCACGAAGTGGTTCCACGCGGCTTGGGAGAACCAGGACGCTCGCGACGCGCTCGTCCTCTCGCTGAAGGCGGCGGGGCTCGCGACCCTCGTCGCGCTCGTGCT
>DASUZD010000276.1:0-4204 GCA_036377055.1 Gaiellaceae bacterium | reverse complement strand
TTCTCGAAGCCCGAGTGGAGCGACACCGTCAGGCCCGGCGTCGGGCTCAGCGCGGCGTAGCGACGGATCTGCTCGCCCGTCGTCTTAGCATCCCACAGGAAGTGGCCGGGCGGGTTGGCGCCGATCATCACCGAGCGGCGGATCCGGCTGGGGTAGCGCCAGGCGTAGATCATCGCCGTGCGCGTACCGGCGCTCTCGCTCAGGAGGTCGATGCGGTCGTAACCGAGGGCGCGGCGCGCCGCGTCGAGATCGTCGACGCGCTCGGGGAGGGAGTACCCGGCGAGGTCGACACCGTCGTCTTGGAGCCGCTTAGCGCAGGCCTTGAGCGCGGCTGCGTCGGCGCCGTATGACGCGTCAGTTAGGAAGACGCGCGCGTGCTCGCGCGCCTTTATGACTTCCGGGCAGTCGAGCCTGACCGAGCCGTCGATGCCGCGGTAGCCGACGAGGACGACGTCATGCTTGTCAGCGAAGCGGCTCGCGTCCGGGAACGTCATGTTCGTGATCCCCGGCCCGCCCTGGAGCCGGAAGATCGGCACGCCCGGATGCGCGAAGCGCGCACGGATCCGCTTCACCGGAAGCGCGGTCAGGCGCGAGCTCGGGTCGTGGCGGTTCTCGCGGACGACGAGCGTGCCGCAGTCGGCCGCGTAGCTGCCGTTCTCGGTCGCGTAGTGGCACGGGTGGAGCTTCAGCTGGCCGGCGCGCGCGCCGTTCGGCACGGAGACCCGGTCGGTTCCGGGGCCGAAATGGAGGTACGCGAGGCCGAGCGCGGTGACGGAGACGAGCGCGAGCGCGACGATTCGCGCCGCGCCGAACGCCTTGGGTCGCGGGGCTTGCATCGCTGGTCCTTTCGTCGAGTTCATGCGCTCGACGCTAGGAGCGCGGCGGCCGCGGCGCGTCGTCGGGAGGCCGGATTCGAGCTCGTACCGGCCGACGATTCCGAGTCGTACTCAGGTAGGAGGCGACGATCGACGCCGTGGAGTACGTTCAACGCGTGAGCCGAATCCTCGACTTGAGGCGGAAGTACTGGTTCGACGTCCTGATCGCGCTCCTCGCGATCGAAGCCATGCTCGAGGTCGTCGTCGGGCGCAACTCGGATGGCGCGCCTTCGTTGTGGTTCGCCTTGCCGGCGATCGCGATCGTGGTGCTCCCGGTGTTCGCCCGGCGGCGCTTCCCGTTCGCCGCTCCGGCGACGTACTGGCTCTTAGCCGCCGGGATCTCGTTCATCAACTGGTGGGTGCTCCCGTTCGCGCACAGCCTCTTCGTGGTCGGAATGGCGGTCGCGTTCCTGCTCGGGAACCTGCGCGACAACCGGAAGGCGGCGATAGGCCTGGTTGTCGTCGTCGGCAGCTCGGCGACCCTCGACTCCCAGATCGTCGGCCACACGACCGCCGAGCTCGTCTTCGTCCCCATGGAGTTCGCGATCAGCTGGCTCGCGGGCTTCGCTGTCCGCGAGCGCGCCGTGAAGGCCGAGGCGGCGGAGGTGCGCGCGACCGTGGCCGAGCGGGAGCGAGACGCAGCGGCACGCATCGCGGTCGCCGAGGAACGGGCGCGCATCGCGCGCGAGCTCCACGACGTCGTCGCCCACGCGGTCAGCGTGATGGTGCTCCAGGTCGGCGCGGTCAGGCACAAGCTTCCGGGCGCCTTCGGAGAGGAGCGCGACGCACTCGGCGGCGTCGAGCTGGCCGGGCGCACCGCGCTATCGGAGATGCGTCGTCTCCTCGGCGCTATGCGTAGCGACGGCGACGATCTCGATCTGACGCCTCAGCCCGGCCTCGACGGCCTCGACTCGCTGCTGGACGAGGTCGGCCGCGCCGGCCTGCCCGTCGAGCTGCACGTCGACGGCGACGCCGTCCCGCTGCCGCGCGCGCTTGACCTCTCCGCCTACCGCATCGTGCAGGAGGGCCTGACCAACGCGCTCAAGCACGCACAGGCGACGAAGGCCGACGTGACCGTCCGCTACGAGCCGCACGAGCTCCAGCTCGAGGTGCGCGACGACGGCCTGGGCAGCGCGACGACCGACGGCCTGGGCCACGGCCTCGTCGGGATCCGCGAGCGTGTGAAGATCTACGGCGGCGAGATGACCGTAGGAACCGGAACCGGAGGCGGCTTCGTCCTCACGACCCGCCTCCCGCTCAGCGCCGACGGGCGATGACGATTCGCGTCCTGGTCGCGGACGACCAGTCGATGGTCCGCGCCGGCTTCAGGATGCTGCTCGCCGGCGAGAAGGACCTGGAGGTCGTGGCCGAGGCGGCGAACGGGCTCGAGGCGGTGGACAAGGCCGCGCGGTTCCATCCCGACGTCGTCCTGATGGACATCCGGATGCCCGAGCTCGACGGGCTCGAGGCCACGCGGCGGATCCTCGCGACCGACGACGGCGCACGGATCCTGGTCCTGACGACGTTCGACCTCGACGAGTACGTCTACGAGGCGCTTCGCGCCGGCGCGAGCGGCTTCGTGCTCAAGGACGATCCGCCCGAGCAGCTCCTCGCCGCGATCCGCGTCGTCGCCGGCGGGGACGCGCTCCTCTCCCCCGCGATCACGAAGCGCGTGATCAAGCAGTTCACGCGCATCCCGCAGCCCGCGCCGCCGAAGCAACTCGACGAGCTGACGGAGCGCGAGCTCGACGTCTTCCGCCTGATCGCCCGCGGCCTCTCGAACGCCGAGATCGGCCAGGAGCTCCACATCAGCGACACGACCGTCAAGACGCACATCACGCACATCCTCCAGAAGCTCGACCTCCGCGACCGCGTCCAGGCGGTCGTGCTCGCGCACGAGACGGGGCTCTTCGAGGCCTAACCCAGCGGGTCAGATGTGGTGGACGTGGGAGACGAGCGTCCCGTCGACCCACGCGTGCACGGCGAAGCCGCGGGGCTCGTCGGAAAGCTCGATCTCCTGCATGTCGAAGTCGAGGCGCGACTGGACGTACGTGCTCGGAGCGACGAGGACGCTTCGTCCTCCGAGCTCGGCGGCGACGGTCCGGTGCGCGTGACCGGCGACGATTCGGCGCACCTGCGGATGGGCCTCGACGACCTTTCCGAGCGCTCGTCGATCTTCCGCCGGAAGCCCGATCTCGTCGAAGGCCGGAATCCCGATCGCGACTGGCGGGTGATGCATCGCCAGCAAGGTCGGGACGTCCCGGGCGGCCGCGAGCGTCTCCTCGAGCCACGCGAGCCTGCCCGCGTCGAGCTCGCCACGGTCCTCACCCGGCCGCAGCGTGTCGAGGACGACGAGTCGCAGCGGGCCGAGGTCGGCGCCGTACTGCACGGGCTCGCCGTCTGCACCCGGAAGGTCGAACTGCCGGCGCAGCGCGCTGCGGTCGTCGTGGTTGCCGGGCACGACGTAGAGCGGCGCGTCGAGCGGCGCCAGCAGCTCGCGAACCTGCTCGTACTCGGCGTCGGCGCCGTGGTCGACGAGGTCGCCGGAGACGACCACTGCGTCCGGCGTCGGCACGAGCTCTCGTACGGAGGCCACGGCGGCCGCCAGCCTCGGCACGGCGTCGCCGTCACCCCAGTCGACTCCGACGTGCGGGTCGCTCAGCTGGACGAGCAGAAACATGGTCGGCAACCACCTCCTCGATCAGACGCCGGCCCGTTGCGGCGAGCGCAGGGTTCGTCTCCCGGTAGTACGGGAGGATGATCAGTCCGACGGACAAGGCCCAGCCGCGGCCGCGGGCCCAGGTCGCGTCGTCGGCGCCAACTGCGGCTCGGAACGCGGGGCGCAGCTCACGCGGGATCGAGCCCCACGCGACGATCAGGTCGCACGCGGGATCGCCCACGCCGACGCCGCTCCAGTCGATGACCCCCGTGAGTCGCCCGCGCTCGAGGATCAGGTTGCCGTTCAGGAGGTCGCCGTGGACCCAGACCGGGCGGCCCGTCCACGGCGGCGCCTCGAGCGCCTCCTCCCACGCCTCGGCCGCTGCGTCCACGTCGATCAGCCCAAGCCCGCGCAGCTGGTCGAGCGCTCGGCGCGCGTCCTCGTCCTGGGTCTCCCGGAGCGGCCGGCCGCGACGCGCGGGCGGGCCGTCCGGCAGCTCGAGGCCGTGCAGCGCGTCGACGAAGCTTGCGATCTCGCGCGTCAGCGCGGCGTCGGCGGCATCCGTCGGGTTCTCGCCGTCGAGCCACCGGTAGACGCCCCAAGTCCACGGGTAGCCCTCGGCCGGCTCGCCCTTCGCGAGGGGCACGGGGATCCGGACGGGCAAGAGCGG
>DASUZD010000275.1:0-2189 GCA_036377055.1 Gaiellaceae bacterium | reverse complement strand
TCGGCGCGCCCGCCGACGCCGCCGCCGAGGTGGAAGAGCTCGTACCCCTGCGCCCGGCCCCACGACGCGGCCTCGTAGAGGACGAGGTGGCTCGCGCCGAGACGCCGGCCTTCATCGCTCGATGCGCCGAGGTGGTAGTGCAGCCACGGCTTCGCCGCGAAGCAGAGCACGCTCGCGACCAACTCCCCCTCCGCACGCGCGCTCACGAGTAGAAGCGGCAGCGCGCCCAGCGATTCCCAGTACTCGGGCGTGAAGAGGTAGAAGGAGTCGGCGTCGAGCCGCGCCATCGTCCGCTCGTACAGCGCGACGAAGTCGTCCAGCGACGGCCCCTCCTCGGCGCTCACCTCGAGCTCAGCGCGCTGCGCCTTCCGGACGACGCGCCGGTGATGCGAATGCATCCGCTCGAACAGCTCGCCGGCCTGCAACCGCCACGCGACAGTCGAGCCGAGCGGCTCGACTGCGATCCGCGCGTAGCGCTGGTTCTCGTAGAGGGGATGGAAGCGGACGAACGTCGAGACCACGCCCCGCTCGCGACACCATTCCCGGTATGCGGCGTAGAAGGCGTCGGCAGCCTCCGCGGCCGCGACCGGCCCGCCGTACCCGTAGGGCGTCGTCACGTCGAGCACGTCGCGAAACTCCCGCAAGATGCAGGTAAAAACGACGTCACCCTCGGACAGGAACGTCGGCGTTCCGGGCTCGAGCGTGCACGCGCTCTCCACGAACTCGCGCCGCAGGTAGACGTCCTCGACACCAAGGCGCGCGAGTAGCGCGTTCCACTCGCCGGGCTCGACCTCGATCAACCGTTCTCGCGCGCGCGGGCGCGCTCGATGTTCATCGTGTCCTCGACGGGCGATTCGCCCGACCGGAAGAGCTGCGCGAAGGTCGCGAGCACGATCTTCGCGTCCAGCCGGAGCGACCAGTGCTCGATGTACCACGCGTCCTGCTCGAACCGCTCGGGCCAGCCGATCTCCTCGCGGCCCTGCACTTGCGACCAGCCGGTGATCCCCGGCCGTACCGCCAGCCGCCGCCGATCGCGCTCCGAGTAGTTCGCGACCTGCTCGACGAGGTCCGGCCGTGGCCCGACGAGGCTCATCTCCCCCTTCAGAACGTTGATCAGCTGCGGCAGTTCGTCGAGGCTCGTGCGCCGCAGAAAGCGGCCGCTGCGCGTGATCCGCGGGTCGCCGGGCAGGAGCCCCCACGGATCTTCGAGGCCGAGGCGCTTGCCGGCCTCGATCGCGTCGACCACCATCGTGCGGAACTTCCGCATCCGGAACGGCTCGCCGTCTTTGCCCGCGCGCTCCTGGGCAAGCAGCGCCGGGCGGCCGTCGTCGAGCCAGATCCAGACCACGATCGCCGCGAAGACCGGGCTGAGCAGCAGGAGCCCCACCGCGGCCCCGGCGCGATCGAGCAGGGCCTTAACTGTTCGCACGAAGCTCCTCGTAGAGCCGCTCGTGGGCCTCGGCGGAGGCGTCCCAGGTCAGCGTCGCGGCGGCGCGTCGTGCGCCTTCGGCTGCCTGCTCCAGGCTCTCCGGGCTTTGCAGCAGGCTGTTGCACGCGTCGGCGAGCGCGGCCACGTCCTCGACCGGAACGACCCTGCCGGCGCCGAATTCGCGCACCTGCTCCCCGAGCGATCCGACGTCGGTGACGACCACCGGCCGACCGTATCCGATCGCCGTCGCCAGGACGCCCGACGAGTCGAGGCGGCGATAAGGGAGGACCACGGCCGCCGCGCTCTCCATCAGGCGGCGCAGCTCGCCGCTCTCCACGTAACCGAGCCGCCACTCGATCCGCTCCTCGAGGCCGAGCTCTCCGGCCAGTGCGCGAGCCCGCCCGACCGAATCGACCGGATCGCCGGCAATCACCAGGGTCGCCTCGGGCACGTCGGCGAGCGCCCGCACCAGCACGTCGAGGCCCTTGTAATCGCGGATCAGCCCGAAGAAGAGCAGCCTCTTGCCGCTCGGCGGCGGGAGCGGCTCGAGGTCGAAGACCGGATGCGGTATCCCGACCGCCTCGACGCCGAGCTCCGCCAATCGCCGCACCGCATCCTCGGAATGGACGACGACGCGCCCGAACCAGTTGAGCAGCCCGGGCCAGACCGCGCGGGCTCGCTCGCGGCGCGGCACGACGTCGTGTGCCGTGAAGACGGAGGGTGCGCGCAGGCGCCGGACCCAGCGCCGGTCGAGCTCGGG
>DASUZD010000274.1:0-6199 GCA_036377055.1 Gaiellaceae bacterium | reverse complement strand
TGCTCCCTCGACTCCCACACGTCGAAGATCCGGAAGACGCCCTGCTCTTCGTCGAAGCCGGCGGTGTGGACGATCGCGCCGTCCGGCACTTCGCCCTGGAGCCGGGCGGCGACGGCGTCGTAGTTGGTCGTCGAGCGATCCCCGCCCGGCTCGACGTCGAACTCCTGCACGAATGCGACGGCCATGTGCCCTCCTTGGTCGGAGGGCCGATCCTACGACGAAGGTAGGAGGGCTCGGCGGAACGTCCGTTGAGCCGCCCGCGGCGCGCTGCTCGCCCCTGGGCGGCGTCCTCGGTCGCACCCGTATCGGTTTGATACGGGTACTCCCTGCGTCCTTCCCTCGGAACGAGCATCGCACCGCGTGCGACGAACGACGTTCCGCCAAGCCCTCCTGGGCGCACGTGCGACGCGACAGATCCGGGTTGTCGCGGAAGGCCTTGTCTGCGATGATCATCTTCTTCTCGGGGGAGGAGGGAGAGACCGCTTGGAACTGCGGCAGAGCACCAACCGATCACGGCTGCGCCGTCGTCTCTACCACCGGCTCGTCGATCCCGTGCTGGTGTGGCTCGTGCCTGCGCTGCTCGTCGTCCTGGCAGCGTACGCACTCGCGCATCGCAGCTGACGTAGCGCCCGCATCACGACATCACGCTTATGAACGTCGCTGGGCTCCATCCAACTCGGGGCCCAGCCGTTCATGCGGATGAGAGGACTTGAACCTCCACGGGGTTGCCCCCACACGGACCTGAACCGTGCGCGTCTACCAATTCCGCCACATCCGCGCGGACGTCGCATTGTAGCCCCGGTTGTTTCAACGGCGGCTGGCGCGCGCTGCGTACGATCTGGCTCTTGAGCCGGGGTCTCGTCGCCGTTCTCGCCGTCCTCGCAGCGCTGGCCGCGGCCGGCCCTGCCGCCGCGCGCACCTTTTCTGAGCCGCCGCGGATGGTCGAGGTGGTGGTCACCCTCGACGCCCCGCCGCTGGCGCAGGCAAGCCTCGTCGACCGCCGGCTCGCCTCGGCCACGCGAGCGGACGGCCGCCTCGACCTCCGCGCCCCCGCGAGCGTCTCGTACCGGCGGACGCTCGCCGTCGCGCAACGGACGCTCGCAGCCAGGATCGCGCGCACGACCCCCGGGAGCTTCGTGCGCTGGCACTACAGCGTCGTCGCGAACGGGATCGCCGTGGTCGTCCCCGCGAGCGACGAGTCCCGCCTCAGCTCCCTCCCCGGCGTCGCGACCGTCTACCCGAGCGTCCGCTACCACGCGCTGCTCGACCGAAGCCCCGCGCAGATCGGCGCGCCGGCGCTCTGGGGCCCGGGTCTCGCGACGGCCGGAAACGGGATGAAGATCGGAATCATCGACGACGGGATCGACCAGACGCACCCGTTCTTCAGTCCGGCTCGCTTCTCCATGCCCGCCGGCTTTCCAAAGGGCCAGGCCGCGTACACGACGGCCAAGGTGATCGCCGCGAGATCGTTCGCGCCGCCGTACCGCCGCGACGCGAATCAGGGCAAGCCGTTCGACCCGCAGGGCTCGTTCCACGGGACCCATGTCGCGGGGATCGCCGCCGGGAACAACGGCACGCGTGCCACCGGCTTCGGGGGCGCACCGACGCTCTCCGGAATTGCCCCGAACGCCTATCTCGGCAACTACCGCGTCCTGACGGTTCCGACCCCCGGCGTTGGGCTCGACGGCAACTCGCCCGAGATCGCGGCCGGCATCGAGGCGGCCGTTCGGGACGGCATGAACGTGATCAACCTTTCGCTCGGCGAGCCGGCGATCGAGCCGAGCCGAGACATCGTGGTGAAGGCGATCGACGCGGCCGCGGCCGCGGGGGTCGTGCCGGTGGTCGCGGCGGGGAACGACTTCGACGAGTTCGGCGCGGGCTCGGTCTCGTCACCCGGAAGCGCGCCGAGAGCGATCACCGCCGCGGCCGTCACGAGCACGCGCGGCACGCCCGCCGACATCATCGCCGACTTCTCCTCCTCGGGCCCGACGCCGTGGTCGCTGTCGTTCAAGCCCGACGTGAGCGCTCCAGGCGTGGGGATCCTCTCGTCCGTTCCCGGCCGCTCCGGCGAGTGGGCGGTCTTCCAGGGCACGAGCATGGCGAGCCCGCACGTGGCCGGCGCGGCGGCGCTGCTCGAGGAGCGGCATCCGACGTGGACGGTCGCGCAGCTCAAGTCGGCGCTCGTCCTGACCGGCGACGCCGCGTGGGCGGACGGATCGCTCTCCAATGAGGCTTCGACGGCGCGCGAAGGAGGCGGCGTGATCGACCTTCCGCGCGCGAACGACCCGAAGATCTTCGCCGCGCCGACGGACGTCTCGCTCGGCTTAGTCAGGCCTGGCGGTCGCGCCTCGAGCACCGTCTCGCTCGCCGACGCCGGGGGCGGAGCCGGCGCGTGGTCGGCGACGCTCGGGTTGCAGTCGCCGCCGACGGGACTGACGATTCGGGTGCCGCCGAGCGTGACGGTCCCGGGCAGCTTCACGATCCAGGTCGCCGCCTCGGGGAGCGCGACCGAGCGCGAGGTGACTGGTTTCGTCGTCCTGACGCGCGGCCCGGACACCCGGCGGATCCCGTTCTGGTTCCGCGTCGCGGCACCGAAGCTCGGCCAATCGAGGCACACGACCCTCTCGCGGACCGGGACGTACCGAGGCGACACCCGCCGCGGCGCGACGAACGTCTCGACGTATCGCTATCCCGAGCCGAGCAGGGACCTCGGAATCCCGCTGCGGCTCGACGGACCGGAGCAGGTCTTCCGAGTCCGGATCACGCGATCAGTCGCGAACTTCGGCGTCGCCGTCCTCTCTCACGCTCCGGGCGCGAGCATCCAGCCGCGGATCGTCGCCGCGGGCGACGAGAACCGGCTCGTCGGCTTCACGGCCCTGCCGCTCGACCTCAACCCGTACCTGAACGCGTTCGGGTCGCCGGACCCGTCCGTCGCCGCGGTGCTGCCCGCGCGCGGGAGCTACGACGTCGTCTTCGACACGCCGAGCGTCAGCCGCGCAGGCCGCTTCACGTTCCGCCTCTGGATCGGCGACACGACGCCGCCCTCGGTCCGCCTCGTCGGCCGCTCGAGCGCCGCGCTCACGCTCGCCGTCACGGACCACGGGTCCGGCTTCGACCCGCTCTCCCTCGTCGCGAAGATCGACGGCAAGCGCATCACGCGCCTCGGCTACAGCCGCGCGACGAGCCGGCTCCGCGTCCCGATCGGCAGCCTCGGCGCAGGCAAGCACACCCTGATCGTCCAAGCCTCGGACTTCCAGGAGTCGAAGAACATGGAGGACGTGCCGCGCGTCCTCCCGAACACGCGCACCTTCCGCACGACGTTCACGATCGGCTAGCCTCGCTCGTAGAGATGCGCCGAACCGCCGTCGTGGCCGCGGTCGTCGCCGGCTTGTCGGCGTTCGCGGCCCCGAGCGCGATCCAGGGCGGCGAGCGCAGCGCGGCGAGCCTCGACATCGCCTACGCCGTCGCGCTCCAGCCGGACGGGAAGCTCGTCGTCGCCGGCCGGACCGCCTCCGGCCACTGGCGTTTCGCACTCGCCCGCTACGACGATCGCGGAAGGCTCGACCCGCGCTTCGGGACCGGCGGCACGGTGGTCACGGACTTCGGCTCGCACGGGTACAGCTACGCCTCGGCGATTGCGGTTCAGCGGGACGGCAAGCTCGTCGTCGCCGGACGGGGGAGAATCTCTGCCGTCGACGACTTCGCGATCGGCCGCTACACCGCTCGCGGCAGCCTCGACCCCACGTTTGGGCGCGGCGGGAAGACGCTGACCGGCTTCGGGTCTGCGAGGGGGTTCAGCGCCTGGGCGAACTCGCTCGCGATCCAGCCGGACGGCAAGGCCGTCGTCGCGGGCACGAGCGGCAAGTCCGCCTCGCGCTTTGCGCTCGCCCGCTACACGACCGCGGGCAAGCTGGACCGGCGCTTCGGCCGCCATGGCGTCGTCACGACGATCCAGCCAAGTGGCCAGCCCTCGGCCGTCGCACTTCAGCGCGACGGAAAGATCGTCGCGGCCGGGACGAGCTTCGGCGGCGAGCGCGAGAAGATCGCGCTCGAGCGGTACACGGCCGAGGGGCGGCTCGACCCGAGCTTCGGCACAGGCGGCAAGGTGATCACGGCAATCGGCTCGTGGAACGACGGCCGCGCGCTCGCACTCCAGCGTGACGGGAAGCTCGTGGTCGCCGGACAGTCCGGCGACGACTTCGCGGTCTCTCGCTACACGGCGACCGGCCGACTCGACCGAAGCTTCGGAAAGGGCGGCGACGTCGTCACGCCTTTCGGGGTACGGCAGGACGGCAACGGGTTAGCGAGCACTGACGAGGCGCTCGCCGTCGCGGTCCAGCCCGACGGGAAGATCGTCGCGGCCGGCGCAAGCGACGTCAGCGGCCGCTCCGGCGAGCAGCACTGCTGCTTCGACGACTTCGCGCTCGTTCGCTATACCGCCGACGGCAGGCTCGATCGGAGCTTCGGCGACGGCGGCAAGGTGCTCACCGAGTTCGACGGGAACGCGTCCGTCCACGCGATCGTGATCCAGCCCGACGGGAAGATCGTCGCGGCAGGCGGCGGCGCCGGCTCCTTCGCGCTCGCGCGGTATACCTCGCGCGGCCAGCTCGACCGCACCTTCGGAAACGGCGGCCGAGTGACGACGAGGTTCCGGGACTAAGAGCGGTTCCGCTCTTCGGTCGTCGGCAGGCTGCGGAGATCGCGCTCGACGCTTGCCGCGAACTCCTCGCTCTCGTTTCGCAGCACCTTCAGGCTCTGCTTCCGGCGCGCGCGTTCGCGCTTCCTGCGCGCGTCCGCGCCGAGCCGCTCGGAGAGACGCGGCCACTCGGCTCCGACGAGGGCGGCGACCGCACAGGCGAGCAGGGCGATCCAGAGCCAGCTCACGTTCGCGGATTCTAGCGGCGCGAGACACGCCGGCCTGCCGCTGTTACAGTCGTTTCCCGTGCGCCTCGGCCGTTTCGTCCTCGTCGCCGCCGTCGCTGCGCTCCTCCTTCCGGGCAGTGCGCTCGCGGCGATCGAGACGCTCACCTTCCGGACCGGTCCGATCGAGGTCGGCGCGTACGGCGTCGTCCAGGCGGCGCAGCGAGCCGAGTCTCCGCAGGTCGACGGCTACGTCGTCGGCATGAGCGCCGACGTCGTCGACGCGGCGGGAAACGTCGTGCCCGCCCACCACGTGATGCTCCACCACGTCGTGTTCGGGAAGGTCATGTACCCGGACCTGACCTGCACGAGCTTCCGCGGCTACGACGGGCGCGCGACGCCGTTCCCGGTTCAGCGCTTCTACGCGGAGGGCGAGGAGCACACGAGCATCGCGCTCCCCGACGGCTACGGCTACCCGAATCGCGGCACGGACGTCTGGGGCCTGCTCTACATGCTGATGAACCACCATGCCTTCGACCAGACGGTCTACCTCCGCTACACGGTCCGCTACGCGACCGGCGAGAGCCTGACGCCGGTGAAGCCGTACTGGTTCGACGTCCGGAACTGCTCCGCAGACCCGATCTTCACCGTGCCCGGCACGCGCGGTCCGGGGTCGACGTACGAGCAGCACGCCGAGTTCACGATGCCCGAGGGTGGCCGGTTCGTGGCCGGGGGCGCACACCTGCACGGCGGCGGGATCTCGGTCGACATCTCGGACGCGACGTGCGGCGGCTCGCTCTACACCTCGTACCCGACCTGGGGCGGCTTCGAGCCGATCCCGATCATGCACGAGCCCGGTCCGCTCGCGATGAGCGAGTTCAGCGACGGCTCAGGCCGCCCCGTCCGCGCCGGCGACGTCGCCCGCATCACCGCCACGTACGATGACTCGCGCCCGCACATGCGCGTGATGGGGATCGCGCTCCTCTTCCTCGCCCCCGGGCCCGTCTCCGGCTGCGAGAGCTTCGACTCGCCGCGACCGCCGCCGACGCGTGCGACGCCCGTCTCGGTGATGCTCCTGAAGAAGCCCTCAGGGCCGCTTGCGCACGCGCGGGGCACCTGGGTCGGCGACTACCGCTACGGCGTCGAGCGCGTCGCGATCCGCCGCGGGACGACGTTTATGTGGCGGTTCATCGGCCGCGTCGCGCACGACGTCACGCTCGCGACCGGCCCCGTCGGCTTCGCCTCCCCGTCGATGATCCGCGGGACGTATCGCCACCGCTTCACGCGGCCCGGCGTCTACCGCCTCTTCTGCTCCTTGCATCCGACGCGGATGACGCAG
>DASUZD010000273.1:0-3320 GCA_036377055.1 Gaiellaceae bacterium | reverse complement strand
GACCTACGGGGAACCGCCTAGCCAGCGTGGGGGACGACGCGTTGACGCGCCGCCCGGCCTGAGGCCGGCGCAGGAAGCGCCTCTACCGAATCCACCGCTGGTCACCGGAACAGGGGCCGCCTTCGAGCGGCCCCTTTCTTTGGGTCGAGGCACCAAGAGACGGTTTCGCTCCGCTCGGTGCGGGGCTATCGTCTTCGCCCGTGGACGACGACCACCTCATCGGCCTAGACGCAGCGCAGCGCGAACTCCATCCGAAAGAGGATCTTTCGCAGTACGAAGGGCGGTGGGTCTACCTTCGCAGCGGCTACGTCATCGATGTGGGGGACGACCTGGGTCGGCTTGTCGCGGCGCACAAGAAGGAGGACGGCGACATGTTCCTGTTCGTGTCGGACCGTGACCCCGACGCGATCTGGATCACGTAGGGGCTGCGACGCCGCCTCGCGGCAAGGTCGTTCCGTACGAACCTCCGGCTGGGCGGCCGCTCGAGCGACGTCGTCCGTACCTCTGGCTCGACGTGAGCGGCCCGAGCGGCGAGACGTGGCCGTTGCAGGCTTTGCTGGACAGCGGCGCCGACCGCTCGGTCTTTTCGACCGAACTCGCCGCGGCTCTCGGATACCGCGCAGCTGATCTGAAACCGCGCGCCGTCGCGGTCGGCCTCGCCGGCACCGCACCTGCGTTCGCGGCTGAGCAGCCGCTGAGGGTGAGGGTGCACGGTCTCGTGCAGCGTGAGGTCGTGCTCGACCCGATCTATGTGCGCGGTCTCGACGGCGCGTTGCTCGGACGGAGCGACTTCTTTGCCTGCTTCGTCGTCACATTCGCGGAGGCGAAGCAGGCCGTGACGCTTCTTCCCGCGGTCTAAACGACCTCGGGCTGCGCCCGCGCAGGTGCGCGCTCGACCTCCACGTGCGGGAGCCATTCGAGCCACGACGGCAGATACCAGTTCCAGCGGCCGATCAGCTTCATCATCGACGGGAGCACGACCGAGCGGATGATCGTGGCGTCGATGAGCAACGCCGCTGCGACGCCGAAGCCCATCTGCTGGAACATCACGAGATCGCCCGCAGCGAAGCCGCAGAAGACGGCGACGATGATCAGCGCGGCGCCCGTGATGATCCGCGCGGTCGAGGCCACGCCGGACGCGACCGCCTCGGCCGTGTCGCCGGTGTGGTCGAAGCGTTCCTTGATCCGGCTGAGCAGGAACACCTGGTAGTCCATCGAGAGCCCGAAGAGGACGGAGAAGAGGAAGAGCGGGACCCACGCGTCGATCACGTCCACCTTCTGGAAGCCGAGGATGCCGGTCGCGACGCCATGCAGCGACACGAGCACGAGCAGGCCGTAGGCCGCGCCGACGGAGAGCAGGTTCAGGACGATCGCAGTCAGTGCGACGACGATCGAGCGGAACGCGACGGTCAGGAGCACGAGCGTCAGGCCGAGCACGAACGCGAAGACGAGCGGCGCGGGGTTGGTGACGGCGTCGAAGTAGTCGATGTTCTCGGCGGTCTTGCCGCCGACGACCGCCTCGGCGCCGGTGCCCGCGAGCGCGGCCGGAAGGATCCTGTGCCGGAGGTCGCGCACGGCGGCGACCGCCTGCTTGCCGACGGCGTCGCCGCGTACGGGCACCGTGAGCAACGAGACGTCGCGCGAGGTGCGGAGGAGCCCGGCGCCGAAGCGTGAATCCGCCGCGAGCCGGGCCCGGAGCTTGTCCACTGCCGAGTAGGCCGCGCCGGTGATCACGATCCGCGCCGGGCTGGGGTCGAGCTGCGGGAAGTCGCGCTGGAGCGCGATGTAGCCCTGCTTCGACTCGAGCCGGTCCGGCAGCGTCTGCACGCCGCTCGCGCCGATCTTGAGCCCGAAGACCGGCGACGCCGCCGCGAGCAGAAGCGCCGCGGCCACGGCAAGGCTGACCGCAGGCCGCCGCAGCACGCGGTCGACGATCGCCCGCCACATCCGACCCTCCGGGTCGGAGCGTTCGACCGACGCTCGGCCGATGATCGGGACGCGAAGGCGGTTGACGCCGTCACCGAGCGACCCGAGCACGGCCGGCAGGAGCGTGAGCGCCGCCGCGACGGACACGATCCCGACCAGGATCGCGCCGGCGGCGAGGCTGCGCATGATCGTCGTCGGCACGATCAGCATCCCGAGGAGCGCGACGACGAACGCAGAGCCGCTGAAGAGCACGGCGCGGCTCGCGGTCGCGCCCGCCATCGCGATCGCCTCCGGCTCCGCTAGGCCGCGCCCGCGCTCCTCGCGGTAGCGCGAGATCACGAACAGCGAGTAGTCGATCCCGAGCGCGAGGCCCATCCCGACGATCATGTTCACGATGAAGATCGAGAGGTCGAATCCCTGCGAGAGCAGCGACACGAGGCCCATCGCGACGACGATCGAGAGGATCGCCATCACGACCGGGACGACGCCGGCGACGACGGCGCCGAAGACCAGCACGAGGATGACGAGCGCCGACGGGAGACCGAACCGGAGCTCTCCGGCGCGGAGGTCGTGCTCCGAGAGCTTGTTGAAGTCGTCGGCGATCGTGTGCGTGCCGCTCACCGTGACGCGGAAGTCGGGGTTGCGGTCGGCGCTGCGGACGACCGAGACGATCGGCTCGATGTCGGAGTCGGAGCCGACTGCGATCGGGATCGCGACGGTGTGGCGATCGCGCGAGACCGGAGGCTTGGCGATGTTCGTGCCGAGCGCCATCACCTTCCCCGTGTCGCGGCCGCGGCGGGCGACGTCGGCGACGAACGCGCGGAACTGCGGTGCGTCGGCCGTGTAGCGGTCGGAGCGCACGACGACGATGTCCGTCACGAGCTCGCGCGGGTCGGGGGCGAAGTTGCGCGCGATCAGCTTCGAAGCTCGGGTCGACTCCGGGTTGCCCGTGACGGTGGCTTCGGTCGTCAGGCCGCGCAGGAGCAGCGCGATCGCCGCGAGGGAGAGCACGAGCACGCCGAGCCAGGCGAGGTAAACCCTGCGCGGGTGGCGGCTACATGCCCGAGCCAGTCGCTCGGTCAGGCCCACGAGCTCGAAGGGTGCCACAGCGTCGAAGCGTTGCTCAAGCCGCGCGGCGCAGCTGCTCGTCGAGCGGGACGAGCGGCAGCCGGAAGGTCTCGACCGCGTCCGCGTTCGAGACGACGTTGTCGCCGGACTCCAGCATCTTCAGGAGGTCGCGCGTCACGGGAGGATTCGGGAGCCGCTCGAGGGCGAGCGCCTGGACGCGCATCACGCCCATCGGCACGTGCAGCGTCGGCCGGCGGACGCGCAGCGTGCGCTTCAGCCGTGTCCAGAGCTCGTCCCAGGTGACGACGTCGGGCCCGCCGAGCTCG
>DASUZD010000272.1:0-2076 GCA_036377055.1 Gaiellaceae bacterium | reverse complement strand
TCGTCCGCGGTCGCCGGACGCAGCCGCATCGGCGCGTAATCTAGGCCGCGTGAGGCAGCGCGACGAGCCGGTTCGCCTGACGCGGATCTACACCCGCGGCGGCGACGCGGGCGAGACCTCGCTTGGCGACGGGTCGCGGGTACCGAAGCTCGACTGCCGGATCGGCGCCTTCGGCACCGTCGACGAGCTGAACGCACAGCTCGGCCTCGCGCTCGCCGAGGGCGTGCCCGACGAGATGCGCGAGCCGCTCGAGCGCATCCAGAACGAGCTCTTCGACGTCGGTGCCGACCTCTCGGTGCCGTACGGCGTCGGCGACGGCCGCCTCCGCATCGAGCAGGAGCAGATCGACGAGCTCGAGCGCCTCTGCGACCGCTTCAACGCCGACCTCCCGGAGCTGAAAAGCTTCGTGCTGCCGGGAGGAACACTGGCGGCGGCGCGGTTGCACGTTGCGCGCACGATCTGCCGGCGCGCGGAGCGCGACGCCCTGCTCGCAGCGCGGGAGGTCGACCTCAACCCGCTCGTCCTCGTCTACCTGAACCGGCTCTCCGACCTGCTCTTCATCCTCGCGCGCACCGCGAACGCGGACCGCGGCGCCGAGCCGCTCTGGAAGCCGGGCGGCGAGCGCTAACCCGGCGCGAGCCGAAGGCGCGAAAGCGGCCGCGCCTACAATGCGGCCATGGCGACGACCGAGGATCCTCGGGCCGGAATCGACTCGACGTCCGAGTGGCGCCGGGAGCTGTACGAGGCGACGCCGGAGCGTCAGGGCGAGCTCTCCTCCACGATCTCGGGGCTCGAGAACGAGCCGCTCTACACGCCCGACACCGTCGAGATCGACTACGACCGCGATCTCGGCTACCCGGGCGTCTACCCGTTCACGCGCGGCGTGTACCCGTCGATGTACCGCGGCAAGCTCTGGACGATGCGGCAGTTCGCCGGCTTCGGGACGGCCGAGGAGACGAACGAGCGCTTCCGCTACCTGCTCGACCACGGCCAGACCGGGCTTTCGACCGCTTTCGACATGCCGACGCTGATGGGCTACGACTCCGACCACCCGCGCTCGCTCGGCGAGGTCGGCCGCGAGGGCGTCGCGATCGACTCGCTCGACGACATGGAGACCCTCTTCGCCGGGATCCCGCTGGGCGAGGTCTCGACGTCGATGACGATCAACGCGCCGGCGGCGATGCTGCTCGCCTTTTACGCGTGCGTCGGCGAGCAGCAGGGGGTCCCACGCAGCGAGCTGCGAGGGACGATCCAGACGGACATCCTCAAGGAGTACATCGCGCAGAAGGAGTGGATCTTCCCGCCCGAGCCGTCGATGCGGCTCGTCGTCGACATGATCGCGTTCTGCGCCGCGGAGATGCCGCGCTGGCACCCGATCTCGATCTCGGGCTACCACATCCGCGAGGCGGGCTCGACGGCCGCGCAGGAGCTCGCGTTCACGCTCGCCGACGGCTTCGCGTACGTCGAGGCGGCGCTCGAGCGCGGTCTCGACGTCGACGACTTCGCGCCGCGCCTGAGCTTCTTCTTCAACGCGCACCTCGACTTCTTCGAGGAGATCGCGAAGTACCGCGCCGCCCGCCGGATCTGGGCCCACGAGCTGCGCGAGCGCTACGGCGCCCGGAATCCCCGCTCGTGGCTGATGCGCTTCCACACGCAGACCGCCGGCGTCTCTCTGACGGCACAGCAGCCCGAGGTGAACATCATCCGGACGGCGCTCGAGGCGCTCGCGGCGGTGCTCGGCGGCACGCAGTCGCTGCACACCAACTCGTTCGACGAGGCGCTCGCACTGCCGACGGAGAACGCCGTCCGCCTCGCGCTGCGCACGCAGCAGGTGATCGCGCACGAGACCGGTGTCGTGAACACGATCGACCCGCTCGGCGGCTCGTACTTCGTCGAGAACCTGACGAATGAGCTCGAGCGCCAGGCGTACGACTACTTCGACCGCATCCGGAAGCTCGGGGGCGTGATCCCGGCGATCAAGGAGAACTTCTTCCAGCGCGAGATCGCCGACGCGTCGTTCCGTTACCAGCACGAGGTCGAGCAACGGCAGCGCATCGTCGTCGGCGTCAACCGCTA
>DASUZD010000271.1:0-42795 GCA_036377055.1 Gaiellaceae bacterium | reverse complement strand
GCCCACTTGATGTTCGCGGTCCCGGCGGGACCTGCGGGGCCGGCCGGGCCGGCGGGACCGGCTGGACCGGCGGGTCCTGCGGGACCGGCGGGTCCTGCGGGGCCGGCCGGGATCTGGCCCGATCTGAAGTCCGCCCTCAGCAGCGAGCCATTCCTCACCTTGCTGCTGACAACGGCATTGTTCCTCAGCTGAGCGGTGCCGACGCTGTTCCGCGGCAGAGCGTTGACGGCCGCGATGCTCGTCCCGGCGAGCGCGAAGAGCAGCGCAATGCAGCTGATCACGAGCGCCGGCGACGGGCGGCGGCGCAGTAGGCGCGCGATCATCGTCGTGTTTCCTCCTTTGTAACTGGGCAACAGCACTTGGCCGGGACGCTACCCGCGTCCGTCGTTGCCGAACTTCACCTTTGCACAGCCCTTACATCCGCGCTTTCAGCGCCAACACGTCCTCCACGAACGCGCGGCTCACCTTCAGAGGCCCCCGCCGCCGCACGGACGCGGGACCCTGATACCAGGCGGCGAGCGCTCGGCGCTCGTCCCCGGCGAACTCGCGCAGCAAGTGCGCCAGGTAGGCGATCCCGACCCGCACGTTGCCGTCGGCGGTGCGAGGGATCGGCGCTCCCACGAGCACGGACTCGACGTAGTCCC
The DNA here is from genome assembly GCA_036377055.1 of Gaiellaceae bacterium. Taxonomy (GTDB): domain Bacteria; phylum Actinomycetota; class Thermoleophilia; order Gaiellales; family Gaiellaceae; genus DASUZD01. Next base: position 42,151 of record DASUZD010000271.1, on the reverse strand, counting down.
ACGTGGCAGGCGTCACCTGCATGACGCCCCATGCGCCGGCCGGGGAAGTGAGGTTCGACTGAAAGCCGGACTCCATCCACGCGAGGCCGCGCGCGAGGTGCGGGTTGACGCCGTAGTGCGCGGACCAGTGGTCGATCGAGGAGCGGACGAGCCAGGAGCGCGCGCCCGCGGCGGGGGAGGGGAGGACGAGCGGCACGCGCAGCCGCGTCCCGACGAGGAGGTAGTCCGCCGGATCGAGGCGGTTCGCCCGTGCGAGCGCGCGGACGCTGCTGCGGTACCGGCCGGCGATCGCCGTGAGCGTGTCGCCCGGACGGACGACGTAGCGCTGCGCCGGGGGTGCCGGCGCCTTCTTCCGCGCGGGCAGACGGTTCCGAAGGAGTGCGGCCTGGGTCGCCGGACCGACGATCCCGTCTGCCGTGAGCCCCGCCCGCCGCTGGAACCGGAGCACCGCGCGCTCCGTCCCGGCGCCGAAGTTCCCGTTCAGGCGCGGCGTCGGGAACCCGTGCCGGGCGAGCAGGAACTGGAGCACGGAGACGTCCCAGCCGATCTGGCCGCGGCTCAGCGGTCGCCGCCCGAAGAAGGGCCGCCCGAGCCGGCCGAGGGCGCGACGGGTCGCGGGGCCGGCGAGACCGTCGGCGCGCAGCCCGTGCGAGCGCTGGAAAGCTCGGACGCCGCCGGCGGTGCTCGGGCCGGCGATCCCGTCGATCGCGCCGCCGTAGAAGCCGTGCGCCCGCAAGGCGACCTGGAGACCCGGAATCTGCGGGTTGGTCACGGCCGCTGCGGCTCCGGGAAGAGCCAGAGCGGCAGCGGCGGCGAGGGCTGAGGCACGGCGACGCACGGGGTCGCTCCACTTCCGCGGTCCTCGCGCGATTCCTTCCTCCGAGGGATCGCCGCGGACGCGCGCGAGGCCGATCCCCCACGTGGGAAGCCGCCTCCCAGCCGCACATATGCCGCACGAGCACGACATCTATGCGAACGAGCAGGAGACCGGCTTCGGCACCGGCCTGCGTCGGCAGCTCGAACGCCGGCGAGGCGAGCCACACGACGGTCAGCCTCCGATCGAGCCGGCGTTCGCCGAGCCGGAGCAGGACGCGCACGACGAGGCGATCGAGGCCGCCGAGCGCTCAGAGGCCGACGAGCTGCGGCTCGAGCTCGAGGCGGCGCTCTCGCGCGAGGCCAGGCTCCGCACCGCGCTCGCCGAGCAGGCTCAGGCCAGGGAAGGCGCCGAGCAGCTCGAGCGGGAGCTCGAGGTCGCGCGCGCAGAGCTCGCGGAGGTTCGCGAGACAGCTTCGGCCATGCCCGCCGCCGACGGCACTCCGCGCGAGTTTCTCCGCGATCGGGCCGAGCGGCACGTCGAGATCCTCTGGAACGTCTTCGAGCAGGGTCTCGAGGCCGTGAAGGCAGACGGCACCCCCGACTTCGCGACGCGCCTCGACGCCGCGCGGGCGCTGCTCGCGGAGGTCAACGACGTCCCCGACGGGAGCAGTGACCGTTCGCCCGTCGAGATCGCGCTCGACGAGCTCGCGGGCCGCCGCGCCCGCAGGGCCCACCAGCAGCCGCTCTAGCCCGCTATCGCGGGGTGACCGGGTAGTTGAGCTTGATCGTCGCCTTGCGCTTGTTGGCGCCCGTCGAGATCACCAGGGCCTGGAACACGTACGTGTGACCGCGGGTCGACGCGGGCCAGCGGCGGGACGACTTGTACGTCCCGGTGAACTGGCGCCAGCCGATGATGTCGACGCGCTTGCCGTTCTCGAAGACCTGGAGGTGGACGGACGCCCTCAGCGGCCTTCCACTCAGGGTCTTCGCGCTGACGACGAACGGCCAGCGGACGTTCACGGTCGGGTTGTGCGTGTTCGCCGCGAAGCCGGCGGTGAACTGGCCGGTGCGGGTGATCGCGGCCGCCGCTGCCGGAAGCGCGAGCAGAACAGCGGAGGCGGCGAGCAGGAGTCGGAGTCGCATCGGCGGCATCGTACGCACGCGAGATGTTGGAAAGGTAAATCCTGGGCGTCTATGCTCGCCTCCGTGGAGCGGCTTTCCGACCTGATGACGCGCGACGTTCTGTCCGTCGCGCCCGAGGACACGCTCGGCGAGGCGGCGCAGAAGATGGTCGACCGCGGCGTGGGGTCGGCCGTCGTGATGGACTTCGGCCGCCTGATCGGGATCCTCACCGAGCGTGACCTGATGCGGGCGGTCGCGGCGCGCACACATTCCAGCGAGGCGCGCGTCCGCGAGTGGATGACCGCCGATCCGATGACCGCGACCGAGGACGCGAGCCCGGAGGACGCGGCGCGGACAATGCTCGAGCACGGGTTCCGCCACCTGCCGGTGATCTCCGGGGACCGCGCGGTGGGCATCGTGTCGATCCGCGACGTGGCCGTGTGGGGCGTCCAGCAGGCGGGGGAGACCTAGCCGTCCCTTTCGGGGCGCGTTGCGCGAACTAGGATTGACGGCGTGTCCGCCTGGGTGATCTGGGCGATCGTCGCCGTCGGTTTCGCGATCGGCGAGATCCTCACGCCCGGGCTGTTCTGGCTCGGGCCGATCGCTCTCGCCGGCGTGCTCGCCGCGATCGCCGCCGCGATCGGGCTCGGGGCGGGCTTCCAGCTCGTCGTCTTCATCCTCGCGTCGATCGCGTCGCTCGGGATCCTCAGGCCGATCGCACGCGCGCACCTTCGGATGCCGCACGCGCTGCGGACCGGTACCGCCGCGCTCGTCGGCGCGCGCGGGCTCGTGCTCGACCGCACGGACGCACACGGCGGGCGCGTGAAGATCGGCGGCGAGGTGTGGAGCGCGCGCAGCTTCGACGAGACGCAGGTGATCGAGCCTGGGACGTCTGTCGAGATCGTGAAGATCGAGGGCGCGACGGCGCTCGTCTACGAATAGGAAGGGGTTTCCATGGCCACCGCAATCGTCCTGGGCGTGATCGCGCTCTTCGTCCTGCTCGTCCTTGCTCGGACGGTGCGGATCGTCCCGCAGGCGCGGGCGGGGGTGATCGAGCGCCTCGGCCGATACAACCGGACGCTCGACGCCGGCCTCGCGATCGTCGTCCCGTTCATCGACCGGCTCCGGCCGCTCATCGACCTGCGCGAGCAGGTCGTCTCGTTCAAGCCGCAGCCGGTCATCACGGAGGACAACCTCGTCGTCTCGATCGACTCCGTCATCTACTTCCAGGTCACCGACCCGAAGGCCGCGACGTACGAGATCGCCAACTACATCCAGGCGATCGAGCAGCTCACGGTGACGACGCTGCGAAACGTCGTCGGAGGCATGTCGCTCGAGGACACCCTGACCTCCCGCGACCAGATCAACAACCAGCTGCGCGGGGTGCTCGACGAGGCGACGGGGAAGTGGGGCGTGCGCGTCAACCGTGTCGAGCTGAAGGCGATCGACCCGCCCGCGACGATCCAGGAGGCGATGGAGAAGCAGATGCGAGCCGACCGCGACAAGCGCGCCGCCATCCTCAACGCCGAGGGCGTGAAGCAGTCGCAGATCCTGACGGCGGAGGGCGAGAAGCAGAGCTCGATCCTCCGGGCGGAGGGCGCGAAGCAGGCTCAGATCCTCGGTGCGGAGGCGCAGGCGAAGGCGATCACGACGGTGACGGACTCGATCCACGCGGCGAATGTCGACCCGAAGCTGCTCGCGTACCAGTACCTCCAGATGCTCCCGCAGATCGCACAGGGCGATGCGAACAAGGTCTGGGTGATCCCGAGCGAGTTCTCGCAGGCGCTCGCCGGGCTCGGGTCGTTCTTCAAGCTCGAGAACGAGGAGGAAGCGGCCGCGCCGGATACGAACTCGAAGCCCGTCGAGCCGGTGCGGCCCGCGCTGCCGGGGGAAACGCCGTCGACGTAGGAGCCTTCGAGCGGGAGCTGCCGGCGCTCTTCGACGATTTCCCGTCGTCGGCGGCACCACGCGGCCGGCGCTTCGACGACGTGCTCGAGGCGGTGCCCGGGCTCGCGGAGGAGAACAACCTCGCGCTCGTGAACCTGGCGGCCGGCCTCGTCCCTGCAGGCGAGAGCTACGTCGAGGTCGGCACGTTCCGTGGGACGAGCCTGATCTCGGCGCTGCGCGGGAACAACGGCGTCGACGCGGTCGCGATCGACGACTTCTCGTTCCGCGACGGCAGCCGTGAGCAGCTCGACGCGAACCTCGCACGCTTCGGGCTTGCCGGCCGGCCGACGATCCTCGAAGGCGACTTCGAGGAGGTGCTGCGCGGCGACGCGCTGGCAGGCCGGCGCGTCGGCGTCTACTACTACGACGCCGGCCACACGTACGAGCAGCAGCTCGCCGGGCTCCGGCTGATCGAGCCGAACCTGGCGGACGAGGCGCTCCTGATCGTCGACGACAGCGACTGGGAGCGCGTCGACCGGGCCGACCGCGACTACCTCGCGTCCCAGCCGCGGGCGCGGCTCCTCTTCGACATCGCGGGCGACGAGAAGGGCTTCCCGCACTGGTGGAAGGGCGTCCACGTGCTCGCGTGGCGCGCGGGCTGACCCGTGCGGGGACGCGGCCAGAAGCGCCACTGACCCGGGGTCAGGCCCCCGGACACGGCCGGAAGCGACACTGCGGCGTCTCCGGAGGCCGTCTCGGCCGAACGGACGCGGCTCCGCCGGTCACGGCCGCGAAGGGCGTAGGGACAATGGCTCGATTTCGCAGCAGGACACGGCCCGAGCGGCCGACTATGTGACGCATGCGCGCCCCGCGGCGTAGAAGCACCGTGAATCCGGCGATGACCTTCCGGTCGGCGCGGATCGGCACGCGCGAGGAGCGGCCGAGCTTCGCCGCGGCGGCCGAGGAGCATCTGGACGCCGTCTACCGCTACGTGCTCCTGATGACGAGAAACGACGCCACCGCCCAGGACCTGACGAGCGAGACGTTCGAGAAGGCGCTCCGTGCGTGGCGGCGGTTCGACCCGCGCCGAGCCTCGGCCCGCACCTGGCTCTGCCAGATCGCCCGCAATGTGGCGCTCGACCACTTCCGCGGCGAGGAGCGACGGAGGCGCCGCGAGGAGCGGTACGGAGCCGAGCTCGCCGAAGGCGCGGAACCGGAGCTTCCGGGGACGCTTTCGCGCGCGCTTCGCGCCGGCCTCGCCGCGCTCTCGGCTGCCGAGCGCGAGGTGATCGCCCTACGCGTACTGCTCGAGCTCGACGGCGACGAGACGGCCCGCCTGCTCGGGATCAGCCGGACCGCCTGCTCGACGCGGCTCTCCCGCGCGCTGCACAAACTCGAAGAGAAAGTGGGGGACGATGTCCACGCCTGAGATCGACGAGCGCTTCGACGACCTCGTCCGCGAGCTGCGGACTCTCCCCGGGGCACCGGCCGAGCTGCGCGACCGCGTGCGTGAGCTCGCGGCCGCGCCGCCTCCTGGCCGCAAGCGGCCACGAGCCGGCCGCCTCGTGCTCGTCGTGGCCGTGCTGGCGCTGCTCGGGATCGCCGGCGTCGCCGCCGTGTACGGCCTCGCGACCTCAGGCGGCAGCTCGACGGAAGCGCGCCGGGGCAGGTTCGAGGCCGCGCAGACCTCGCCCGCGGAAGGCGGAAACGTCGGCGCGCCGAGCGCCGCGCCGAAGGAGCAGGCGCTGACGAAGCGGCAGCCGCCACACGTGTTCGCGCCGGTCACCACGACCGCGCTTGGCCGCGCCGACGCGGCCACCGCCCTTCCGCCAACCGGCACGCGGCTCCAGGAGTACAGCGCGTCGATGCTGCTCAGGGTGAAGGGCGTCGACGGCCTTTCGCGCACCACTGCGCGCGCGATGCGGATCACCCGTAGCCTCGGCGGGTTCGTCGCCTCCGTCGACTACGGGACGCCGAATCGGAAGACCGGCGAGGCGTACCTGACCGTCCGGATCCCGAACGCGCGCGTGCAGCAGGCCGTGGTCAAGTTCTCGAGCCTCGGCGTGATCCTCTCGCAGCAGATCTCGATCCGCGACCTCCAGGACGAGGCGAACCACGAGGCGGTGCAGATCATCCGGCTTCAGCGCGAGATCGACCGCCTCGTCGCGAAGCTCGGCGGCGTGCTGTCGCCTGAGGAGCGGGTGCAGACGCAGTCCCAGCTCGACGCCGCGCGCGCAGCTCTCCGCGCCCGAACCGAGCAGCACGCGGGCACGCTTCGGCGCGGGCGGCTCGCGGCGTTCAGGCTGGAGTTCACGACGCGGAAGGCCGCGGTCGTGCCGGTCCACCATCACAAGCAGGGCCGGATCGGGCGCGCCGCGAGCCACGCGTTCTCGCTCCTCGCGAAGATCGTCGCGGGGACGATCTACGGCGCGATCGTGCTTCTCCCGCTCTTCGTCCTCGCGCTCCTCGCGCTCGTCGCTAGCCGGGTGCTCCGCCGGCGCGGCGCCGACCGGCTGCTCGCGCGCGCCTGACCGCCAGGCGCATGGCGCCCGCAGGGGCGAGCGTCGCGCAGAGAACGGCCGTAGCGCGGCGCTCGCCGTAGCGGACGCCTCGCGGATCGAAATCGGCGGCGGCCCGCCAGCCCTCCGGCCCGAGCGCGTAGATCTCCTCCTCTTCGACCTGAAGGCCCGCCTCGAGGAAGAGGCCGTTCCAGCCGTCGGGCTCGCGCTGGACGAACCACTCGTGATCCTCCTCCTCGCCGCACGGCACGGTGACGACGATCCGCCCGCCGCGGGCCGCCACGCGCCTGAGCTCGCGGAGCGCTTCGAGCTCGCCGCCCTCCCGTTCGTCGGTCGTCCCGTAGACGCGGTTGTCGTGGCCGACGTGCTCGAGCGTCGACACACACAGCACGAGGTCGAAGGAAGAGTCCCCGAAAGGTAGGTCGCGCACGTCCGCGACGACGGTCCGCATCCCCGGGATCTCGGCCTCGACGAGATCGACGCCGACGAGCTCCGGCACGCGCGCCGCAATCAGCGCCGCCAGGTACGCGGGCCGGGCGTTCGCGGAGCCGACGTCGAGGACGCGCGCTGCACCTCCGAGCCGCGAGAGCGCCCACGGGATCTCGATCGCCCGCTCGCCCGTTCCGAGTGGCGCCTCGAGGAACCTGGCGGGCGCCCCTGCCGCGAGCGCTCGACCGATCGCGTCGTCCAGAGCTCGCAGCTCGTCGAACTCCTCGCTTGCCACCAGCTCGGCGAGCAGCGTCGCTCGCGAGACGTCGCGTGCGAACGCCTCCGGCTCCGGATCGCGGCGCAGGACGAGCCTGTACGCGCGCCGCACGAACTCCTCGTGCGAGAGCTCCGCGAGCTCGAGCCGGGCGGCGAGCCTGTCGTCCATTCCGCGCGATCGTAGGTGGTAGCTTCCGGCCCGTGCTGTTCGCGCTCTCGACCAGCCACAAGATCGGACTCGGGCTCACCGGCGCGGTCTTCATCGCGTTCGCGCTCGCCTCGTCGTTTCTCCTGCCGCGCTACCGGCCCGACTACCCGGGGCGCGGGCTCCGCTGGTTCATCCTCGCGGCGCTCGCGCTCTTCGTCGGGATGATGTTCGCCGTCGAGTTCTTCGGCCGCGAGCCGGCGGAGGCCACCGCGAACGAGAAGACGACGAGCGCGAGCACGACGGGCACGGCAACGACGAGCACGAGCGGCGGCGCCAAGAAGATCGCCGTCGGCGAGAAGGAGTTCAAGATCGAGCTCCCGTCGACGAGCCTGAGCGCCGGCGCCTACGAGTTCGACCTGAAGAACGACGGCAAGATCCCGCACGACCTCACGATCGACGGTCCCGGCGTCGCGAAGGCGCACACGCCGACGATCAAGGGCGGCGCCAGCGCGACGCTGAAGGTGACGCTCCAGAAGGGCGACTACGACTTCTACTGCTCCGTCCCGGGCCACAAGCAGCTCGGGATGGACGTGAAGGTCACCGTTTCGTAGCCGCTACCCTAGGCCCGCTCGGAGAGGTGTCCGAGTGGCCTAAGGAGCGCGACTGGAAATCGCGTACGTGCCGAAAGGTGCGTCGCGGGTTCAAATCCCGCCCTCTCCGTATAGCGCAGGGGAACCCATGGTTCCCCCACGGACCCCCTCCTTCGGCTATCGGCGCGCGTTCCGTAGCGGAGCGGGAGTGAATCCCGCTCCGCGGCGATCACACGTCGCCATCGCTTGACCGCCGTCAAGCGGAGGCGTATGTTCGTGGCCGGGTTTCGATTTACAAAGGAGGCAGGCGTGGCACGCTTCGTGGCGTCTGCGCAACCTGCGGCCTCCTGCGGCACACCAGCAGCGTGCGGACGCTCCCGCTACGGGACGGAGTCGCTCGGCGTTCCGACACTCGTCTCCGCGGTAGCGCTGATCGCCAGCTCGCGGGAAGGAGGTGGAGAGGCAGGCTCGAGAGCTCGTAGGACCACCAGTGGCGGAAGATGATGAAGGAGGAGCCCATGCGCTTCATCAGGCTGAGCCGAATGCGTTGGGTGCTCGCTGCATCGCTCGCGGTGATCGTGCTCGCTGCGATTGCGACGGCGGCCCTGGCGGCCAACTCGGTGACTCAGACAAGTAACGGCAATACGCTGACGGCAACCGTCGGGCACAGTGGCAATAACTTCTCGTGCTCCGGCACGAACAAGCGGTCGACTGGCGCCTCAGTGGATTTCATCCTCGCCAGCGCGGTGTGCCAGTACCAGGACGGCTCTGGGGGTTGGCACAGCTTCGAGACGGCTCCGGCCAACGATTGCAGCAACTGCGCGGCCGTCTCTGTGACTTACAGCGACAACCCCTGCATCGGAAGCGACGGAGGGGCAGATCTCCCCGCCGGTACGTGGAAGATCAGAGGCCGGGCGGACGGCTACTACATCGACGGCGGACTCCGGCATGACTGGGGAGGTACAGGGGCACTGGTGACGACCGCCACGTACCCCACGGCTTCCTGCACTTCCTAGGGTTCGACCTACGTGCACGTCCTCAGGAGCCCCGTACGCGCGGGGCTCCTGACGCGCGTCAGTCAGGCTCGAAGCTCGTCTTGGGGTCCCCCGGAGTCGGGCGACCGCGGAGGAGCGGCCGGCCACCAGGCCCCTGCCGCCGGAGTTGCAGCTGGAGCACGATCGCGCCGGCGACCAGGTACGGCACCAGGTTCAGCAGGTGCAGGATGACGGCCGCCGACAGGGCCTCTGGCCGCGGCACGTCGTACGCGGACAGCGCGACGAGCGTCGCCGCCTCGAAGACGCCGACCGCCGCGGGCGAGGAGGGCAGGATCATCGCGAGGTTGATCGCGATCACGCACAGCAAGCCAGCCAGCGGCGAGAGGCCGAGGTCGAAGGCGCGGAGGACGAACCACGTCGAGATCGCGAGCGCGAACCACGAGAGCGTCGTCCAGAAGATCGCGCCCACGACGATGCGGGGGCGCCGAAACGCCGCGATTCCGCGGACGAGGTTGGTTGCCGCCGAGCGGATCTGCGCGGGCGTCAGAAAGGGGAGGAGGGCGAGTGGCCGGAAAAGGAACGCGACCGGTTTCGGGCCCCAGAGGCCCAGACCGGCGACGAGGATCACGCAGGCGAGCCCGACGACCCCGGCGAAGATCGCGGCGCTTCCCGCCCATGAGACGCTCGGAAGCCACGGTGACGCCGCGAAGAGCAGGGCGACGAGCGTGATCACGTCGAACGCGCGCTCGACGACGACGGTTGCGGTCACCACCGCCCGCGACGAGGCCGAGCTCCGGTGCAGGGCGACGACGCGGGCGGCCTCGCCCGCCCGGGCCGGGAGCAGGTTGTTGAAGAGGTAGCCGATGAGGAGCGCGTCGACGACCGCGCCGAGCGGCGGCCGCGTCGCGCGGTCGAACAGGTACCGCCAGCGCACGGCTCGTAGGAAGACGGCGATCGCGAGCCAGACGAACGCGGGCAGGAGGAAGAGCGGGTTCGAGTCGCGCGCCGCCGCCACGGCCGCGTGGACGTCGACCTTCCTGACGATCAGGTAGATGAACAGCGCGGTCACGAGGAATCCGACCCAGCGCAAGGCCGACCGCGGGCGCACAGCGAAGGTTCGTCCCCGGGGCATCCTCGAAGGATGGTCGGAACGCGAGCGCTCGTCCACCGCAACCGCGTCCGCGCGTTCCGCGAGACTTCGCCGCATGCGCGTCTCCTTCCTCATCCCGGCCTACAACGAGGCCGCCACCATCGCCGAGGTCCTCGAGCGTGTCGAGGCGCTCGAGCTCGACAAGCAGTTGATCGTCGTCGACGACGGCTCGACCGACGAGACGCAGGCGATCCTCGACCGCTGGCACGACGGGCACCCGGACCGGATCGTGCTGCGCCAGTCGAACGCCGGCAAGGGCGCCGCGATTCGCGCGGCCATTCCGCACGTCGACGGCGACATCGCCGTCATCCAGGACGCGGACCTCGAGTACGACCCGGCGGACGTGCCGGCGCTGATCGAGCCGATCCAGCGCGGGGTCGCGGACGTCGTCTTCGGCTCGCGGCTCACGGGCGGCCGTCCGCAGCGGGCGTACTTGTTCTGGCACCTCGTCGGCAACCGCTTCCTGAGCCTCGTCACGAACGTCCTCTTCAACACGACGCTCCACGACATGGAGACCGGGTACAAGGCGTTTCGAAGCGACGTCCTCCGGTCGCTCGACCTGCGCCACGACGACTTCGCGATCGAGCCCGAGATCACGGCGAAGGTCTGCCTGCGCAAGCTCCGGATCTACGAGCTGCCGATCGCGTACTACGGCCGGACGTACGCGGAGGGCAAGAAGATCACGTGGCGCGACGGGTTCAAGGCGCTGTACGTGCTGGTCTCCGTCCGGGTCGGCGCGCAGCGCTGACGAAAATCCGGTGACGGCCCGGGCAAGGACGCTGGGCGCTCGTTCAGAATGACACACCCATGCTACGCAGCGTCTTCGAGCTCCAGCGAAAGCTTCCCCTCGCGGTGCGGCGTCCGCTCAGGGCGGTCGGCCTGCGCACGCCGGTCGGGCGGAAGCTCCTCTGGCGCGAGAAGGGGGTCGACCACGAGCTCGACTTCTGGCGGAGGTGGTTCGAAACGCGTGGTCTCCACTGGCCGGACGACTACCGCAAGCGGCTGGATCCGGAGGCGGTGCTCGAGGAGCCGCTGATCGCCGACCGGCTCCCGGAGCTCGGCGACGTCGTGTCGATCCTCGACGTCGGCGCGGGCCCGCTGACGGTTCTCGGCAAGCGGTACCCGGGCACGTCGCTGCGGATCACGCCGGTCGACCCGCTCGCGCGCGACTACGACCGGCTGCTCGCGGAGTTCGGCGTCGCTCCACCGGTGCGGACCGAGCTCTGCCCCGGCGAGGAGCTCCTGACCCGCTTCACCGCGGAGAGCTTCGACATCGCCTACGCGCGTAACTCGCTCGACCACAGCTACGACCCGGTCGCGATCCTTCGGAACATGGTCACGCTCGTCAGGCCGGGCGGGTTCGTGCTCCTCCGGCACGTCAGGAGCGAGGGAGAGCACCAGAGCTACTCGGGCTTCCACCAGTGGAACTTCGACGCCGAGGACGGGCACCTCGTTCTCTGGAACCGGGTGCGAAAGCACGACGTGACCGAAGCGCTCGGCGCGGTCGCAGACGTGGCCGTGTCGAGGGAGGAAACCGACGAGGACGACTGGGTGGTCGCGGTGATGAAGAAACGAGACCGAAGCGAACGGTAGGCCCGTGCGTCGCCCGCTCGCAAGCAACCGGTGGACGCAGCGTCGTAAGGAGAAGGCTGCGCTGACGATGCCGACGCGACGCAAGACCATCCTGATCTGCGACGACGAGGAGACCATGCGGCAGCTCCTCCGCGTCGTCCTCGACGGGAACTACGCCTTCGAGGAGGCGCCCGACGGCCCGTCCGCGCTCGACGCCGCTCGGCGCATCCACCCGGACCTCGTCATCCTCGACATCATGCTGCCGGGAACGGGCGGGATCGCCGTCCTCGAAGAGCTGCGCGCCGATCCGCAGCTCTCCTCTGTTCCCGTGGTCATCCTCACGGCGTGGCCGCAGATGGAGGAGGAAGCGGCCGAGGCCGGCGCAAGCAAGTTCTTCATGAAGCCGTTCGAGCCCGACGAGATGAAGCACGCGGTCGAGGAGCTGCTGCGCGCATGACGTCGTCGCGGTCGCTCGGGCAGCGGATGTTCGCGGCGAGCACCGCGCTCGCGATCCTCGTCTGCGCCGGGTTCGTCGTCCTGTTCGTCGCGACCTCCAGCCTCCAGCGGGCGACCGACCGCGAGCGGCGCTCGAAGGACGTCACCGTCGCCACGCTCTCGCTCGAGAAGCTCGTGCTCGACCTCGACAGCGCGGTCCGCGTCTACCTCGGCACGCGGAAGCAGCGTCTGCTCGCCCCCTGGCGCGAGGCGCGGGCGAAGCTGCCGGCGCGCGAGCGGGCTCTCAAGCGACTCGTGCGCGACGACCCGGAGGAGACGCGCCGCGTGTACCGGATCTCGAGCGTGATCAAGGCGTACCAGGACGACTACGCGGAGCCGATGATCCAGCTCGCGCAAACCATCCCCGCGCTGGTTCGCGACCCGCTCGTGGCGGCGGAGGGCGCGACGCGCGCCGAGGGTCTCCGCCGTCGCTTCGATGGCCTGCTCGCCCTCGAGAGCAAGCGAGCGGCGGCGAATGCCGTGGCAGCCAGGCGCGAGAAGCGTCGCGCTCTGGTCGTCGGCGTCACCGGCTTCGGCGCCTCGATGGTTCTCATCCTCCTCTTCGGCCTCTACTTGACGCGTGCCGTCGCGCGGCCGATCCGCGAGGTGGCAGGCGGCGCGACGCGGCTCGCCGACGGCGATCTCTCGGCGAGGATGTCCGAGTCGGGGCCGGGAGAGGTCGGCACGCTCACACGAGCCTTCAACGCGATGGCGAGCTCGCTCGAGCAGAGCAGGAACGAGCTCGAGGAGCAGAACGAGCGGCTACGCAAGAGCGACCAGCTCAAGTCCGAGCTCGTGAGCATGGTCGCGCATGAGTTCCGGACGCCGCTGACGAGCATCCTCGGCTTCACGAACGTGATGCGCCGCCGGGAGCTCGACGACTACGACCGGCATCAGTATCTCGTCATCGTCGAGGAGCAGGCGCGGCGCCTCGCCGCGCTCATCGACGACTTCCTCGACGTGCAGCGGATCGAGGAAGGCCAGCTGGAGCTGAAGCAGGAGTTCCTCGACGTTCGCGAGCTGCTGCGCCAGGAGGCGCGGGCCTTCGCGGTGCAGACCAACAGGCACACTTTGGAGCTCGACCTGCCGAACGAGGTGCTGCCCGTCTACGCCGATCCCTCGCGCCTGCTCCAGGTCGTCGGCAATCTCATCTCCAATGCGATCAAATACTCGCCTGAGGGGGGTGAGGTGGAGCTCCACGGCGCGAGAAACGGAGACACGATCTACGTGGGCGTGCGCGACCACGGCGTCGGCATCGCGACCGAGCTCCAGGATCGGATCTTCACCAAGTTCTTCCGCGGTGACGCGAACGCACGCGGCATCTCGGGCACGGGTCTCGGCCTCGCGCTGGCGCGCGACATCGTCGAGGCCCACGGAGGGCGCATGGGATTCTCCAGCGTCCTGAACCGCGGGTCTACGTTTTGGGTCGAGCTGCCGACGGCCGAAACCGCCGACGGCGCCCTGGCGAGAAAGGAGCACTAGATGCGCTGGAAGCTGGAGGTGTTGGCAGCGCTTGTCCTCGTGGTCTTGCTACAGATGCACACCGCCGGCGCCTCGATCGAGCTGAAGGGACCCGGGACGATCCGCATCACGGAACGCCAGCTGGCGCTCGACGAAGTCGACGTGGGCATTCGCGGGCGCAGCCCGGGCGACCTCGAGATCATGCGCTCGTCGCTCTACAACACGCGAATCACGCCGAAGCCGATCGGACACGCCGAGCTCGTCTGCACCTACACGGGCGGCCGCTCGCGGAGCTGCAACGGAACATACGTCCTGCCGCGCGGCAAGCTCGTCGTCAGCGGCCAGCTGCTGTTCCGGCAGTTCTTCCAGCTCGCCGTCGTGGGCGGCACGGGCCTCTACGACAACGTTCGCGGGACGCTCACCGTCACCGCGCTCGGCGGGAAGGCGCGCCAGAACCTGGTGCTGTTCCGGCTCGTGGCGTAGCTAGACGGCGTCGGCGCTCATGGCGACGTGTCCGTCGTGCGGCGAGGAGAACCCCGACCGGTTCCGGCTGTGCGGGTTCTGCGGAACGCCGCTCGCACCCGCGGCCGTGCGCGAGGTGCGGAAGACGGTCACGATCGTGTTCTCCGACCTGAAGGGGTCGACCGTTCTCGGCGAGACGCTTGACTCGGAGTCGCTGCGCGAGGTGATGACGCGCTACTTCGAGGAGATGCGGCGGGTCCTCGTGGAGCACGGCGGCTCGGTCGAGAAGTTCATCGGCGACGCGGTCATGGCCGTGTTCGGACTGCCGCGCGTGCACGAGGACGACGCGCTCCGCGCGGTCCGCGCGGCGTACGAGATGCAGCAGGCGCTCGCGGCGCTGAACGACGAGCTCGAGCGGCGCTTCGGCGTTCGGCTCGAGAACCGAACGGGCGTGAACACAGGCGTGGTCGTCGCGGGCGACCCGCTCGCGGGGCAGAGGCTCGTCACCGGCGACGCCGTCAACACCGCGGCGCGCCTCGAGCAGGCCGCGCCGCCCATGGAGGTGCTGCTCGGGGATCCGACGTACCGGCTCGTACGCGACGCGGTCGAGGTCGAGCCGGTCCCGCCGCTCGACCTGAAGGGCAAGGCCGAGCCCGTGCCGGCGTACAGGCTGATCGGAGTCCGCGGCCACGACGGCTACGCCAGGCGGCAGGACACGGCGCTCGTCGGGCGGGAGGAGGAGCTTCGTGTCCTCGTCCGCGGGCTCGACGAGGCGATCCGCGAGCGCGAGTGCCGGCTCGTGACGCCGGTCGCGGACGCCGGCATCGGCAAGTCGAGGCTCGTCGACGCGTTCTCGAGCTCGGTCGCGACCCGGGCCGCCGTCCACCGCAGCCGGTGCCTTCCGTACGGCAAGGGCATCACGTTCTGGCCGCTCGCGGAGGTCGTGCGCGATTGCGCTGGGATCGCAGACGACGACCCGCCGGACGTGGCGTACGCGAAGCTCGCGGGCTCGGTCTCGGCGGCGGACGGCGAGGCGATCGTGGAGCGCGTCGCGGCCGCGATCGGGCTGTCGGTCGAGACGTTCCCGATCGAGGAGCTCTTCTGGGGAGCGCGGAAGCTGCTCGAGGCGCTCGCGCGCGAGCGGCCGCGCGTGATCGTGTTCGACGACGTCCACTGGGCGGAGCCGACGTTCCTGGACTTCGTCGAGCACGTGACGGAATCGGTCGACGACGCGCCGCTCTTGCTCGTCTGCCCGACGCGTCCCGACCTGCTCGAGCACCGGCTCGAGTGGGGCTCGCGCCCGCGGATGCGGCGGATCGAGCTCGAGCCGCTCTCGCAGGAAGAGACGGCGCTCGTGGTCGAGAACCTTCTCGGCGCAGCGGAGATCCTCGGCGAGGTCCGGAGCCGCATCGTCGCCGCCGCCGAGGGCAACCCGCTCTACGCCGAGCAGCTCCTCGCGATGCTGATCGACCGCGGCGACCTGAGCTTCGAGGACGGCGCTTGGCACGCGGCCACCGACCTCGCCGAGCTCGACGTGCCGCCGACGATCCACGCCCTCCTCGCAGCGCGCCTCGACGACCTCGAAGAGGACGAACGGGCCGTGCTCGAGCCCGCGTCGGTGATCGGCCTCGCATTTCCGCAGAGCGCGCTCGAGGAGCTGGTTCCCGCGGAGGCGCGCGCCACCGTCCCCGCGGTTCTCGCGGAGCTGGCGCGGAAGCGCCTCGTCCGCCGGCAGCCCGACGAGGAGGCCGCGTTCAGGTTCGACCACATCCTCATCCGCGACGCCGCTTACAACGCCCTCCTCAAGCGGACGCGCGCCACGCTGCACGAGCGGTTCGTCGACTGGGCCGACCGCGTCAACCGAGGCCGCGATCGCGAGGTCGAGTTCGAGGAGATCCTCGCGTACCACCTCGAGCAGGCGCACCGCTACCTGGGCGAGCTCGGCCCGCTCGACGACCACGGCCGCGAGCTCGGCGGACGCGCGGCGGCGCGACTCGTCGCGGCGGGCAACCGCGCCTTCGCACGCGGGGACATGACGGCGGCGGCGAACCTGCTCGGGCGCGCCGACGCGCTGCTCGCCCCCGCGGACCATCGCCGGCTCGCGCTCCTGCCGGATCTCAGCGAGGCGCTCGTCGACATCGGCGAGTTCGAGCGCGCCCAGCGTCTGATCGACGACGGCGTCGCGCAGGCGCGCGCGATCGGCGACGAGCTGGCGGCGACGCGGGCGCAGCTCGCCCGGCTGCTCGTGCTCTACTTCGGCCGCGACGGATCGAGCTGGGCGGTTGAGGTCGAGCGCGAGACGGCCCGCGCGCTCCCGGTGCTCGAGGAGGCCGCCGACCACGAGGCCCTGGCGCGAGCATGGCGGCTGCTTGCGTCGGTGCACGGCCGCGCCTGCCGGTTCGAGCAGGAGGCGCAGGCCGGCAGGGAGGCGATGCTGCACGCGCGAGCCGCCGGCGACCGCCGCCAGGAGCTGAGGAGCGCCGCGGCGCTGGCGATGAGCAGCGTCTACGGCCGCACCCCGATCGGCGACGCGATCCCGGAGTGCGAGCGCATCCTCGAGGACGCGCAGGGCGACCGCCGGACCGAGGGGCTCGTCCTCGGTGCGCTCGCGCGCCTGTACGCGCTCGGCGGCGACTTCGAACGCGCCCGCTCGTCGTACCGCGCAGCGAGGCGGACGCTCGAAGATCTCGGGCCGAACGTGCTCGCGTCGTCGCTCTCGCTCGACTCGTACGCCGTCGAGCTCCTCGCCGGCGATGCCGTCACAGCCGAGAGCGAGCTGCGCCGCGACTACGAGGCGCTCGACCGCATGGGCGAGAAGTACCTGCTGTCGACGATCGCCGGGCTCCTCGCCCACGCGCTCTGCGCGCAGGGGCGGTTCGAGGAGGCGAACATGATGTGCTCGGTCACCGCCACGGCCGCGGCCGAGGACGACGCGCAGTCGCAGGCCCTCTGGCGGTCGGTGCGGGCGAAAGTGCTCGCCCGCCGCGGTGATCGCGACCAGGCGCTCGAGCTCGCGCTCGCGGCGATCGAGGAGCTGCGGAGAACGGACGCCCTGGTCTGGCAGGCCGACGCGTTCGTCGACCTCGCCGAGACGCGGCTGTTCCTGGGCGACGTGCCGGGCGCGCAGGACGCGGTCGCGGAGGCGACGGCGCTCTACCGGCTCAAGGGAAGCGAGGTCGCGGCCGCGCGCGCGGAGCGGCTCGTCGGCCCAGCGGCGCCTCAGGGCCGGTAGGTATGGGAGTGGCTGCGGCCGAGGCCGCAGCCACTCCTGACTGACTAGCCGACTGCTTGCGTTTGGGTCGAGCCTTGCGTGGTGGGCGCCGAGTTGGCCGAGTCGCTGTGTGCCTTTGCTGCGGCGTTCTGGTTGGCCGAGCTGGGGTCGGAGGAGACGCCGCCCGCGGAGATGGTGACCGGGGCGTTGCCGTTTACCGGCGTCTGCTCGGTCGCCGCCTTGGCCGCGGACACCTGCTCGGTGTCGGACTTCTGCCCGTTCAGCTGCGCTCCGCCCGCGCCGCCACAGCCTGCGAGGCAGGAGCCTAGGCCGCCGACCGCTTGTGTCTGTGTCGCGGTCTGCGTGGTCGGCGCCGAGTTGGCGGAGTCCGCCTTCGCCTTTGCTGCGGCGTTTTGGTTCGCCGAGCTGGGGCCGGAGGAGACGCCGCCGGCGGAGATGGTGACCGGGGCGTTGCCGTTCACCGGCGTCTGCTCGGTCGCAGCCTTGGCGGCCGACGCCTGCTCGGTGTCGGACTTCTGGCCGTTCAGCTGCGCTCCACCTGCGCCGCCACACCCGGCGAGACAGGAGCCTGTGCCGCCGACCGCTTGTGTCTGTGTCGCGGTCTGCGTGGTCGGCGCGGAGTTGGCGGAGTCGGCCTTCGCCTTTGCTGCGGCGTTTTGGTTGGCCGAGCTGGGGCCGGAGGAGACGCCGCCGGCGGAGATGGTGACCGGGGCGTTGCCGTTCACCGGCGTCTGCTCGGTCGCAGCTTTCGCGGCCGAGACCTGCTCGGTGTCGGACTTCTGGCCGTTCAGCTGTGCTCCGCCCGCGCCGCCGCAGCCGCCGCCGCAACCCTTGGCGTTGCCGACGATCTGCTGCTGCGAGCCCGACTGAGTCGTGGGCGCCGAGTTGGCCGAGTTGGCGTGTGCCTTCGCTTCCGCGTTCTGGGTCGCCCAGCTCGGGCCGGAGGAGACGCCGCCGGCCGAGATCGTGACCGGGGCATTCCCATTCACCGGCGTCTGCTGGGTCGAGGAGAGCGCGGCAGACACCTGCTTTGCAACGGCGTCCTGAATGGACTGTTGCAGCCCGCCTGGGCCTCCTGACTCGGCCGCTGCCACGGCGGGCGCCGCCCCAAAGGCGACGACAGCCGCGGCGAGCGCGATGAGTTTGTTTCGCATCTCTTCTCCTTGGTCGTCGTTACACGTGCCGTTCCGACCGGAGCGGCGCGTCAGCCGACCAAGCGGCCTCAGCCTGGGCGCCAGGGCACGAGGGAGACCTGCCGTCGCCTCGGCAGTCGACGTACCGAGACGTCGTAGGCCATCCCCTCGAGGACGAAGAATCCAAGTGCGGCAGCCAGGGCGAGCAGGAGCGGCGGGAAGAGCTGCCCGGCGCCGAACCCTCCAATAGACGGCGACAACGTCCCCGGCGGCGACGGCAGCGGCGGCAGGCGCGGCGGCGGATTCGCACCGGACGGCCGGGTCGAATCCTTGCGTGCGTCGACGCGCTTAGGAACGCGCTTTTCGGATGGGGCCTCTGCCGGAGGCGCGACGGCCGGCGCCGCGTGCCACGTCGAAGCGGCCGGAAGCGGTTGTCGAGCGGGCGACGCGGGTGGAGGACGCTTCGGTCTCGCGCGCGCGGGCCGCTTGGGCTCAGCGATCTCCGCCGTGCGACGTCCGGCGATCTGTCCGATCGCAGCCCACGTTTGCGCCTCGATTGAGTCCGCGAGGTCGGGACCGCGCGAGCGCGTGCCGGCCGCGGCGGTCGCGTCGGCGACCTCGGCCCAGACCTCGTTCTGGATTTGCGCCGCGAGATCATCGGCCGCTCGTGCGGGGGACGGGGCGAAACCGGCCAGGGCGAGCGCGACGACGAAGACGCAGCAGCGTGCGCTTGCACGGGACTCGCGAGACGGCTCCACAAGCGGGGTTGCGCGCGAAATCGTCCAACCGGCCCGGCCGAATCGTCCAACTTGCCTGCGACCAAGGCTCACGTTGGACGATTCGGCCCTTGCGGCAGACGCTCGAGGAGAAGGGGCCGCCACGACCACAGAGCGGCCGCGGCCAGCGCGCCGAGCAGCAGCACGAGCCTGACGAGGTTCGTAAGGCCACCCTCGTGCTTCGTCGCGGAGGCCGAAACCGCCACCAGGCCTGCCGCGAGCGGCTTGGGCGACGACGAAGGCAGCTCGAAGAAGCGCGAGGCTTTCGCGCCGCTCTCGTCCGCCTGCGCCTGCCTGCCACGTGGCGCGGGATCGGTCGGGGGCGCGCTGCGCTTCTTCGGAACGGCCACCGGCGAGGCGCGCGAGGCGATCGGGGCGGCCGCGGCCGGCGCGGCAACCGGCGCACGTTCCAGGACCGGCGGGGCTTGCCGCGGCTGGATCTTCGCAGCACGACTGTTCGCGGGCCGGGAGCGTGTCGCGGGCTTGCACGACCTGCCGACCGTGATGACGACCCGAACCGCGGCGCGTGGCGCGCCCGGGGCGCCGCGGATCTGGACGCAGGTCGGCGGCGCCGGCGCCCTGGCGGTCCCCGGGGAAGGCGCCGGTGAGCTCGCGGGAGACGCCGGGCTCGCATGCGCCTCGTGCGGCGTAGCGTGCGGCGCCGCAGAATCGGCCGACGGCGGCGAAGGCCCGTCCGGTGCAACCTGCACCTGCTCGGCGCGCTGCGCGGTGGCCGCTGCGTTCTTCGCTGCGGCGCCGACGACGACGGCGCTCCCCTGCGTCACGGGAGCGTCGCCGCCCGGGCTATTCACGCGAACCGACACGACGACGTTCATCGGGCGCGGCTCCGTCGCGGTTGCTTCGGCCGCGGCGGCCTGCTCGATTCCGGCGTCCTGCCCGTTGATCTGGCCCGCCTGGCTCGCCGAGTCCTCGAGATCCACGGGGCGCGCTACGGACGACGCCTGCCGGGCGTCCTGATTCGTCGCGGCCGCGTTCTCAGCCGCTCCCGCCACCGTCGTCGTGCTCGTCTGCGTGACAGGCCCGTTGTCCCCCGGGCTGTTGATCCGCACGGAGATGAAGACGTTCGTGGGCTGTGGGTCGACCGCCTCGGCGCGAGCAGCCGCAGCCTGCTCCTGGCTCGCCCGCTGGGCGTTGGTCTGATCGGTGCTGGCCGACGGGGCCACGGTCGGCTCGACTGGAGCTGCCAGCGTCTGGTCAGCGCCGAGGCCGCCGGCGAGAGCAGTCCCGGTCGTGGCGATCAGCGACACCGCGACGACGACCGCCGTCGCAATGCCCAGCCGCCGGTACCGGCCTCCCACACGCGCGCGTGTATCGCGCAGAGGCGGTGCGGAGACCACGGCGGCTGAGCTCAACTCGAAAATGAAGCTAGCAAATGAGCGGCGTAGTTTCCATGTCGTTTTCGTAAAATCGATTCGAATAGATTTGCGGTTTACACATAGCCGAGAAAACGTTCTGAAATTAACTGGACGAAACCAAGAACTGGATGTGGACGAAGCGGACGAATATGAGCCTGACATCGCGACACGTGTAGCGATCTCGGGCAAACGGACGTTTTCACCGCGATGGACGAATCCCGTTCGTCGTCTTGGCAAGGATCGGCTTCGGCGCTATCGTCGAGACGGTTCGCGTCGCTTTGGGGGAAGCCGCCACGTGTCGAAAGCCGTCCGCACGGAAGCAACGCACAAGCCCGCTCAGCGTCGTGCGCTCGAGGCGCTCCGCGCCGGGGACCCAACCGAGCTGACCCGGGCGCGTTACCAGCAGCTGGGCGGAGTCAGCCGCTCGCAAGCTGCGTACGACCTCGCCGCTCTCGTGGACTCCGGAGCGCTCGTTCGCGTCGGCGCCGGGCGCTCGACCCGGTACCGCCTTGCCGGACAGCCCGACGGAACGCGCCGTCGGTGGACGACCGAGCGCATTCGAGCCGAGCTCTCCGCCTTCTGCGCCGGCCGCAGAACTTGGCCTTCGGCCGCCGAGTTCAAACGAGCCGGTCGATCCGACCTCTACGTCGCCGCGAGCCGCTACGGCGGGATCGGCTTCTGGGCCGACGAGCTGTCGCTCGAGCGGTCCGGCGGCAGTCGGGAGCACGCCCGAAGGCGGCCAACGTGGAATGCGCGGCCGATCTTTGCGGCGCTCGCTCTCGCGATCGTCGGAGCCGGAACAGCGATAGTCGTCCTCCATGCGCTCGTCGGGCCGGACTCTCGCGCTCGGCCATCGGCGACGAGGGGGACGCCGGAACGGGCGGTTTCGCTCGCCGACGACCTCCGATCGCTGCGGACGGCGGCGGTCGCCGCACGGCTGGCCCAGGTGGAAGGCGCCACCGTCTCGCGTCAGACGCTCGTCCTGAGCGCGCGCCGAGGCGATTCGTGGATCTCCGCCCGTTCGCCGAGCGGCAGGCTCCTGTACGAGCGGAACCTCGCTCGGGGACAGCAGGTGCGGCTCCACGGAAGCTCGTTGTGGATTCGACTCGGCACGGCGAGCGCCGTCGATGCAAGCGTCGACGGGACGCGCGCCCGCCCGTTACCCGACCGAGCCGCCGTGGTCGTCGTCACCAAGCGAGGCATCCGCGTGGTCGAGTGGAGGACGGAGCCGCCTGCGGCGCAGCTAGTCACCAGCCCTCCCGCACAGCGCCCTTCGGTGCCCGCTGTCCCCCGCGCGGCCCCGCCGGCGCCGTCGAAGTCGTCGTGGCCGACGCCCTTGCCCGCTCCAGCTCCTTAGCCGGCTGTGCGCGTGATCGCCGCCCCGTTGAAGCTGCTCCGCCCCTGGATCGTCCTGGCTGTATGCGCCGGCGCGATCTCCACGGCGGGGCCTGCGGCTGCGACCGATCCGGAGCAGCCTTCGATCCGTGCGGACCTTTCGGGGATCGCAGGGACGAACGGTTGGTACCGGTCCGACGTCACCGTCCGTTGGGACCTTTCCGATCCGACCGGAATCACCAGCTCCGACGGCTGCGGACCGAGGACCCTCAAGGACGAGACACCTGGCACGACGTTCAGGTGCACCGCGACGAATCGCGCGAACATCTCGAGAACCGTCTCCGTCACCGTCAAGATCGACAAGACGCCACCCGTGCTCGCCCTCGTGACGGTCGAGTCAGGCGACGGCGCCGATCGGATCGCGTGGAGGTCGTCTTCCGACGCGGACGTCGCCGTGGTCAAGCGAGTGGCGCGAGGAGCGGCGACGCGCGTGGCGGCGCGCGTCTTCAGCGGGCCCGGCCGAAGCTTCACCGATCACGGAATCCGGAACGGCCGGGAGTATTGGTACGCGGTCCGCTCATATGACCAGGCGGGTAATCCGTCGCGGCAGGTCTCGGTGCACGCGCTCCCCAAGGTCCTCGTGCTGGAAAGGCTGCCCTACGTCCCTCGCGCGGCGGCGATCCCGGTCCTTCGCTGGCGGCCGGTGCGGGGCGCCGGCTACTACCACGTCCAGCTCTTCCGTCGCGGCGAGCGCATTCTGGCGGCGTGGCCGAAGACCCCTCAGCTCCCGCTCGAGTCGAGCTGGACCTGGGACGGACGCCGGCACCGCCTCGCTCCCGGGTCGTACCGGTGGTACGTCTGGAGCGGCTTCGGCCCTCGCTCGACCGCGCGCTACTTCCGCCTCGGAACCGCCGCGTTCACGGTGGCGAAGGACTAGGCCGCTGCCGGCTGTGGGTCGAGCTCGAAGGTCGGGCCGTAAGTGTGCGAGGTCCGGGGCACCTTGAAGCCGTAGAGCGGCGCGGCGAGACCGCCGAGATCGAACATGGCGGTGATCGCGGCGTTGAGAGCCTTTGCGTCGCCCTTCGACCACGCCTCGTCGAGCTTCTTCACGACGGTGGTGAAGCAGGCATTAAAGGCGTCGAGTGCTTTCCTCACCGGCGCCGCGGGGTTGACGTACCCGCCGGCCGGCACCTCCATCATCGGGTACACGTCCGGGAAGGGGATCGCTTCGCCGTTGTAGCCCCACTTTCGGTCCGGCCCTTTCACGTAGAGCTTCCCCCAGTACAACGATCCGAACTTGAAATAGTGCGCGAGCTCGTTCCCGAACTCGGGCCCCGCGTCCGGGTCTCCCCGGGACGTGCCCTCGCCCTGGTCCTTGATCGTCCGGATCGCGTGCACGAAGGCGGCGCTGTCCTTGATCTGAGTCAGCTTCTCCGCGTCGAACGTGGCCGTGAGCTGTCTCTCCCCCGTGACGGGCGGCTTGAGGCGCTTGAACGTCTTCTCGATCGCGTCGTAGAAGTTTCCGATGGTCGCGTAGTCGTCGGCAGCGCGTCGTGGCGGTGTCGTTCCGGGCACGTCGTACTCCGGGTACTCGATCTGCATGAACAGGTTCGCGACTCGATCCTTCGTCAGCCCGGCCAGCGTGACGCGGAGGTCCGGCTGGACGCCGCCCGGAAGCCCTTTCCTCGGATATGAGGGGATTCCCTTGATGATGTGAGGGGTGGCGCCGAGCGTCGTCAGCATGTTGCACACGAGGCCGAGGTGGAGCATCTCCTCGAAGGCGATCCCCTGGATGAGGCCGAAGGCCGAGTCCGGCGGAGGAGGGTCCGGCGGCGGATTCTTGATCGACCACAGCGCCGACAGATACACCGGGATCGTCGCGAACTCGAGCTCGAGAGCGTGCTGCAGGGCCTCCTCGAGCCAGCCGAGATCACGATGCGACTCGTCGACCTGGAGTAGTTCGGCGACCGACCGGGCCATTCGCGCCCCTTTCCTCGAGGGCTTGCAGAATCTGTCTCGCGACATGGTCGCGTCTTCTGCCAGTACGGACAACAATCGAAAGATGTATCTTCGGTCCATCTGAGGGCCACGGAGGGCGGAATGAGAGCAGCGTCGCGTTACCGCGTTCGGACGCGGGGATTCGACGCTCCCGGTGAGCGGCGGCTCGTACGCGTCTTCGTAGCCGCGCATGTCCGGTTCTACCGCGAGGCGCTGGTCGAGATTCTGGCTCACGAGCAGGGACTCGAGATCGTTGGCGCGTCCGGGGCACGGCAGGAGATCCTGGCCAGGGTCAGGGAGGTCGAGCCCGACGTGGTGCTCCTGGATCCGGCGGCCGCCGAGAGCCTGGAGCTCATTCGGGCGCTCGCCGGTCCCGTAGCGAAGGTGAAGGTCGTGGCGCTGGCTACGTCGGAAGCCGAGCGGGACGTGATCGCCTACGCGGAGGCCGGCGTGTCGGGGTTCGTGACGCGGGAAGAGTCGGTCGCCGATCTGGTAGCGACGATTCGGAGGGCGTCGGCGGGAGAGCTGGTCTGCTCGCCGCAGGCCGCCGGCGCGTTGCTGAGGCGGGTGACCGTGCTCGCGGCCGAGCGGCCGAGCGGCTCGTCGGAGGAGTCGTTGACGCCGCGGGAGCTCGAGGTCGCGTTGCTGCTCGACGAGGGGCTGTCGAACAAGCAGATCGCCGGTCGGCTCCACGTGGAGGTGCCGACCGTGAAGCACCACGTGCATCACATCCTGCACAAGCTGGGGGTCTCGAGCCGCGCCGAGGCCGTGGCGCGTCTGCGCCGGCGCGGAATGCCCGTCGCCGCACGCCGCGCCTGAATCGCAGCTCAACGGTCCAGGCCGGGAGCAGTCCTCGGGATGGACCGAAGATCAATCCTTCGGCCCATTCCTCGACGGGCGCGGCCGGTGCGAACATCGCGGAAACCGAGGGAGCGACCGTGAACCAGACGCAGGTGATCCTCGTGAAGATGCCACGGATCCTGCGCGAGATCGTCAGGCGCGTTGTTGCGTCGAGGAACGACCTCACGGTGTTCGACGGGCCCGACGACGAGGCGGTGAAGATGATCCAGGCGGGCGAAGCCTGCGTTGCGATCACGAGCCTCGACGATCCCGCGACGCAGAGCCTCGCCCCTCTCCTCGGCCACCGACCGGAGCTGCGGGTGATCGCGCTCTCGCCCGACGGCCGGAGCGGGACTGTCTACGACCTGCGGCTGCAGCAGCAGGCTCCCGCGACGGGCGAGCTCTCGCCCGCGGAGCTGCTGGCCGCGATCCGGCAGCCACTCGCATACCGCGACCGGCAGGGAGGCACTCGCACAGATGAACCGTAGATACACCGACACCCGTTGGGTGCTGCTCGCGGCGGCCGTGCTCGCCGGGGTCGTCCTGGTCGTTGCGGCGATCACCTTGGGACACGACGGCTCGTCGGCGGCGACCGGCGGGTCGTGCCGCAACTACCTCGAGGCCGGCGATCTGAGCCCGGAGCGTCGCTTCAAGGACCCGTTGCCGATCCCGAACAGGCTGGCGCCCCAGTACGAGAAGAGCGACGGCACTCCCGTCTGGGTCGTGCACGCCCGCGCCTACACCTGGGAGGCGGCGCCCGGCGTCTGCCTCCCGAAGTGGGGCTTCGACGGCACGACGCCCGGCCCCACCCTCGTCGTCAAGCCGCACGAGCGCTCCGAGCTCCAGGTCTACAACGAGCTGCCGCAGACGCTCTACAACCCGTACGTCGACCCGTTCAACCAGCTCAGCTGGACCAACCCGATCAGCCCGATCCGCACGTACTACACGGTCTTCAGCGCGCCGCCCACGTCGCCGCCGGCGCCGTTCAACGCCCCGCCGTACGCGCAGAGCCAATACGAGCTCAGTCCCAACCTCACCATCCACCTGCACGGCGGCCATCAGACGCCCGCGGACGACGGGTATCCGATGGACACCTTCGGCCCTGGCCAATCGCATCTGTACGACTACCCGAACAACCAGGAGGCGACGACGCTCTGGTACCACGACCACGCGATGGACCACACGCGCGGGCACGTGCTCATGGGACTGGCCGGCTTCTATCTCATCGAGGACGCGAAGGCCGACGCGAAGCTCGGGCTGCCCACCGGGGGCGCTTGTCAGTCCCTGCCGGCGGTGCCGTCGCAAGCCCAGACGGCGCCGCCGTACTGGCCGACGCCCGCTCCTGCGACCACCGACCCTACGACGCCGTCGGTATGCGACGACATCCCGATCATGCTCCAGCAGGTTCCGGCCGAGATGCTGCACGGCAAGGAGTTCCAACCTGTCACCGGCAGCGTCCCTCCCGCGCCCGAGCCCCATCCGTACCGGGCGGTGTGGACGGCGAACGAGACGCTGGCGCCGTATCTGACGGTGACCAACAAGCCCTATCGCTTCCGCTTCCTCAACGGCAACGACGAGGAGCCGCTGAACATCTGGACGACGACGAAGCCGGACGACCCGACGAGCTACGCGCAGGACGCCTACCTCCAGCAGGTGGGCACCGACGGCGGGCTCATGAACTTCGTGTACGTCGATCCGGCGAGCCCTCCGCAGACGAAGATCCGGCTCTTCCCGGCTCGGCGCGCCGACATCGTCATCGACTTCTCCAAGGTGAAGACGAAGACGACGTTCTACCTCCAAGCCCAGCCACAGCAAGCGTTCGTCGGCGGAACGGCAACGAGGTGCCTGACCCAGCTCTGCCCCTTTGGCGACGACGTCGATCAGACGCCGAGGCCGCTCGTCGAGTTCGTCGTCGTCCCGACGATCACGAACCCGCCGACCTTCGACCCGTCCGGCGGGAGGCTGCGCGGCCCCGGTCTGACGAGCCCGATCAAGAAGCTGTCCACGAGGACGCCGACCGGCAAGAAGGTGACCGAGCGCACGTTCCTCTTCGGGTTCGACGGCCACGTAGGCCAGAACCCGTTCGCGACGATCAACGGCCGCTACTTCGATCCGAACCATGCGTACGCGACGCCGGTCGTGAACACGACCGAGATCTGGCATCTCGTCAA
The DNA here is from genome assembly GCA_036377055.1 of Gaiellaceae bacterium. GTDB lineage: Bacteria > Actinomycetota > Thermoleophilia > Gaiellales > Gaiellaceae > DASUZD01. Next base: position 15,368 of record DASUZD010000271.1, on the reverse strand, counting down.
CTCGACCGACGGCTACCACCCGGTTCACATCCACGACATCGAGTTCCAGGTGATGTCGCGGACGAGGTGCCCCGCGGTGGTGCAGGGGATCGCGGACGGCCCGTCGACCGCCTACGACTGGTGTGCGACACCGCGGAACGAGTGGCCGAACATCCAGCCGCAGCCTGGCGACTGGTCGTCCTGTACCGCCAGGAGGTGCAACCTGGCCTGGAAGGACGTGTTCGTCGTACCGCCTTACAGCGAGGTCACGGTCATCGGCAAGTTCTCCGACAACCTCGGGATCTACGTGTTCCACTGTCACAACCTCATCCACGAGGACGGGGGGATGATGGCCCAATTCGACGTGGTCAAGGCCAGCTCGCCTGCGGCCCGGGCCGGCGCGTCGGCGCCTCACACGAGCGCCCGCGCCCGGGCGACGGCCGCCGCGCTTCCCGGGAGGCCGGCGACGGCCGGAATGCCTGCGATGCCCGGCATGCCTGCGATGCCTGGGATGCCGGCGATGCCTGGGATGGCGAGCAAAGGATGACGGGGCCCGAGTACGCAGCCGACCTGCGCTTCTACCTCAACGGGCAGTCCGTCACGCTGACGGACGTCTCGCCGCGGACGCTGCTCGTCGACTACCTGCGGTCGGCCGAGGTGGGCCTGACGGGAACGAAGATCGGCTGTAAGCAGGGCGGCTGCGGCGCATGCACGGTCCTGCTGTCGACGTACGACCCGGCCTCCTGGAAGGTGACGCACCGCTCGATCAACTCCTGCCTGAGGCCGCTGGCCTCGCTCGACGGCGCCATGGTGACGACCGTCGAGGGTCTCGGCAGCGTGGAGGGAGCGGTGAGCCCGGTGCAGTACTGCCTGGCGAAGAACAACGGCACGCAGTGCGGCTACTGCACGCCCGGCTGGGTCGCGAGCGCGCACGGGCTCATGGCCGGGCGCGGCATCGACGCGCTGAAGCTCGACACGAGCACGGATCGCGTGGATCCGTCGGACCCCGAGTTCGCAAGGCTGCCGACCATGCAGGAGATCCAGGATCACTTCGACGGGAATCTCTGCCGCTGCACCGGCTATCGGCCCATCCTGTTCGGATTCGAGAAGGGTTTCGGGCGGGACTGGACCGAGGCCGACGGGGCGGGATGCATGACGTGCGACGTCGACGACGCGGAGCGCTGCTCGGTCTCGTCCACCATCGCCCCGTCGTTCCCCGACGCGTTGAAGGTCCCTCCGCGCGCCGTGCGCTACGAGAGCGGGGGATACACCTGGACTCGCGCGCTGACGCTCGACGAGCTGACGAAGCTGGTGAACCGGAGTCCCGACGAGAACGACCGGAAGCTCGTCTTCGGCAACACCTCGATCGGCGTCTACGACACCTACACGGAGGATCCCCACCACCTCATCGACATCTCCCACATCCCCGAGCTGAAGGCCACGGATGTCGGCCCGGACGGAATGACGGTCGGGTCGGCGCTGACCTACGCCGTCCTGCTCGACCTACTGGACTTGCGGATCGAGGAGGCCAAGCAGACGGCGCCTGAACGGCTGGCGGGCCTGGAATCGCTCCGCTACATGGCTGGCCGCACGGCCGGCGCCATCGTCCGCGACGCAGCGAGCCTCGGCGGGAACACGATGCTCGTGCTGCGGCACATCGCGTCCGGCACGCCGTTTCCGTCCGATCTGTTCACCGCGCTTGCGACCCTGCGCAGTCGCGTTCGCGTACTGGACGCCGGCACCGGCGGGGTGAACGAGCACGAGCTGCTGGAGTTCGCCGAGCTCTACGCGTCGAAGCCGGAGGTACGAGACCGGTCTGTGCTGCTCGCCTACGTGATCCCGTTCACGAAGCGTGGCGCATTCGCGCAGACGTACAAGACGGCCCTGCGCGAGGTGAACGCGCACAGCATCGCCAATGCCGGCTGCCACGTCGAGCTCGATGCGGAGCGCCGCGTGACCGGGGCGACGTTCGTCCTCGGCGGCGTCGCGCCGGTGGCCGTGCGACTGGGCGGCTTCGCCGACGCCGTCGTCGGCAAGGCGTGGGACTGGTCGCTGCACAACGCCGGTCGGGAGGCGCTCGTGAAGGCCATCGAGGCGTTGTTCGCGCAATACAAGGACCGATTGCGCGACGTCCCGTGGGAAGGATTCACCGACGACTACAAGCTCAGCCTGGCGGTCTCGTACTGGCTCAAGTTCTTCGTCGAGGTTGCGCTCGCGGTCGATCCGGCGATCGTCTCGCCGGACGCCGCGTCGGCTGCGGCGCGCGAGGAGCGACCCGTCTCGCGCGGCACCCAGCACTACAACACCTACGCGGACGAGTTCCCGATCAACCAGCCGTTCGTCAAACTCGAGGCGTTCGTCCAGAGCACGGGCGAGGCCGTGTATCCGCAGGACATCGAGCTGCCCTCGCGCGCGCTGGAGGCCGCGTACGTATTCAGCACACGTGCGAAGGCGAACTTCACCTATCGGGTCCCGGGTCACGCGGGCGCCGCCGGTCCGGATGACGTGCTCGCCTGTCTCCAGGGCCGGTTCCCCGGCGTCGTCGACTATCTCACGTGCCTCGACATGCCGAGCGGCAGGAATCTCCAGGGCATGGCCATGGATCAGCCCGTCTTCGCCCCAATGGACGGCGCCCCGTTCGTGGGCTCGGTGACGAACGACGGCCAGAGCATCGGTCTCGTGCTCGCGGACGACGAGCAGATCGCCCTGGACGCCGCCCAATTCGTGAGCACCGCGCTCGTGGAGTACGACGACGAGCCGCCGCTCGTCACGATTGCCGACGCGGTGCAGGCCGGCAGCTTCTTCCTCGACGACCCGCCGACGGCGTCCTGGATGAACCACGTGTGGAAGCTCGTTCGCGCGAGCTCCGACCTGAGCTGGTTCACGCAGCAGGGCCCGAGCGTCGTCCTCGACGGGATCCCATGCCGACTCGTCACCGGACAGCAGGACGTCGGGGGGCAGATCCACTTCTACATGGAGACGCAGACGTGCGTCGCCGTTCCCGGTGAAGAGGGGCAGATGACGCTGTGGTCGTCCACCCAGAGCGCTGACGTGGTGCAGGACGCCGTGGCCGGCGTCTTAGGCGTACCCATGAACAAGGTGGAGGTGTGCATCAAGCGGATCGGCGGCGGGTACGGCGGCAAGTGCAACCCGCCGGCCTTCGTGGCGATCGCCGCTGCGGTCGCCGCCCGCGCTCACGGCCGCCCCGTGCGTCTGGCGGCGAGACGCGAGGTGGACACCGCGATGTTCGGCCACCGGCACCCCGCGCAGGGCCGGTTCGCGGTCGCCATCGGCACCGGCGAGGACACGGCGGAGAACAAGGGCAAGCTGATCGGCCTGCACAACGACGTGCTGCTCAACGGCGGCTCGAGCTACGACTGCTCCTTCATCGTGTCGGACTGTCTCCAGCTCCGCGCCGACTCCGCCTACTTCGTGCCGAACTACGACACGAGCGGCGACGTGTGCAGGACGAACATCGCGAGCAACACCGCCTTCCGCACGCTCGGGATGATCCAGGGCGCCCTGCTCCAGGAAGAGGCGATCGAGAGCGCCGCGCACCAGGTCGGCATGCTGCCCGAGGACGTGCGCGCCAGGAACCTCTACGCCAAGGGCCAGTCCACGCCGGCCGGTCAGACGCTCGACGACTGCGACCTCGAGCAGGTGTTCTCGTACACGCGCAAGACGTACGAGTTCGACGCCCGGCTCGCTGCAATCGACGACTTCAACGCCGCGAACCGCTACCGGAAACGAGGCATCTCGCTCATCCCGGTCAAGTACGGCTCCGGTTACAACCTCCCGATGCTCGAGCAGGCAGGGGCGCTCGTGGAGATCTTCGGCCAGGACGGCACCGTGCTCGTGCGCACCGGCGGGGTCGAGATGGGGCAGGGGCTGAACACGAAGGTCGCCCAGGCCGCGAGCTACTACCTCGGGATTCCGCTCGCGCTGATCCGTGTGGCCCCACTCGACACGTCGATCGTGCCGAATCCTGTCAGCACCGGGGCATCGACGGGCTCGCCGTTCAACGCCGAGGCGGTGCAGGCCTGTTGCGAGGACTTGATGACGCGGCTGCGCGACTACTGCCGCATCAAGGATCTGCGGTTCCCTGTCAGGCCCAACCGGAACTGGGACCCCGGCGATCCCACGAATTCGAGCTGGACGACCGCCGTCGGCAACGCCCACCGCGATCGCGTCAATCTCTGCGCGCAGGCCCGGGTGCCGATCGACGGCGGGGAGACACTCGACTCCCCAACGGCCCTGCAATTCCACCCCGGGGTGAAGAATCCCGAGCAGAACTACGAGTTCACCGGGTTCACGTACAGCGCCGCCATCGCGGAGGTGGAGATCGACGCGCTCACCGGCGAGACCACGGTGCTGCGCGCCGACGTCGTCTACGGGATGGGCCGCAGCCAGAACCCGGCGATCGACGTCGGACAGGTCGAGGGCGGCTTCATCCAGGGTGTCGGCTACGTCACGTCGGAGGAGATGGTCTACCAACCTGACGGCCCGCGACGAGGTGCGCTGAACAGCACCAACACATGGACGTACAAGCCTCCGGCGGCCATGAGCATTCCCCTGGAGATGAACGTGGACCTCTTTCCGGACCCGGAGAACGACGCCGATCCGCTTCTCTCGTCGAAGGAGGTCGGCGAGCCACCGATGACGCTCGCCGTCACGGTGTTCTTCGCCATCAAGCACGCCATCCTGGCGGCGCGGAAGGATCAGGGCGAGGACGGCTGGTTCGATCTAGAAGCGCCCGCGACGGTCCAGCGCGTCGCAGCCGCGTGCAAAGTCACACCCCGCTGAATCGCCACGGGGGAACTCTGGCGCTCGTGCTGGCCGGGCTGGTCGCGTTGGGTGCGGCCGCGGCGGGCGACGCGCGACGCCCGCAGAACGGGCTCATCTCCTTCTGGACCGGCGCCGGCACGCCTGCGGTCTGGGTCATGCGTCCCGACGGCTCCGGCCGCCGCCTGGTGACCCGGTTCGCGCAACCCGCCAAGCGCGGCTCGTTCTCCCCGGACGGTCGCCGCCTCGTCTTCGACGGCACACGTACTGCGACGGGGCCGCGTGAGAACTTCGACGTGCAGCTCGTGCGCCTCGACGGCACCGGGCGACGCTGGCTCACGCGCGGCGCCGCGCGCGACACCGATGCAAGCTGGTCTCCGGATGGACGCACGATCGTCTTCCAGCGCCGCCTCGGCGGAGGAACCTCGTCGATCTGGACGGTTCGCACGGACGGCACCGCGGAGCGGCGGCTCGGTCCCGGCACCGACCCGTCCTTCTCGCCCTCTGGGCGGAGGATCGCCTTCGCTCGCGACGGCGACGTCTACTCCATGCGCTCCGACGGTTCCGATGTGCGTCGGCTCAGGCACGCGCGGGGCGCCGCGTACCCTTCAGGCTGGTCGCCCGACGGTCGGCAGATCCTGTTCACCGTGTTCTCCAGGACCGCGCACCGAGCAGCCGTCTGGGCTATGCGCGCCGACGGCACGGGCGCCCGGCGGCTGACCCATGGCGGATACGACGTGGCGGCCGCGTGGTCACCCGACGGCAAGCGGATCCTTTTCACCAGGATCGTGCCGTCCGCGACCTCCGAGCGCGGGATAGTCGCCGTGATGCACGCCGACGGCACGCAGATCCGTACCTTGACGCGCCGAGTCGCGGACGAGTACGCCACCAGCTGGCAAGCCGTGCGCTAGCACTGAACTATCGAACACCGGCCGGAGTGGCGCAGATAATTCGCCGCGTCGTTGGCTGTCCGAGCCGTCATCTTCGACTTCAACGGGACGCTCTCGCACGACGAGCCGATCCTCTGCCGGATCTTCTCCGAGCTCTTCGCCGAGCACGGGCGGCCGCTGTCTACGCAGGAGTACTTCGACGAGCTCGTCGGGCTGTCCGACCCGGAGATCGTGCGTACCTGGCTCGGTCGCGACCACCCGGCCGTGGACGAGGTGATCGAGCGTCGCGTCGCGCGGTACCGCGAGCTGGTCGCCGACGGGTCGAGCGTCCCCGAGGAGGTGCGCGAGGCGTTGCGGTACGCCGCCGAGCGCGTACCCGTCGCGATCGTCTCCGGCGCGGCGCGCGCGGAGATCGAGCCGGTGATCGAGGCTGCCGGCCTCAGCTCCGCGGTCGGCGCCATCGTCGGGGCGGAGGAAGTGGCCGACGGGAAACCCCACCCGGCGGGATACGTGCGCGCCCTCGAGCTCCTCGACGGAAGCCTCGACCCGTCCGAGGTGCTCGTGTTCGAGGACACCGAGGCAGGCGTCGCCTCGGCGAAGGCGGCCGGAATGCGCTGCATCGCCGTCTTGGGGACGCTGGCGCCCGAGCGCCTCGCGTCGGCGGACGAGATCGTGCCCGCGATCGACGTCGAGCTGCTGGAACGCCTCCTCGGCTGACGTGAGACCGCTCGTCATCGCGCACCGGGGCGCTTCCTGGGACGAGCCCGAGAACACGTTGCCGGCGTTCCGGCGCGCGATCGAGATGGGCGCCGACTACGTCGAGGTCGACGTCCGTGCGAGGTCAGACGGCAGGCTCGTCGCCGTGCACGACCATCCCCGTCCGTCGCGCACGTACCCGACGCTCTCGGACGTCCTCGAGGTGACAGCCGGCCGGATCAGGGTGATGATCGACCTCAAGCATCCGAGCCGGTACCGACGCCACGACGTCATTCGGCGGACGCTCGAGCTCGTCGACGACGATGCGGTGATCGTCTCGTTCGATCCAGAAGCGCTCCGTTCGGTCCGCCGACTCCGCCCCGGGATGCGCACGATTCAGCACCTCGGCTTCGGCCGCACGATCAAACATGCGAGCGGCGCATGGGCAGTGGGCCTACGAAACGCGTCCGCGACGCGGCAAGCCGTCGAGCGCGCACAGTCCGCCGGACTCGAGACGACGGTCTACACGGTGAACGAGCCCGCGCGGATGCTCGAGCTCGCTGGGCTCAGCGTCACCGGAATCTTCACCGATCGTCCGGATCTGGCCCTTCGGACGCTGGCTTCTCGCCGAGACTGAGCAGCCGCGTGCCCGCCGCCGGCACGCGAGCGACCACGGGGAGCCCGATCGGAAGCGCGGCTACCCGCGCGGTCGGCACGTCGGCGGTGAGATCGGTCTCGGGCCCGACGATCTTCAGCCGTGTGATCGACCCGAGGAACGTGTGCGTGAGCACCGTCCCCGCGAGGCTGTTCTCGCCACCGGCGGCGCCGTCGCCCGACGGCTCGAGCTCGAGCAATTCGGGCCTGACGAGGACGAGGACGCGCTCGCCCTTCGTCCGGCCTCGCGCGGCGTCGATCGTCAGCCGGGTGCCTGCGTGCTCGATGTCGCCCCTCGCCCCGTCCACCACCACCGATTCGAGGCGGTTCATCGTCCCGATGAACTCGGCGACGAACGGCGTCGCGGGAGAGCCGTACATCTCGGACGGCGATCCAATCTGCTCGATCCGTCCGGACCACATCACGGCGACGTGATCCGAGATGGAGAGCGCCTCCTCCTGATCGTGCGTGACGTAGAGGGTGGTGATCCCTAGCTGTGTCTGGATCCGGCGGATCTCTTCGCGGAGCTGCACGCGCACCTTCGCGTCGAGCGCGGACAACGGCTCGTCGAGGAGCAGGACGCGCGGCTCGATCGCGAGCGCACGCGCGAGTGCGACGCGCTGCTGCATGCCGCCGGAGAGCTGATGCGGATAGCGCTTGCCTGCGTGCCCGAGCCCCACGAGCTCGAGCAGCTCGGCCACACGCTTTCGCCGCGCCCCTCGCTTGTTCTTCCGGATCCGCAGGCCGAACTCGACGTTCTGCTCCGCCGTCATGTTCGGGAAGAGGCTGTACGCCTGGAAGACCATGCCCATGTCGCGACGGTTGGGGGAGACGCGCGTCAAGTCCTTGCCGTCGATGAGGACGGAGCCGCCGTCCGGCCGGTCGAAGCCGGCCACGATCCGGAGCGCGGTCGTCTTCCCGCACCCCGACGGTCCGAGCAGCGACAGGAATTCCCCCGCTTCGAGCGAGACGTCGATCCCGTCGAGCGCGACGACCGGCCCGAAGCGCCTGCGCAATCCGTGGAGCTCGAGGTACGGCATCAGCGGGTCGCCGCCACCTGAGCGGGTCGAGGGCGGCCCCGACCGACGAAGAGGAGCGCGAGCATCGCCGCCCAGACGATGAGGAAGCTGAGCAGCGAGAGCGCTGCCGCCTCGTACGGCTGCGTCTCGTTGACGAACTGGATGTACGTCGGGAAGGTCTTGAAGGTCGAGAGGCTCGCGATCGTGAACTCGCCCATCACGATCGCGAGCGTCAAGAAGGAGCCTCCGAGCGCCGCGACGCGAATGTTGGGCAGGATCACGCGAGTCAGCGTCGTCCGCCAGCTCGCGCCGAGGCTCTGCGAGGCCTCGGTCAGCGTGTGGACGTCGATCGACCGGAAGCCCGCGTCCAGGGAGAAGTACATGTACGGGAACGCCAGGATCACGTACGCCGTGGCGAGGAATCCGTACGGCTTGTCGTAGAACCAGCTGGGCGCTCCCTTGTAGAGGTTCAGGAGGCCGACGACGAGGATGATCGGCGGCACCACGAAGGGCACCAGCGCCATGAAGCCGAGTACCGGCCGCAGGCGCGGCAGCTTCAGGTGGACCCAGTAGACCGTGGGCACGAAGAGCAGCAGGCTGATCGCGATCGTCTCGAGCGAGAGCACGAACGAGAGCCGGATGGTGTGCCAGAACTGATGGTCGTGGATGATCAGCGAGTACGCGGCGCTGCTACAGCACTTGTTCGTTTGAATGCTCCTGAGGCTGAAGAGCAGCGTCGCGATCAGCGGGATCAGGAAGAAGGCCGCGGCGACGACCAGCCACACGATCGCCCCCGGCGCGATCCACCGCCTCCTCATCGCATCCACCTCGCCGAGCGCCGTTGCAGCGGCACGTAGAGGAGCATCATCACCGCGAGCACGACGAACATCCCGAACGCGAGCGCCTGCGCGAGGTGCGGGTCGGAGAGGACGTTGCCGCTGTAGTAGAAGCCAATCGTGATCGGCACGAGCGCGATGCCGTTCGCTGCCAATCCGTACGCGGTCGCGTACGCCGAGAACGAGTTGCCGAAGAGGAGAATGAAGGCGCCGAGGATCGACGGCAGCAGGACGGGGATCCCGACGTACCGCCAGAACTGAAGCGAGTTCGCGCCCAGGTTCGCGGCGGCCTCACGCCATTCGGCGCGCAGCCCGTCGATCGCGGGCGCGATGACGAGGATCATGAGCGGGATCTGGAAGTACAGGTACGTGAGCTCGACTCCCGTCTGTCCAAAGATCGTGAAGCCGTGCGCGTACGGGTCGAAGCCGAGGTGGTCGCGCATGAACGACGTCACGATCCCGATCGTCCCGAGGGTGGCGATGAACGCGAACGCGAGCGGAACGCCCGCGAAGTTCGCCGCGACGCCGGAGAAGGTCGTCAAGGTGGTGCGGACGAAGCGCGGCGTTCCCTCGCGGAGGGCGGCGTATGCGAAGCACAGCCCGAGCACGCAGCCCGCTCCAGCAGTGATCAGGCTGATCTTCACCGAGAGCCAGTACTGGTCCAGGTACGGCTTGTGGACGAGCTGGCGAACGTGCTCGGTCGTCGCTCCGCCGTGCGCGCCCTTGAAGGCGCCGACGATGACCTCGCCGGCGGGGATGAACAGGAAGGCGAGCGCGTAGGCGAAGAACGGCAGCGTGGCGACCCAGGCAAGCGGAAGGCGCCTCCGGCCGGAACGGGTGTCCAGCCGGAGTGCGCTTTGAGCTTCAGCCTCGGTCGCCAGCGGCCTGCAACCTCAGATCCCCGGCCACTCGGCCGCGATCTTCGCCTTTGCCGCGGTCTGCTGCGCTTCGGTCGCGAACTTCACCCGCGCGTAGAGCTTCGCAGAGGGCAGTGCCTTGAGGAGCGCCGCGGGGATCTTCTTCCGCTTCGCGAGGTCCTGGAACCGCGCCGGATGCGAGTACCCCTTGAGCCAGAGCAGCTGGCCCTGGTCGGAGTACAGGAACTCCATCCACAACCGAGCCGCGTTCGGATGCGGCGCGTTGGCGTTGACGGCCTGGCAGTAGAACGACCCGTAGACGCCGTCGGTCGGGATCACGGCCTGCCAGTGCACCGCCGGGAACTCCTTGCGGTAGGCGAGGTTCAGGTAGTCCCAGTCGATGACGATCGGCGTCTGCCCGGAAGCGACCGTCTGCGGCGTGCCGTCGACCGGGATGAAGTTGCCGGCCTTCTTGAGCTGCCGGAAGAAGTCGATGCCGGGTCCCACGTCGTTCAGCGAGCCACCGTTCGCGAGCGCGGCGGCGAATACACCTGAGACCGCCGAGTTCGAGGTCAGCGGGTTGCCGTTCAGCGCGACCTTGTTCCTGTAGGCCGACTTCAGGAGGTCCTTGAACGACTTCGGCGCCGGCTTGACGAGGTTCGAGTTGTAGCCGATCGAGATCGCGCCCCAGTAGTCGCCGTACCAGCGGGCGCGCGCGTCCTTCATTCGCGCCGGGATCGACTTGTACGTCGCGACTCTGTACGGGGCGTACAAGCCCTCGCCTGCTCCCGCGATCGCGAACGACGGCCCGACGTCGACCACGTCAGGCGCCCGCTCGTCGCCCTTCAGCGAGCGGATCGCCTGGTTCTCCTGGGCGGAGGTGCCATTCGGGTTGTCCTCGTTCATCTTCAGGCCGTACTTCCGCTTGAACGTGCTGATGATCTGGCCGTAGTTCGCCCAGTCGTGCGGAAGGGCGATCACGTTCAGCTGGCCTTCCTTCTTCGCGGCCGCGATCAGCTTCTTGATCGGCGTGCCGTCCGCGGTCAGCGCCTCCGCGCCGCCCGCTCGTGCCGCCCACGCGGCTGCGGGACTCGAGAGGATCGTCAGGCCGAACGCCGCCGCCGCGCTCCGGCGCAGCATCGACCCGCGGCTCATCGACTCCTCGTCCAGCTTGCGCCAGAACTCGATCTCTTCGAGCTCGTGCTCCTCCATTGCGACCTCCCAGTGCGGAAGGGACGATCGTAGGGCGGTCGGCCGCGGGATTCAAGACGCGCCGAGGTTAGGGTTCGGCGATGGCCGGCTCGCCGTGGCAATGACGGCTCGCGCAGCCGCGATCGACCGGCTCGGCAGCCAGGCGTTCGACCTGCTCGTGATCGGAGGCGGCATCGTCGGGGCCGGAATCGCGGCCGAGGCCGCGCGCGCCGGCCTGGCGGTCGCGCTCGTCGACCGGGCCGACTTCGGCGGGGGCACGTCGAGCGCCTCGTCGAACCTGATCCACGGCGGCCTCCGCTACCTACGGCTCGGCGACGTCCGCCTCGTACGCGAGGCCCATCACGAGCGCCGGTTGCTCATGCAGGTCGCCGCGCCGCATCTCGTTCGCCGCCTTCCCTTTCTGCTCCCCCTGTATCGCAACGGCCCCTACGGGCCGCTGACCGTCCAGGCCGGCCTCGTCCTCTACGCCACTCTCGCCCGAGCACGGCTGCGGCGGCTCGTGCCGCCCGATCGTGCACGGGAGCACGTGCCGGGGCTGCGGCTCGACGGCCTGCGCTCGTGCGGCCTCTACGCGGATGCGGTCACGCACGACGCGCGCTTGTGCCTTGCGAATGTCCGGGCGGCCGCCGAAGCCGGGGCGACGGTGCTCAACTACGCGGAGGTGCACGAGCTGCGAACCGTGCACGGGCGCGTCTCGGGGGCCGCGGTGTCCGTCGACGGGGCGGCAGTCTCGGTCTCGGCGAGGGCGACCGTCAACGCGACCGGCCCCTGGGTCGATGCGGTGCGGCGGCTCGAGGATCCTTCGGCCGCTCCCTCCGTCCGGCTGAGCAAGGGAGCGCACGTCCTGCTCGATCTCGACGAGCCGTGGCCCGCCGCGCTCACCATCCCGCACGACAAGGTGCGCGTCTCGTTCGCGCTTCCCTGGCAAGGCATGCTCCTGCTCGGCACGACCGATGCCCTACACGACGGCGAGCCCGAGGCCGTCGAGGTCACCGAGGCCGACATCGAGCAGATCCTCAGCGAGGCGGCCGTCGCCGTCACTCCCGACCTGCTCAGGCGGGAGGCGGTGCGATCCACCTTCGCCGGCCTGCGCGTGCTCCCGCTCGGGGACGGCTCGACGACGAGCGCCCGTCGCGAAACCGTCTATCTCCGCGGGCCGCGCGGGATGCTGACCGTGGCGGGCGGCAAGCTCACCACCCACCACCGGATCGCGCTCACAGCGCTCGGCCTCCTCCGCGTCGAGCTCGGACTGCACCGCCTCGACCGGAGGCCTTTCCCTCTCCCGGGTGCAATCGATCCGGACGAGGGCGTGCGCCGGCTCGCGCGCCGCGTCCCCGATCTCTCACCGGCCGTCCGCGCGCACCTCGTGCACCTGTACGGGACCCTGGCCGAGGAGGTGCTCGCTCCCGCGGCGGCGGATCCCGACCTGCTCCGGCCCATTCATCCGGACGGGCCGGACCTCACCGCCCAGGTCGTGTACGCCCGTGACGTCGAGTGGGCGCACCGACCGGAGGACGTCCTGCGACGGCGAACGACGCTCGCTCTCCGCGGCCTCTGCGGGGAGGACGTCGTGATGCGCGTCGAAGAGCTCGTCAGCGCGCGAGGCGGCGAAGCGCTTCAACCCTGAGTGTTCGGCGAGAATCCCGCGTGTGGCTGCGTACACCGTGAACGACGAGGCGGTCAGGCACGCGAAACGGTTGATCGACGCGCGCCAGTACGTGCTCCGGTCGCGCTGGCAGGACGTGCAGCCGCGCGCAAAGGAGCAGAACGCGTACCTGAAGACCCACTCGTGGGACGAGTACGCCGCCTGGCATCTCGGCCTCACCGAAGGCGCTCCTGACGAGGCAAAGGCCCGCTACGCATTCGTCTACGGCGACCTCCGCCGGTTGCACCGCATGGGGCTCATCGCCTGCCACTACCGCGCAGCGGAGTGGCGGCACAAGGAGATCGAGCTCGCAGCCCACGAGCTCCTGCAATACCTCGACCAACGGACCGCCTGACGGCCTTCAGCGCGAGCCCGGCTCCGCCGGCGCCTCGAGGAAGCGGATCAGCTCGCCGACCGTGTGGTGGCGGTGCTGGGGGTGGCGAAGCGGCAGCTGCTCGTGCACCTCGTAACGGTTGCGGCGTCCATGGCGGATCTTCGTGAGGTAGCCGGCGTCGACGAGGTCGTTCACGATCTGCGCCGCCGTTCGTTCGGTGACGCCGACGCTTCGGGCGACGTCTCTGAGACGAGTCGTCGGGTCGCGGGCGATGGTCTCGAGCACGTGCGCGTGGTTCGTAACGAATCGCCAGCGGTGGAAATCGTCTGCGAGAGTCGGCTTCGTCACTTGCAGGCGCTACGTGAAAGGTTGCTGCTCGAGTGCCTGCAGAACGAGGCCGAGCAGCTGCGCGACCGTCATCGTCGCGAGCCGTGGCGTCCCGACTTTCCTCTCGCCGTCGATCTCGTACCGGTTACGGCGGCCGACGCGAATTTTGGTCAGGTAGCCGGCCTGCTCGAGGTCGCTGACGATCTGGGCCGCTGTTCGCTCCGTGATCCCGACCGTTTCGGCGATGTCTCTCAGTCGAGCGTCCGGATCGGCGGCGATGCAGGCGAGGACGTGGCCGTGGTTGGTGAGCAAGCTCCAATGCGGTGATACGTTGCCGGAGCTTGACTTCATGTGTGGGCTTACTATAGTCGGCTCTCAGGCATCGGGAATCACGTTTTCGAGGGGTTGAAAGGGGCTGCAGGTATATGAACTCGCTGAATCTTGCCGCGCGTGCCGGTCGTTGGAGCGCGAACAACTGGAAGAAAGCCTTCTTCGGCTGGCTGATCATCGCCGTCGCCGCACTCGTCCTAGGCACGGCCGTCGGGCACAAGCAGATCGCCGACTCGGAGACCGCGAACGGTGACTCGGCGAAGGCGACGCGCATCCTCGAACAGGCGGGCTTCAAGGCGCCGGCGACGGAGAGCGTGCTCGTCCAGAGCGAGACCGAGACCGTGGACAGCTTTCGCTTCCACGCGGCCGTGGCCGACGTCGTCAACGCCCTGTCAGCCGTGCCGAACGTGACCAACATGCAGAACCCGCTCATCCTCAAGGGCGGTGGCGGACAGATCTCCGACGACAGGCACGCCGTGCTCGTCCAGTTCGACGTCAAGGGCGACGCCGACGACGCCGCCGACAAGATCCAGCCGATCCTCGACCGCGTCGCGGCCGTGCAGAAGGCGAACCCCGACGTGCGCGTCGAGGAGTTCGGCTTCGCGAGCGCGAACCACGTGCTCGACGACACGCTCGGGAAGGACTTCAAGAAGGCCGAGCAGCTGACCGTGCCGATCACGCTGATCATCCTGCTGTTCGCGTTCGGCGCCCTCGTCGCCGCCGGGCTGCCGGTCCTGCTCGCCTTCTCGGCCGTCCTCGCCTCGATCGGCTCCTACGCGCTGTTCACGAACCTCGTGCCGGGAGACTTCACCACGACTCAGTCCGTGATCCTGCTGATCGGGATGGCCGTCGGCGTCGACTACTCGCTCTTCTACCTGCGCCGTGAGCGCGAGGAGCGCCACGCCGGGCGGGCCCCGCGCGACGCGTTGATGCGCACCGCCGCCACCTCCGGCCAAGCGGTTCTCGTCTCCGGAGTGACCGTCCTGATCGCGATGGCCGGGATGTTCCTGGCCGGGAACAAGATCTTCACGTCGATCGCGATCGGAACGATGTTCGTCGTCCTCTGCGCCATCGTCGGCTCGGTGACGGTGTTGGCGGCGTTGCTCTCGAAGCTCGGCGATCGCGTCGACAGGGGCCGCATCCCGTTGATCGGGCGCCGCAAGCACGACGCCGGCCAGTCGCGCGCCTGGGGCTTCGTGCTCGACCGCGTTCTGCGCCATCCAGTCATCGCGCTGGTCGTCTCGGCGGCCGCGCTGATCGCCGCGACGGTGCCCGTGCTGGGGATGCACACAAAGCTGCCGAGCTTCACCGACCTGCCGCACAGCCTCTCGATCGTGGCCACCTACGAACGGATCCAGAAGGCGTTCCCAGGCTCGCAGACGCCCGCGGTGATGGTCGTCAAGGCCGAGAACGTGACGACGCCCAAGTTCAGCACCGCCTACGAGCAGTTCAAGCAACGGGCGCGGGCGACCGGCTTGCTCTTCCCGCCCTTCCACGTCGAGGTCAACCCGGACAAGACCGTGGCGCGGGTCGACTTCTCGATCGCCGGCTCGGGTGACGACAAGCGCTCGATCGCGGCGCTGGACGCGCTTCGCAACGACGTGATCCCGCCGGTGGCGAAGACGCTGCCGGGCGCCGAGGTCGCCGTGACGGGCGAGACGGCGGGTACGAAGGACTTCAACGACCAGATGAAGTCGCGCATCCCGTACGTGTTCGCCTTTGTCTTGGGCCTCGCGTTCCTCTTGCTCCTGATGACGTTCCGCTCGATCGTGATCCCGATCAAGTCGATCCTGCTCAACCTGCTCTC
>DASUZD010000270.1:0-2483 GCA_036377055.1 Gaiellaceae bacterium | reverse complement strand
GCGCTCGAGACCGTCGACGGCCTGCTCGTCCATCCGCTCGTCGGTGAGACGAAATCGGACGACGTGCCGGCGGCGACGCGCGTCGAGTGCTACCGCGTCCTGCTCGACGGCTACTACCCGCGCGACCGCGTCGTCCTGTCGGCCTTCCCGGCCGCGATGCGCTACGCGGGGCCGCGCGAGGCGATCTGGCACGCGATCTGCCGGAAGAACTACGGCTGCTCGCACTTCATCGTCGGCCGCGACCACGCGGGCGTCGGCTCGTACTACGGCACGTACGACGCGCAGCTCGTCTTCGACGAGTTCGAGGCGCACGAGCTCGACATCGAGCCGATGTTCTTCGAGCACTCGTTCTGGTGCAACGCGTGCTGCTCGATGGCGTCGACGAAGTCGTGTCCGCACGGCGCCGAGGACCGCGTCGTCCTGTCGGGGACGATGGTCCGCGAGCTGCTCGGACAGGGCGAGATCCCGCCGGTCGAGTTCACGCGGCCTCAGGTCGCGGCGGTGCTGATCGATGCGTACCGCTCTCCGGCGGCGACGTGACCTGACAGTTCTCCCTCACGGGCCTGCTGATCGGCGTCCTTGTCGGGCTGACCGGCATGGACGGCGGGTCGCTGATGACGCCGATCCTGATCCTCTTCTTCGGCTTCAAGCCGACCTACGCCGTAGGCACCGACATCCCTCCACGGCGCGATCTTCAAGACGTTCGGCGCACTCCGCCACCGACGCCTCGGCACAGTCCACGCGCGCCTCGCGCTGTGGATGTTCGCCGGCTCGGGCCCGATGTCGCTCGTCGGGATCGGCGTCGCGGCCGCGCTCGCCCACTACTACGGCGACAGTGCGCAGTCGGTCGAGGCGAAGGCGATCGGCATCGCGCTTCTGCTAGGGGGCGCAGGGCTGTTCGCAAAGGCGTTTCTGCTGCCGAGGCCGAACGGCCAGGGGCTCGCCGTCCTCTCGCGCCGCGACAAGGCGATCGCGTTCTGGCTCGGGTTCGGCGGCTTCATCGTCGGCCTGACCTCGGTGGGAAGTGGGACTTTCTCGGGCTCGTGATGATGCTCGTCTACCCGCTCATGGCGAGGCGGATCGTCGGTACCGACATCTTCCACGCCGCAGCGCTCCTCTGGGTCGCGGGCTTCGGCTACCTCGCTCTGGGCAAGGTCGACCTGCACGCGATGGCATGGCTCCTCGTCGGGTCGATCCCCGGTGTCCTGATTGGCAGCCAGATCGGCGTCTCGCTCCCCGACCGACCGCTTCGGGCCGCGCTCGCGGCGACGCTCGTCCTCTCGGGCGTGAAGGTCGTCGGCGTGCCGGAGTCCTCGTGGATCATCGTCGGCGCCTTGATCGCGGGCGCGCTGGCGCTCGCAGGGTGGAAGGTGGCCGACCGCGTTGCGCGCCGGCCGCTGCCGGTCAGTCCGGCGGACTGAACCCGCCGCCATAGAATCGGCGGCCGTGCGCGCTGTCTGGATCAGCTTCGACACGATCGGGCGCGACTGCCTCATCGCGGCTGCGGAGGCGGGCGCGGAGGTCGTCGGCATGGTCACGCTGCCCGGCCCCGTCGACCCGAACCGCTCAGGCCAGTGCTCGTTCGACGAGGTTGCGGCACGGCTAGGGGCGCGGCTGGTCGAGACCGACGACGTCAACGCGGCGGAGACCGTCGCCGCGATCGGCGAGCTCGATCCCGACCTCGTCTTCGTCGTCGGCTGGTCGCAGCTCGTGCGCGGCGAGGTGATCGCGACGGCACGCGAGGGCGTCTTCGGGATGCACCCGACGCTGCTGCCGCGCCACCGCGGACGGGCGCCGATCCCGTGGGCGATCCTGAGCGGGCTCGCGAAGACCGGCGTGACGCTCTTCGAGATCGTCGACCCGACCGCGGACTCGGGCCCGATCGTCGGCCAGCTCGAGGTGCCGGTGGCGTCCGACGAGACGGCGACGACGCTGTTCGCGAAGCTCGCCGACGCGCACGTGGAACTGATCCGCCGCTGCATCCCCGAGCTGCTCGAGCGGCGCGCGGCGCGGATCCCGCAGGACGAGCTCCGCGGCAGCTGGTGGCCGAAGCGCACGCCTTCGGACGGGATCATCGACTGGGAGACGCGCGCCCCGTACCTCTACGACTGGGTGCGCGCGCAGACGCGGCCGTATCCGGGCGCGTTCACCTTCCTCGGCGACGAGAAAGTGGTCGTGTGGGCCGCGCGGCCGGTGCCGTTCGCCGGCGAGGCGGCCGCGGGCACGGTGGTCGCCGATGGACCGGTCGTCGCGTGCGGCGAAGGCGCGCTCCTGCTCGAGGAGCTCGAGCCCGCGCGCGACCTCCCGGTGGGCGCGGTGCTCGGATGACGCGCGTCCTCGTCCTCGCCGCGCACCCCGACGACGAGGTGCTCGGCATGGGCGGGACGATCGCGCTCCACGCGGCGCGCGGCGACGAGGTGCGGATCGTCTGCGTCACCGACGGGAGCTCGACGCAGTACCCGGGCGACACGGCGCTGCGCGAG
>DASUZD010000269.1:0-5220 GCA_036377055.1 Gaiellaceae bacterium | reverse complement strand
CCAGTCGACGCCGCCGGGAAGGTGCCCCACGACGCCGGCCACGCCGACCGCGACCCCGACCACGAGGTTCGTCCCGATCGCTCGAGCGGGCGCCTCCCCGACGTAGCGCAGGAGAGCCGGCAGCCGGAGCGTGCCGAGGATCAGACCGACGAGCCCGCCGAGGAAGCCGATCAGCGCGCCGGCGACGACGGCCGCGCGAACGTCCGGCTCGCTCCGGACCCGCGCCGCGGCCGCCCGCTTCGGCCGCAGCAGGTCGATCCCGAATACGAGCAGAGCGCCGCCGATCACGGCGAGCAGGACGTGCGACGGCAAAGCGCCTGAAACCAGGCCGCCCGCCACGGCGCCGGCGACGGACGGCGGAAGCATCCATGCGACGAGCCGCCAGTCGACGCGACCGGCCCGAACGTGCGCCGCGCCCGCGCTCGCGGCAGCGACGGCCGAGACGCCGATGTTCGCGCCCGCGCCGGCGGCGGGCGTCGAGGCGACGAGAAGCAGCGCCGGCAGCCGGATGTTCCCGAGCACGAGGCCGGCGAGGCCGCCCGCGAGTGCGGTCGTGAAGCACCACGCGGCAACGAGGACCAGAACAACGGCGTGCATCCCCCGCTTGAATACACCCATGACCGGGCGGATGCGGCGCGTGAACGAGTCGCTGAAGGAGGTGCTCTCCGAGGGCATCGGCGAGCTGAAGGACCCGCGGATCGGGTTCGTCACGGTCACCGGCGTCAAGGCCTCGCCCGACCTTCGCCAGGCGCGCGTCTTCGTCAGCGTGCTCGGCTCGGAGCGCAAGCGCGAGGCGAGCCTGGCCGGCCTCACCGCGGCCCACGGCGTGCTCCAGGCGCGGATCGCCCGCGAGCTCAGGATGAAGAGAACCCCTCAGCTGGCCTTCGAGTACGATCCGTCGGTCGAGCGGGGGGTCCGCATGACACAACTCATCGATGAGCTCGCAGGGGACGAATGATCTCGCCGCGGTCGCAGAGGCGCTGCGCTCGCACCACCAGTTCCTGCTGACAACCCACGAGAACCCCGACGGCGACGCGCTCGGCTCGCTGCTCGCGACGAAGCTCGCGCTCGAGCAGCTCGGGAAGGACGCGGTGATGGTCCTCTACGGCGACGCGCCGCTCCCCGGCGAGTACGGGTTCATGCCGCTCGAGGGGCTACTGCGGCGGTGGCCGGACGATGTCTCCGAGCGCGTGTTCGTCGCGCTGGACTGCGCGAACGAGAGCAGGATCGCCGACCCCGACGTTCTCGGGCGCGTCCCGCTCTCGCTCGACATCGACCACCACCACGACAACACGCGCTTCGCGCAGATCAACCTGATCGACGCGACCGCCTCGTCGACGGGTGAGCTGCTGCGCGACGTCTTCCGCGAGCTCGGCGTGCGGCTGACGCCCGAGATCGCCGAGACGCTCTACATCGCGCTCGTCACCGACACCGGCCGCTTCCAGTACGCGAACACGACGCCGAAGGCGCTGCGGCTGGCGGCAGAGCTCGTCGAGTCCGGCGCCGACGTGCACCGCGTCTTCCAGGGCGTGTACGAGACGGTCCAGTTCGCGAAGCTGAAGCTGCTCGCGCGCGCGCTCGAGCGGGCGCAGGTGTACGAGGGCGGGGCGATCGTCGTCTCGTACCTTCTGCGGACCGACTTCGGCGAGGTCGGCGCCGCGGAGCCGTACTCGGAGGGGATCATCGACTACCTGCGAGCGGTCGAGGGCGCGGAGATGGCGGCGCTGATCCGCGAGCCGCCGCGCACCGACGGCCCGCTCCGCCGCGTCAGCCTACGCGCGAGCAAGGACGAGCTCGACGTCTCCGCGATCGCGCGGAAGTCCGGCGGGGGCGGCCACCGTCAGGCGGCAGGCTTCTCGAGCGACGCCTCGATCGCTGAGATCACGGACTTCGTGCGGCGGGAGTACCAGGCGGCCGCCGCGGCGACGCAGCCGGCGGCCTAGCTGTGGTTCCGCGCGGGCTCAGCCCGGCGGGGCTCGTGCTCGTCGACAAGCCCGCCGGCCCCTCGTCGTTCGCGATCGTTCGCGACGTGCGAAGCCGCACCGGCGCGCGCGCCGGCCATGCCGGCACGCTCGATCCCTTCGCGACCGGGCTTCTGCTTGTCCTGCTCGGCCGCGCGACGAAGCTCGCCGGCCGCTTCGTGGGTCTCGACAAACGGTACGTGACCGACGTCGACCTCACCGCGACGAGCTCGACCGGCGACCCGGAGGGCGAGCTCGAGCCGCGCGAGCCGCCGGGGCCAGAGGAGCTCGAGGCCGCGCTCGCTCGGCTCCGGGGCGAGGTCGAGCTGCCCGTCCCGGCGTACTCCGCGGTGAAGATCGGCGGCGAGCGCGCCTACCGGCTCGCGCGGCGTGGTGCGCACGTCGAGATGCCGGTTCGCCGGTCGGTCGTCCACGCGCTCGATCTGCTCGGCTACGACGGCCGGGTCGCGCGCCTCGACCTGCGCGTCGGCTCCGGCACGTACGTCCGCTCGATCGCCGAGGCGCTCGGCGGCCACTGCCGGACGCTGCGCCGGACCGAGGTCGGGCCGTTCACGGTCGACGAGGCCGATCCCGAGACGATCGTCCCGCCCGAGGAAGCGTTGGCCCGGCTCGGATGAAGGTCGTGCGCGATCGGGCGGAGCTCGGCGAGGCGCGGCGCGCGGTCGCGATCGGCACCTTCGACGGCGTGCACCTCGGTCACCGGCGCGTGCTCGAGGCCGCGCGCGCGACGGGCGCGACGTCGACCGCCGTCACGTTCTGGCCGCACCCGCGGATCGCGTTCGGCCACCAGGTTGAGCTGCTGACGACCCTAGAGCGCAGGCTGGAGCTCCTCGAGGAGGCCGGCCTCGACGAGGCGCTCGTCGTCGAGTTCACGCTCGACCTCGCCGCGCTCGAGCCGGAGCAGTTCGCCGATCTGTACCTGCGCCGGATCGGCGCCGAGACCGTCGTCGCGGGCGAGGACTTCCGCTTCGGCCGCGAGCGCCGCGGCGACCTCGCACTGCTCCGCCGGCTCGGGTTGGAGGCGCGCCCGGTGCCGCTCCTCGAGAACGTCTCGTCGTCCGAGATCCGCCGGCTGCTGCGGGGCGGGGAGGTCGAGGGAGCGGCCCGCCTGCTCGGCCGGCCGGCGGAGGTCGAGGGGACCGTCGTCTCCGGCGACCGCCGCGGCGGCACGCTCGGCTTCCCTACAGCGAACCTCGCCGTCGACCCCGCGCTGCTCGTCCCGAGCTACGGGATCTACGCCGGCTCGGCCGCCGGCTGTCGCGCGGCGATCTCGATCGGCGTCAACCCGCACTACGGCGGCGAGGAGCGGAAGGTCGAGACGTTCCTGCTCGACTTCGACGGCGACCTGTACGGCCGGCGGCTCGTCGTCGAGCTGTGGCAGCGGCTGAGGGACGAGCAGGCGTTCGAGAGCGAGCAGGCGCTCGTCGAGCAGATCGCGCGGGACGTGGACGCGACTCGTGCCGCTCGCCGGCCCTGACGTAGCCTCACGAATCCTAGGCCTCGGCTTGGCGCAAGTTTTCACAAACTTCGGAGTCATCTCTCTGGCATGGAAAGCAAGCCGGAGAGGCGCGATCGGTCGCTCGCCGCAATCGAGAGCGTTCGCTGCCTCGAATGCGGCTCCGTCTACGCGAAGCCTTCCGGCGGCGGGACGGCGCGAGAGAACCCCGGCTGTCCTGACTGCGGGTACCTCGGCTGGGTGTCCGTCACTCGATCCCGCGCACCGCACCATTCCTTCGCGGATCGCCTGCGCCACCGGAACGCGCAAGCAGGCTGACGCCGCCGAAGTAGTGGTGGAACGCGGGCCAGGTGCGGGTCGCGTGGCCGGCTGACTCGAGCGCCGGCGCGACCTCGGGCTCGAATCCCGGCTCGAGGTGCACGAGCGTCGCCGCCGGGTGCAGCCTCGGCCTGGCGACCGCGTCCTGCGGCGGCAGCCCCTCGTCGAGGACGCCCGCGATCGACTGGAGGAGCGCACTGCGGAGGCGTGTCCCGCCCGCGGCACCCGCCGCGAGCTCCAGGCCGTCGGCGTCGAGGACGAGCGTCGGCGCCATCATGCTTGCCATCCGGTCGCCCGGGACGAGCGGCCCACGGACGAGATCGGCCTCGCCGAGCATGCTGTTCAGGTGCAGGTCGAGGCCCGGCAGGAAGTCGCCGGAGCCGAGGCCGAGGCTTGAGGTGAGGACGCACGCGCTCCCCTCGGCGTCGATCGCGACCAGGTTCGTCGTGTCGCCGACGTCGTCGCCGTCGTCGCTCGCGAGCGCCTCGACGAGCCGGAGCGCACGGTCGACCGGTGCGAGCCCGCGGAGCCGTGGAAAGCGGACGAGCGTCTCGGGCAGGCCGGAGATTCCGCTCCGCGTGAGCGCACGGCGGCCGAGGTAATCGACCGCGACCGGCTCGCTCCAAGTCGCTTCGTAGGAGGCGAGGTCGGCGTCGGTGAGGAGGCCGCCGCGCTCGTCCGACAGCGTGAGCAGAGCCCTGCCGATGGTGCCCGTGTACGCGCTCGCCGGCCCCTGGTCGGCCAGGAGCTCGAACGCCTTCGCGAGCCCGGGCTGCCGGAGCACCCCGCCGGCCTCGAGCAGCGATCCCCCGGGGGAGTAGATCCGCGCGCCCTCGTTCATCGTCATCACCGGCGCGAGCATGGCGAGGCAGGCCGCGTGCGCCGGCGGAAACTCCGTGCCGGTGCGGGCGAGCTCGAGCGCCGGCCGAACGAGACGCGGCCAAGGCAGCCGGCCGTGCGCCTTCCAAAGCGCTCCGAGCCCCGCGGGCAGGCCGGGAACGCCGCAGGACGCCGGCCCGACCGAGTAGTGCACGAGCTCCGTCCCGAACGGAACCTCGAGGTGCACGAGCTCGGCAGTCCGCGGTTCGGCGCCGAGTCCCGGGACGGCGACGAAGCAGTCGAGGTTGCGCGCGGCCCCGCTCTCGGCGTCGTAGTAGATGGCGTGACCGCCGCCGAGCAGGCCCGTCATCACCGTCTCGGTCACGCACGAGGCGAGCGAGGCGGCGACGGCAGCGTCCGCCGCGCTTCCGCCTTCGGCGAGGATCTTGGCGCCCGCGGCCGCCGTCTGAGGGTGCCCGGCCGCGACCGCTACCGCGAGGCGCTCAGCCTTCGCGCCGCGCAACCATCCCGCCCACGCGGATGAGGCCCGGCGCGAGGAGCTCGATCACGAGCCCTTCCTCCTCGCCGTCACGGATCCGGAACACGTCGGCCGCGATGGGCATCGCCAGCGCGACCACGTGCTCG
>DASUZD010000268.1:0-4464 GCA_036377055.1 Gaiellaceae bacterium | reverse complement strand
CGAGCTCGTACAGGCTCATCCCGAGCCGCTCCGCGCCCGCCGCCTCCGCCAGGCGCGCCACCCGGAGGCCGTCGGGGTTCCGATCGGCCGGCGAGTCGTGGATGTTGGGCACCGGCCGAGACTATCCTGGCGCAGGTGTCGAGAGCGGCTCTTCTCGTCGCCGCCTGCGCGCTGGTCGCTCCCGCCGTTGCGCGCGCAGAGCTCGTCGCGCCGGGCGTCGCCTCGGGCGCGCTCGCGGTCGCGCGCGACGGGAGCCCGTTCGTCGCGTACGTGCGTGGACGCTCGCTCTTCCTCACGACCAGGACGAGCGGCTGGCGCAGCGAGCGGGCGGCCGTGCTACCTGCCGCTGGCACGGTGGCAGGAATCGCCGTGGACGGGTCGGGACGCGTGGCCGTGCTCGCCGAGGGAGCCGACGGCCGCTGGCTCGTCCTCTACGAGCGGTCGGGGAAGCTCGTGCGCTTCACGTCGCTCCTCCCCCGCCTCGCCGCGGGCGCACGGATCGGGCGGGCCGGCCTCGCGTTCGATCGGCGCGGCCTGCCGGTCGTCGCGTACGCGGAGTGGCAGCCGTCGGGGAAGACGTTCCTCCGGCTCGTCCGGTTCGAGCGCGGCCGCTACCGCGCGCACCGGGTCACGCGGCGAGGCTTCCCGCCGAGCCAGGTCGCGCCGTCCGCGGCGCCCGTGCTGCTCCCTAACGGCGCGGTCCGAGTGGTCGAAGCCTACGGCGCCGGCGCGGAGGGCTCGGCGGCGATCGACTGGATGCCGCAGCGGAACGACTGGCTCGGGCAGTTCATCTACTCGAGCCCGCTGGCGGCGCTGGCCGGCGGAGTTCAGGCGGTCGCTGGAGCGGCCGGCGTCTATGCCGCCTGGACGATCGGCTTCCCGCAGCTCGGCAAGCTGGCAGTCGTGCTCGCGCATCACGGCACGCCGGTGGAGACCGCGCTCGCGCGCGAGGACTCCGTGCTCGCCGGCCTCGCGCTCGGCCCCAGCGGCCCGCTCCTCGCGACGACCGACGTCGTCCCGGCGGGCGATGGCGTCCTGACCGCGGCCGTCCTACGCGACGCGGCCGGCAAGACGGTGGAGCTCGACGGGGCCGCCGTCGGCGTAGCCGCGCCCGCAAGCGGCGTGCCGCAGGTGCTGCTCGCGCGAGACGCCGGCCTCGAGTGGTACGCGACGCGTGCCGGCGCGCCGCCGGAGGTCACGCTCGGCGCCGCGCGCGTCGCCGAAGGCGTCTCGCTCTCCGGAAGCGTCCCCGGCGTAACCGATGGCACGGTCACGATCTACCGGGAGCGTCCGGGCGAGCCTCGTGTCACGGTCGCCTCCGCCCCGCTCTCGCCCGACGGTTCGTTCACCGCCCTCGACCCCGGGGCGCCTTCGGGCGCCTTCTACCGCACCGTCTACGTCGAGCCAACCACGGGCTTGCCCGTCGCGTCGCTGCTCCGCTCCGCGGTCTCCGGCTGACTTTCCACAGGCTGCACGATCTGCTGTGGAAATGTTGATAATTGAAAAGTTCGCAAATAGCGCACGCGGCGTTCCCGGACCCATTGAAACGCCCCTTGCCACCCCCTAGATTGCCGCTTGCGTCGAGCACGGAGCGCAAGTAGGTCGAAGCCACACGCGAAGGCTGTACGGAGAGGCCGCGAGGCCGAGGCGGAAAGTCAGCGAGTGTGGTGGACGAAAGCGCCACCGGCTCGGCGAATCTTTGGTCCAGCGCGGAGCGCTCGTCCGCGAAGCGGACCTGTGGAGGGGGTTCGGGGGAACCGGGAGGTTCCCCCGCGAAGTGCAAAGCGCTCCCGGCGGGGCTCGGCCTTTCTACTACGATCCGCGCGTGCCCCACTTCCGCCTGCCCTCGATCGCGCCGGGCGTCAAGGCGTTCCTCTGGGCGTTCTCGCTCGCGTTCTACATCTTTCTGTTCCTGCGCGCGACGAGCCTGCTCGACCGGCCGACCGACTTCGTGCTGTCCGCGCTCGCGTTCTGCGCGATCTTCCTGTTCGTCCGGCTCTACGGCTCGGACATTCCGGTCTAACCGTATCCGGCCAGCAGCAGCCGGTGGTCGCCCGTCAGGGCGTCGACCAGCATCCGCGCGAGCGTCCCGCCGACGACGCACTCGAGCCGCGAGCGCGCGCTCGGCCGGCTCGGGTCGAAGCGAGCGAGCGCAGCGCAGTGCTCGAGGAGGAGCGTCGCGCCGCGCGCGGTCGGATAGGCGTCATCCGCAGCAGCCATGTCCCATTCGCTATCGACTCCGCGGCGACTGTGACTTCATCCCTGACGTGAGCGAGCCGCCTCGCAGGCGGCCCGCTCGTCGACGTCATGCGTTGCCGCGCTACTCCGGCGGCCGCGCGCGAGGCGGCGCCTCCGGCGCCGGCGCAGTGGGCGTCACGTAGTCGCCATCCCTCGTCGCCGCGACTCGATCGCCCGTCGGCGCGACCGCTCGGCGCTCGGCCGTGACCGGCTCGTCCGCGTCGACGCGGTCGTCGACCGGTACCGGCGCCGCCTCGTCCGCGACGACGGCGTCACGACGGCGAACGACAGGCCCGCTCGTGTCGAACGAGAAGCCGAAGGCGAGGCCGCCGCCGAACGCGATCGCCGGGATGAAGTGGACGAGGTCGCTCACGAACCCGCGGATGTGGATGTCGCCGGACCAGCTCGCGACGTGGCGCGAGAGCCAGGTCTCGACCGGCTGGCCGGCGAGGATCACCCACAGGCACACGATTGCGATCGGAACGAACGCGACCAGGAGCACCGGCACGGAGATCCGCGGCCAGCCCCACTTAGTCCACCCGCCGAGCAGCTGCGAGAGCGCCATCACGAGGCCGGCGCCCGCGACCAGCCCGATGCGGGTCCAGTAGCCGCCGAGCGTGTCGTTCGAGAACTGCGAGGCGAGCCAGATCAGGAATCCCGCGACCCCTGCCCCGAGGAGCGTCGTCGTCGCGCGTGTCAGTCCGTACATTCGATCACCTCTTCCGGTTTGCCAGAGGGTCATACCCTCTGCTTCGCAAACGCGAACGAGGCGAAACGCGTTACTCCAGGCCGAGTCGGCGCGCGTCGAAGCGGCTCGAGTAGAGCTCCTCGCTGAATGCCTCGAGCGTCCGGGCCGCGTCGTCGGCAAACACGTGCTCGACGACCCCCACCTCCGCGTCGTTCCAGAACGGGAGGTCGAGATGGCTCGTCGAGACGAGATTCACCGAGGTGCGCGAGCACGAGGGGCACCGGACGGCGACGCCGATCGAGCCGTCGCCGGGCGCGAGCACGAGAAACGACGACGGGAAGACGGGCCGAGGCCGCTCCTCCGGGTAGCAGAAGAAGCTCCACGGCCACTCGCCGGCCTGGATGCGGCGGAGCGCGAGGTCGGCGAGCTCGGTGCCGAGGTCGTCCAGACGACCCGTCATCAGGTTCAGGTAGCGGCCGTCCTGGAGGCCGAGCGGCGCCCAGTCGAGCTCCTGGTCGGCGACGAGCCCGAGGTGGTCGGACCCGCAGCCGCAAGCGAAGCGAACGCGGTAGACGGCCGGATGCGCCGCGCCAGGCAACCGCTCGAGCTCGCGGAACGCCGACAGCGTGACGCGCGTCTCCCCCCGGACGGGACAGGAGAAGGTGTACCGGCTCGTGAGCGCGTCGTACACGGTGCCGTTCTAATCGGTAGCGCGGACGGCGACTAAACGCCACATAGAGGCATCTGCCGCAAACGCGAGTTAGTGGCTCAGAGCCACAAGCCCGATCCGTGCGGTGCCCGAGTGCGGCCGCGGGCGGATCTTCGGGCCGCACGCCGGGCCGAAGGCCAGTTAGTGGCTCAGAGCCACAAGCGCGGTGCGGCCCAGCGCTACCGCCCGCACTTCAGTACTCGATCAACGCGTGCAGGTCGTACTCGGACAGTTTCTCGCGGCCGCTGAGGAACGTCAGCTCGATGATGAAGCAGCAGCCGACGACCTCGCCGCCGAGCCGCTCTACGAGCTGCTCGGCGATCGCCTCGACCGTCCCTCCCGTCGCGAGCACGTCGTCGTGGATCAATACCTGCGAGCCCCTCGGGATCATGTCCGGATGCAGCTCCAGGGCGTTCTGCCCGTACTCGAGCGCGTACGTGGCGCTGATCGTCTCCGGCGGCAGCTTCCCCGGGCGCCGTGCCGGAACGAAGCCGCAGCCGATCTCGCGTGCGATCGCGGCGCCGAGGATGAAGCCGCGCGCTTCCGCTCCGAGCACGAGGTCGGGCTTCCGCTCCCGCCCCCACTCCGCGAGCTGGTCGATGCTGTACTTGAGAGCCTCCGGATCGGCCAGCAGCGGCGTGACGTCCTTGAAGCCGACGCCGGGCTGCGGCCAGTCTGGGACCTCGCGGACCTTCTCGGCGAGATTCACCCGATTATGTTGACGCAAGCCGCCGCAGCGCGCGCCAGGAGAGCAGCTGCGACAGCTCGGCTGCCAGTGAGCCGAGCGCCTCGAGGTCATCGGTGCCCGTGCGGCGGCGCTCCGGGGTGC
>DASUZD010000267.1:0-2526 GCA_036377055.1 Gaiellaceae bacterium | reverse complement strand
GCGGAAGTTCGACTGATGCACGCGGAGCAGCAGCGCCGTCTCCGGGCCGATCGCCCGGTCGTAGTCCGCCGCGCGTGTGCGGTTCGTCGTGCCGACCTCGCGCAGGCGCGCGCCCGAGCGTGCGAGGACGTCGGGGATCCGAAAGCCGTCGCCGATCTCGATCAGCTCGCCGCGCGAGACGAGCACCTCGCGACCCTCCGCCAGGGCGGCGAGCGCGAGCAGCACGGCGCCGGCGTTGTTGTTGACGACGAGCGCGGCCTGCGCGCCGGTCAGCCGTCTCAAGATCGGTGCGACGTGATCCTGGCGGGAGCCGCGGGCCCCCTCTTCGACGTCGTATTCGAGGTTCGAGTAGCCGGCCGCGACCGACGCGACTCGCTCAAGGGCGTCGCGGGCGAGCGGCGCACGGCCGAGATTGGTGTGAACGATCACTCCGGTCGCGTTGATCACACGGCGGAGTCGGGCGCCGCGTGCCGCCGCGAGCTCCGACTCGACGCGGCCGACCAGGTCGCCGGGATCCGCTCCGGCGCGGATCTCCTCGCGTGCTCGCTCGAGCGCAGAACGCACCGCGGCGACGAGCAAAGGCCATGGCGCGGCGGTGGCGAGCCGCTCGTCTGCTGCGAGCTCATCCACCGATGGCAGGTCCCGCAGCTCCACGGACGAAGTGTAGAGACGGTGGATTCACGGACTAAACTCGCCGGCGGAGCGCTCGAGACGATGCCGTATTCCGTTCTGCAACCGGTTCGGCGCAGGCGCCGCGGGAGGTCGAAACGCCCGCTGCTCCTGATCGCCGTCGCCCTCCTCGTCGCGGCCGGGGCGTTCGCCGCGTCGCAACGATGGGCGTCCGCACGCGGGAAGCCTCACGCTCAGCACGAGGTCACGATTCGGCCCAGCGCGATCTCGAAGCGAGAGCTCGCGCGGCTTCGCGAGCTCGCCTCGCGCCGGGGGGCCGCCGAGCAGATCCCGGCCCTGCCGCTGCTCCTGCCGGGCTCGCCGCGGCTCGAGCACGCCCAACTTGGACCGATCAGCGCTCCGGACGCCATCCTCGTCGATGCGAGGAGCGGCGGCGTCCTCTGGGCGAAGCGTCCCCATCGCCGCCGGCCGATCGCCTCCACGACGAAGATCATGACCGCCGTCCTCGCGCTCGAGAATCTGAGCGCGCAGAAGGTGGTCCGCGTCAATCCGCTCGTCACGCGGGTCGCGCTCAACCGCGAGGGGCTGCGCTCCCATGAGCGCGTGGCTGTCTGGAAGCTGATGTACGGGCTGCTCCTGTTCTCCGGCAACGACGATGCGCTCGAGCTCGGGATCGCGACCGCGGGCAGCCGGGGCGCGTTCCTGCAGCTGATGAACGAGAAGGCGCGGGCGCTCGGGCTCCACGACACCCACTACACGAGCCCGAGCGGCGTCGTCGACCGCGGGAACTACTCGTCGGCGTACGATCTCGCGGCGCTCGCCCGCTACGCGATGGCGATGCCCGCGTTCCGCAAGATCACGCGCACGCACATCGCGCACGTGAAGTGGTCGAAGCCGACCTACGCGAAGTCGTACGTGAACAAGAACCTGCTGATCGGCCGCTACAGGGGCGCCGACGGCGTCAAGACGGGCTGGACGACGATCGCCGGCCACTGTCTGGTCGCCTCGGCGCGCAGGGGCAAGACGAGACTGATCGCGGTCGTGCTGCACGCGACCGATCCCTACGGCGACGCGCGACGGCTGCTTAACTTCGGCTTCGCGAACTCGTAGGGGTCATGTCGTGATTCGAAAGCTTCCGCGCGTCCTCATAGCCGTGCTCGGGCTGGCCTTGCTGCTCGTGCCCGCGCAGAGCCCGTCGGCGGCGCCTGGTATCGGCCGCGTCGACATCACCCCCGACCATGTCGCGGCCGGCAGTACCAACACGTTCAAGCTGACCTTCACGGCCGACACCGGCCCGCTGCAGGGACAGACCCTGATCGACATTCCGCGCGGCTGGTCGCTTCCGCAGGCGGCACGGCTCGGCGTGACGGGCTACGTGGCGCTTGCGCACGACACGTGCGCGAGCGCGACGAAGATCACCCGCATCTCGGGCTATCGGCTGACGATTGCGACCGACTGCAAACGCGGCCAGCGTTTCGAGCTCACGTACGGGCCCGCAGTCGCGTCCACGCTCGCGGCCGACGGCTACGTGTTCCTGACGCAGACGAAGCCGAGCCTCGGCACGACCGCGACGAAGCTCGTCAAGGTCAAGAAGCTCGTCAAGAACAAGAAGACCGGCAAGAAGGTCATGAAGACGGTCACGAAGCGCGTCACGTTCACCGTCAAGCCGACCTTCCGGCCGCTGGCGCAGAAGAAGCAGCCGATCGTGGTCGTGAACGGCGGCCCGGTCGATCACCTGCTTCTCAACGCCCCCACGATCGCGACGGCGGGCACGCCGTTCAGCGTCACCGTCCGGGCCGAGGACGCCTTTGGCAACACGGCCTCCGGCTACACCGGAACGGTCAGCTTCTCGAGCAGCGACCCTGCCGCGTTCCTGCCGACGCCCTACACCTTCAC
>DASUZD010000266.1:0-8282 GCA_036377055.1 Gaiellaceae bacterium | reverse complement strand
CTCTACGCCGCCGACTGGAAGGCCGGCAAGGCCGAGCTCGGGAAGCACACGCTCGTGGCGGTCGCGCAGACCCCGGCCGGCGACACGGCGAGCGCCAGGCTGACCGTCCGCCTCTGCAAGTAGCGGTCGTCACCGGCGCATCGAGCGGGATCGGCGCCGCGATCGCGCGTGCGCTCGCGCAGCGCGGGTTCCGCTGCGTGCTCGTCGCGCGGCGGGAGGACCGGCTCCGCAAGCTCGCGGAAGAGATCGGCGGCGAGGTCGAGGTCTGCGACGTCTCGGATCGCGCGGCCGTCGACCACGCCGCGGCAGCTGTGCTCGCGCGCCATCCGAAGATCGCGCTGCTCGTCTGCAGCGCCGGCATCCCCGGCCGCAAGGGGTTTCTCGAGATCGAGCCCGAGCGGCTCGAGCGGCTCGTCGCAACGAACTACCTCGGCGGGGTCTGGTGCCTGCGCGCCTTCCTCCCCGGTCTCGAAGCCGCCGGGCGCGCCGACGTCGTGAACATCGTCTCCGTGGCGGGAACCGTCGCCTTTCCGCCGAGCGGGCCGTACTCC
Source organism: Gaiellaceae bacterium (assembly GCA_036377055.1). Lineage (GTDB taxonomy): Bacteria > Actinomycetota > Thermoleophilia > Gaiellales > Gaiellaceae > DASUZD01. The sequence goes on along the minus strand of DASUZD010000266.1, from coordinate 7,731 downwards.
GCCTCGAAGCATGCGCAGCTCGCGTTCTCGCGCGCGACCGCGGCCGAGCTGCGGCCACGCGGGATCCGCGTCCACACGATCAACCCCGGCTTCGTCGAGACGGAGGGCTTTCCGCAGCGGGGCGTGCTGACGAGCCCGCTCGCGCGCGCGGTGATCGAGCCCGAGGAGGTCGCGGAGCGCGTCCTGCGCGCGATCGAGCGGGACCGCTTCGAGTCGTTCGTCCCTGGCTGGTACCGCGTTTTCGCGCTCGCCCAGGCGCTCGCGCCCGGGCTGGTCGGCCGGCTCGCGGGCCGCTCGCGATATCGCGGAGGTCGGCAGTAGGATCGTGAGCGTGGAGCCCGAGCTGACCGCAGAGTCCGCGGCGCACGTCGCGGAGTTCCGAGCGACCCTCCGGCGGTTCCTGCGCAAGAGCGAACGGGTCGCGCGGGCGTCCGGGCTGACGCCGCAGCGCTACCTGCTCCTGCTGATGATCAAGGGCGCGCCCGACCTGAGCGAGCAGTCGACCGTGACCGACCTCGCCGACCGGCTTCAGCTCGCGCAGTCCAGCGTGACCGAGCTCGTCCGGCGCGCCGAGGAGGTCGGCCTCGTCGAGCGCGAGGCGTCGACCGCCGACGGCCGAGTCGCGCATCTGCGGCTCACGCCGGAGGGCGAGCGGCGGCTGGCGCGCTCGTTCACGTCGCTCGCGGGCGAGCGCGACGAGCTGCGCCGCGCGTTCGCGCACCTGGACGAGCTGCTCTAGCGGCGGAGGACATACCACGAGGTCTCGGCGACGTAGGCCTCGGGGCCGTCGGGTGAGAGCGCTCGCGCCTGGTCGGCCGCGTCGCCGGTGCAGCCGGCCAGCTCGAGGTACGGCCCGAGCTCGCGCCGGTGCGCCGTCCGCTCGCTCCGCTCGAGCACAAGCCCGTTCGCGTCGAAGAGACCGCGGAAGTCGGCGTCCGAGAGCGTCCGCGTGTGCGACGGGTCGCGGGCGCGCTCGAACCGGTCGAGCTCGAGCGCGGCGAGCGGATCGGCCGGCGCGACCTGATCCTCGACGACGACCCTCCCGCCGGGCCTCGTCACGCGCGTGAGCTCGGCGACGGCGAGCTCCGGCCGGCGGATGTGGTGGAGCGTTCTGCGCGTGGCCGCGAGGTCGAAGTAGCCCGCCTCGAACGGCAGCGAGATCGCGTCGCCGTCGACGAACGTCGCGTTCTCCGGCGCCCGCGCCCGCGCCGCTTCGAGCAGCTCCGGCACCACGTCGATGCCGACGACGATCCGGACGAGCGGGGCGAGAGCGAGCGCGAGGACGCCCGCGCCGGTGCCGACGTCGAGCGCGCGCTCGTCGCCGTCGAGCGGAACGAGCCGGACGAGCGCCTCACGGACCGGCTCGATCTCACGCTCGGCGCGTGCGGCGACCTGCGGCGCAGTGGCGGAGAAGCGGGCGCGGACCGGGTCCACGCCCGCATTCTCTCTCGCGCTAGGAAGGAGCCCCGACGCTCGCCTCGACGAGGCGCCGCGTCGAGACGCCTGCGAGCAGGTTGTCGCCCGGCTTCCGCGCTCGGACGAACACGACGAGCGCGCCGCCGCGAACGAGCGGGAACCGCGCCGTCGGCTGCACCGTGAACGTGACGTAGCCGTCGGTGCCGGTCTGCTGCTCGGGCACGACTGCGATCCGGTTGTACGGGATCCCGATCATGTACACGACCGCGTCGCGGACGACGAAGCCGCGCGTGTCGCTGACGCGGAACCGCGCCTGGAACGGGTCTCGCGACCGGATCGGGCTCGGCGAGAAGCTCACCTCCGAGACCACCAGCCGCTGCGGCGCGGCCACGCTCGTGACCGGGATCGACGTCTTCCCGTCGGCGAGCTTGACCTGTCCGGCCGGGCCGGTCGGAGCAGGCGGCGGGCTCGTCGCGGCCTTGACCTGCGCCGTCGGCCGCGAGACCGCCGAGCTCGAGCCGGCGCTGTTCGACGCGCGAACGAGCACCCGGATTCGGTGGCCGACGTCAGCGGTCACCAGCGTGTACGTCCTCGCAGTCGCGCCGGCGATGTCGGCGCAGTTGTTGCCGCCACCGCCGCACCTTCGCCACTGGTACGCGAACGTGAACGGCGCGGTCCCGCCCCAGTCGCCGTTCCTGGCCGTGAGGGTCGAGCCCTCCTTGGCCGTGCCGTCGATCGACGGAAGCGTCCGGACCGTCGGCGGGTCGACCGCGGTGGTCGCGCCTGCGATCCCTACGAGGCTCGCCAGCGTCGCGAGCAGCGCGCCGGCGGCGGCCGCAAGCAGAATTCGTGCTCTCGTCTCGATCATGTCGTCACCCCCCGGTTCGACCGCGTCCACCTACCCGCGGGAGTAGCGCCCGAACGGCCGAGGAGTCCGTTTTACAGCGGTTTTACGTGCCGCCTGACGAGCTCGAGCGCGTCTTCGCGCGTCGCGATCGTCCCCGCCGCACGTTCCTCGGCGATCAGCTCGAGCAGCCTGCCGATCTCCGGTCCGGGCGGAATGCCAAGCTCGTCGCCGCGGAGGAGCGGCTCGGCCGGATCCGCGGCGCGCGAGCGTTCGAGGGCGGGCACTAGCTCGAGCGCGTCGACGTACGCGAGCGCGTCGTCGGCCCAGGGCTCGGTGACGCGGCGGAAGCGGTGGAGCATGCGCGGGGAGTCGTCGGGCGGGCGCTCTGCGCGGAGGAGCGCGGACGCGTAGCGGCGCAGGTCGTTCGAGATGGGCAAGCGCTTCAGCCGCTCGCCAAAGACGGAGACGAGGCGGTAGCGCGGCGAGTCGACGCGCTCGTTCAGGCGCTCGAGCGACCCGCCGAGGGGCTCGAGCAGTCCCACCTCGTCGAGCCTCCGGAACCCGTCGGCGGACAGCCGCTCGAGCTCACCGAGGATCCGCTCGCCCGCGGGCGCAGCCACTCGGTCGGTGTGCGCGCGCAGGAGCTCCTCGGTCGCAGCGTCCATCCGCAGGCCGAGCTCGTCTTCGAGGCGAACGGCACGGAGCAGCCGGAGCGGGTCGTCGGCGAACACGGAGTCGGAGACGACGCGGAGCATTCGAGCCTCCAGGTCTTGGCGGCCGCGGAACGGGTCGATCGCCGCGCCGCCGAAGATGGGGATGGCGATCGCGTTGATGGTGAAGTCGCGGGTCGCGAGGTCGTCCTCGAGCGGGCCGCGCAGCGGCGTGAAGTCGACCGTTCGCCCGCCGTCGAGCGCGACCCGCCACGCCCCGTGGCGCTCGGAGAGCGGGAACGGGGCGCCGCCCGAGGCTCGGGCGAAGCGTCGCGCAGCGCGCTCCGGCTCGGCGAGCGCGACGTCGAGGTCGACGATCGGCCGGCCGAGCAGCTCGTCGCGCACCGCGCCGCCGACGATCCAGGCTTCCTCGCCGGCGAGCGCCTCGCGTACGGCGTCACGCATCGATCACCGTCCGCCGCGCCCGTACCGGGCTCGACTCGATCCCGCAGACGAGCTCGTACGTGATCGTGCCCGCCACGCGCGCGTGCTCCTCCGCCAGAAGGCCATGGCCGAGCAGGACGACCGGCGTCCCGACCGGCAGCTCGCGGCTGAGCTCGACGGCGAACGAGTCCATCGAAACGGTGCCGACGACCGGCCGCCGCTCGTCCTCGACGAGCACCTCCGTTCCGGTCAGGTCTCTTCGGAACCCGTCCCCGTACCCGACGGGCACGATCCCGATCCAGGTCGGCTCCTCGGCCACGAACCGCCGCCCGTAGCCCGTGCTCTCGCCGGGCGCGAGTCGCCTCACCTGCGCGAGACGGCTCTCCCAGCGCAGTACCGGCTCGAGCCCATCGTCTGCCGGATCCGTGCCGAACGGCGAGAGCCCGTAGAGCGCGATGCCGCACCGAGCCGCGTCGAAATGGGACGAGGGAAGCCGAAGCGCGGCGGCGCTGTTCGCCACGTGTCGCGTGAGGTCGGGGTACGCGGCGGTCGCCTCCCGGAAGCGCTCGACCTGGCGCTCCGCGAACGCCGCGTCGCAGTCCGCGGTCGCGAGGTGGCTCATCAGCCCGACGACCTCGACCGGCAGCTCGGGCAGCTCGGCGAGGCCGTAGCGGCCCATGCCGGTGTCGAGCTTCAGGTGGCAGCGAACACCCTCCGGCACCTCGCCGTCGACGATCGCCAGCTCGAGCCGTGCCTCGCGCGCCTGGGCGACCTCGCGGTTTCCTGCTGGGCCCATCACCAGCATCCGCGCGTCCGGGTACTCACGGCGAAGCGCGAGCGCCTCCGGCACGGTCGCGACGCAGAGCGCCGTCGCGCCGGCTCCGAGCGCCGCGCCGGCGACGTCCGCGGCGCCGTGCCCGTACGCGTCCGCCTTGACGACCGCCCACAGCTCCGCGCTGCCGAGCGCGCGCCGGAGGGTCGCGACGTTCCGCCGCAGCGCGCCGAGGTCGATCGTCAGCTCAGAGCGGTGCATACGGACGGAAGTTTCGCGCGAGCTCGGACACGTACCTTCTCCCGAGGTCGCCCCCGTGGCTCGCCAGCCAGTCGCGGAAGCTCTTCGTCCCGAGTGGCGGCGCCTGCGAGACGAGCAGCTCCGCCTGGAGCCCGGCGACCTCGTCGCGCGTCAGCAGAACGTCGCGACATGCGGCTCCGACGAGGCCGCCGAGCCCGAGCGCCGCCCCCGGACGCACGTGGACGAGCGTCCGCCTCCGCCCGATCGCGGCGCCGACCGCACGGACGAGCTCGTCGAAGCTCAGCACCTCCGGGCCGGCCGCGTCGACCGTGCCGGAAGCCGTGACGGCGATCTCGGCCACGTCCTCGACCGAGACCGGCTGGACGCGATAGCGACCGCTCCCCGGCACGAGGAAGAGCGGGAAGCGGCGCAGGATCCACGCGATGTTGTTCACCAAGATGTCGCGCGGGCCGAAGACGAGCGTCGGCCGGACGATCGTGTGTTCGAGCCCCGACTCGGCCAGCGCCTGCTCGCACTGCGCCTTGCCGCGGAAGTACGGAAGCGGCGAGTCCGCGCTCGGGTTCGAGACGCTGAGGTGGACGACGCGCTCGACCCCCGCCGACCGCGCCGCGCGGAAGAGCGTGCGGGTGTTCGCGACCGCGCGTTCGAACGTCGACCCGCCGCGCTCGAACCGGATCCAGTACGTGTTGTAGAGCGTCTGCGCGCCGCGCAGGCTCTCGACGAGCGCCGGCTCGTCGGCGAACTGGAGCGGCGCGACCTCGATCCGGCGGTGCAGCGGGCTCGACGGATCGTTGCGCCGCGAGAGCGTGCGCACGCGGAGGCCGTCCGCGAGGAGACGCTCCGCGATCGCGGCGCCGGTGTAAGAGAACGCGCCGGTGACGGCGGCGAGCTCAGGCAAGCGCGCGCGGCAGGAGCTCGATCACGTCGCTCGCGACAAGGCCGGCCTGGTGAGGAGCGAGCCGCGCAGCGCGGGCGTGGGCGGCGGCGGCCGCGGCGGCGGCGGTCCGCGCGTCGAGGCCCTTCGCGAGAAACGCCGCGACGATTCCCGTCAGCACGTCGCCGGTGCCCGCAGTCGCGAGCCCCGATTCGGTCGACACGTGCGCGAGCACGCCGTCGCCGGGGGCGCCGATCAGCGTGTCCGCGCCTTTGAGCAGGACGACGCAGTCGAAGCGCTCGACAGCGCGCTCGAGCGCCGCGAGCCGGTGCGCCGAGACCCACTCCGAGCCTTCGCCGATCAGCCGCGCGAGCTCGCCCGCATGCGGCGTCAGCACCGTTGGCGCGTCACGCTCGAACGGCTCCAGCTCGAAGAGCCCGTCCGCGTCGACGACGGCGGGAAGCGACGTCTCCTCGAGCAGGCGGCGAACGAGAGCGCGCTCAGACGGCCCGCGACCGAGACCCGGCCCGAGTGCGAGCGCCCCCATCCGCGGCAGCAGCTCGTCGATCTCGTCGAGCGTCCGCTTGACGGCCTCGAGCAGGCGCTGCTCGACGATCGGCAGCGAGCGCTCCGGGACGGCGACCGCGACGTAGCCCGCGTCCGCGCGAAAGGCCGCCTCCGCCGCGAGGCAGGCCGCACCGGTCAGGCCCGGCGCTCCGCCGACGACCAACACAGCACCCGCCGAGTACTTGTTGTCCTCCGGGCTGCGGAGCGGGACGAGCCGCAGGATCTCGTCGGTCACGAGCCGGTTCCGGGCATCGGAATGCTCGACGCCGATCGGGACGGCCTCGACCTCGCCGGCATGGAAGCGGCCCGGCGCCACGGCGAGGCCGACCTTCCACGCGTGCATCGTCACCGTCAGCTCGGCCCGCACGGCCGCGCCGGCCACCTCGCCCGTGGACGCGTCGACGCCCGAGGGCACGTCGACCGCGATCACCGGCGCCCCGGCCCCGTTCATCCGCTCGATCAGCGCCGCCGCCTCGGGCCGCGGCTCACCGTGGAAGCCAGTGCCGAAGAGCGCGTCCAGAACCAGGTCCGCCCCGCCGACGAGCTCCTCGACCGCGTCGCGTCCCGCCTCGCGAAGCACGCGCGCGGCGATCCGGCCGTCGCCTCCGTTCGCACCGCCTCCGCACACGCACGCGATCCGGCGCGCCTCCGGGTACCGCCGCAGGATCGCCTCGGCGACGCCGCGCCCCGCGAGCTCCATCATCTCCCCCACGTCGTGCCCCGCCTCCGCCGCGCGCATCTCGTCGGCGGTGTAGAGGGGTTCGAGCATCAACGGGTTTCGACGACGCAGGTCGCCGACGCGAGCTCCCGCGAGTGCGTCATCGACAGGTCGATCTCGCCCGCGCCGAACCGCTCCGCCCACGCCTTCACCCGCCCGTGCAGGTGCACGCCCGGCTTCGGCCGGCCGACGATCTCGACGTCGCGCCACGCGAAGGCGCGCGCCACTCCGAAGCCGAGCGCCTTCCCGACTGCCTCCTTCCCGGCGAACCGGCCCGCATAGCTCTGGGCCGGGTTCGGCCGCGACTCGCAGTAGTCGCGCTCCGCTTCGGTGAAGCACCGCTCGCGGAAGCGCGGATACCGCTCGAGCGCCCGTCGAATCCGCTCGATCTCGATCAGGTCGACGCCGACCTTCATCGCGCGGTCTCGAGCCAGTCCGGAAGGTGCGCGATCGATGACACGATCCCGTCGGGCCTGACGTCGCCCTGCTCGACCGCGTCGGGACGGAACTTCCCCGTCCGCACGAGCACCGTGCGCAGGCCGAAGCGCTGGGCGCCTGCGATGTCCGCCTCGATGTCGTCCCCGACCATCCACGTCAGCTCCGGCTCGGCGTCGAGCGCCTCAAGCGCGGCCGTGAAGTACGTCGCGCTCGGTTTGCCGAGGACGGTCGCCTCGACGTCGGCCGCGTACTCGAGGCCGGCGACGAAGGCGCCGGTGTCGAGCAGCGGGCCGCGCGCTGTCTGCCACCACCGGTTCTTGTGGAGGCAGTACAGCTCAGCGCCCGCCTCGAGCTCGTGGAATGCCCGCGCGAGATTCGTGTAGGTGAAGACCTGGTTCGTCTCGAGTGTCTCGTCGGCGCCGCCGATCAGGACAGCGTCCGCGCCCTCGCCGACGATCTCGATCCCCCCGAGGTCATCGACGATCCCGTGCATCGTCAGCGCGAGGACGCGCTTCCCTGCGAGCGCACGCGCCGCGGCCGTCCCCGTCGTCTGGAGCTCGTCGTCGCCGAGCTCGATCCCGAGCTCGCGAAGCTCCGCAGCGAGAGTGGCGCGCGACCGCGTGGTGTTGTTCGTGACGAAGCGGAGCCGGTGCCCGTCACGCCGCATCCGGTCGACCGCGGCCGCCCCGCCCGCGATCGCCTCGCCGGAGACCGTCAGCACACCGTCCACGTCGAGGAGAATCG